>NZ_JPOQ01000087.1 GCF_000735045.1 Ferrovum myxofaciens
TCAAGGCCTACCTTCGCCTTGAACTCGGGGGTGTGAACTTTCCTCTTCTTCGCTTCGCTCATTTCGCTCATCCCTTATGACAGCGCACAGCATAAACTACTGTCTTGATTTCAGGGTCCACTATAGGGCTTCCTTCATTTCCAGCAATCTCGCTTATATTCTGGCCAAGGTGCATAAAAAACGGGTGTTGATGATCGATCTGGATCTGGAGTTTTCCGATGCGTCATTTTGCCTGACCGACGATGACAGTATCAAGAGTATTGCAGATCTGGTGGCACGCCCCCATTTGTCCGGTCCAGTCATCGAGTCGGCCAGCATACAGATCGAGCAGACTTTCTGGTTGTTGAGGGCTCCCCAGAATCCTGAAATGTCCGTGGGTATCACACCGGATCAGGTGGATGACATCATTTCTGTGGCGGTGCGCCATTACGATTTCGTCTGTATCGATCTGGCACGCACCCTGGAACCCATTGCACTGCGGGTCATGGATCGGTCGGATGTGGTTTTTCCCGTCATGCAGACCGTCCTGCCCTTTGTGCGTGGCATGCAGCGGCTGCAACGCACTTTTCGGGCCCTGCATTACCCTGAGTCCAAAATTCAGCTGGTGGCCAATCGCCAGGGCAACAAGGACGATCTGCCCATGACGGATATCGAGAATGCCCTTCAAGCCAAGTTTGTCGTGCGCTTGCCCAATGACTTTTTCAATGTCAATACCTCGATCAATACCGGGAAACCGCTTATGGAGGTCGCTCCCCAGGGGATTTTGACCCAGGCACTGATTCAGTGGAGCAACCAGTTGTTGGGCGTGAAATCCGAGGAAAAAGTGGTGAATGTGGACCATTCATTGTTGAGTAAACTCACGTCACTCTTCAGATCTTCCTGAAACAGAGGATTGGAAGGCTGGATGAGGATGATAGAAGGAGGATCAAAGTGTCCCTACTGCGCGATTTGCTGAATTCTTCCGTGCCCCCGCCGGCAACGGGGGGAGGACGAGAGGTGGCGATTCCCGCTGTACATCGGGTGGACGTGGAAGCCTCTCGCCTGAAGTCGCAGATCCATCAGGACCTGCTCAAGAAATTTGATTTGTCCATGATGGAGCAAATCTCCGAGGAACAATTGCGTCAGCGGCTGGCCAGTTTTGTCGAAGAGACCATCAAGGAACGCCACCTTGAGATGAGTGACAGCCAACGTCGCGCTTTGGTAACGGCCATCCAGAATGAAGTCATGGGGTTGGGTCCCCTGGAGTCGTTGCTGGCGGATCCGACCATCTCCGACATCCTGGTCAATGGACCCTTCACGGTATTCGTGGAACGCAAGGGTAAACTGGAACTGACCGATGTCAAGTTCACGGATGAGGAGCATCTGATTCGCATCATCGACAAGATCGTGTCCCGCATCGGGCGCCGGGTCGATGAATCCAGTCCCATGGTGGATGCCCGTTTGCCGGACGGGTCACGGGTCAATGCCATCATTCCTCCTCTGGCGCTGGATGGTGCGGCCCTGTCCATTCGCCGTTTTCCGGCAGTTCCCCTCAGTGTGCACGATCTGGTGGATTACGGCAGCATGACCCCGGAAATGTCCATGTTGATCGCTGCCATGGTCAAGTCCCGCCTGAATATCCTGATCTCGGGCGGAACCGGAAGCGGAAAAACGACCCTGCTCAACGTACTGTCCAGTTTCATTCCGGATGATGAACGTTTGGTGACCATCGAAGATGCTGCAGAATTGCGTCTTCAACAACCCCATGTAGTCCGTCTGGAGACACGTCCGGCCAATGTGGAAGGCACGGGGGAAATCAACCAACGGGCCTTGATTCGCAACAGTTTGCGGATGAGACCGGATCGGGTCATCATCGGGGAAGTGCGGGGGGCCGAAGTGATCGATATGTTTCAGGCGATGAATACGGGGCATGAGGGGTCCATGGCCACCATCCATGCCAACAATGCCCATGATGCCCTGAGTCGTCTGGAAAACATGGTGGGAATCTCGGGGATAGTGATCCCCGTGCGTCCCTTGCGCCAGACCATCGTGTCGGCCCTAACGGCTATCATCCAGGCCTCCCGCCTCAGCGATGGGAAACGCAAGGTCATGAGCATTCTTGAAATTACCGGGATGGAAGGAGATATGATCACCACCCAGGAAATTTTCAAGTTCCAGCAAACCGGCATTGCGGCAGACGGGGCAGTTCTGGGGCGCCATCGGGCAACGGGGGTCAGACCCCGGTTCATGGATCGTCTGTTATCCCATGGCTCGGCATTGCCGGAACGTCTGTTTGACCCGGATGCCTCGCGATGAATACTCTCGACTTTTGGGGTTATCTGCTGCTGATCATGGGGTTTCTGGCCCTGTTTGGGCTGCTGGAGTTTACGCTGACCTTCTTCGGTAATCGTTCGGCAGCAGACCATTCCAAACGATTCAAGATGCGCTTCAGTCTGATCATGGACGACATGCCGACGATTGAAAAAAGTTGGATCAAGAAAGGGGCCTATGCCCAGAATCCCGCGCTGGACGAGCAACTGAAACAATTTTCCCGGTTGGAAGCCCTTTACCTTCTGATTGGTCGAAGCGGGAAAAAGATGACCGTGGCTCAGGTCCTGGGATACATGGGGGCCAGCGGGGTACTGGGACTGGGGCTCGGGTGGGGATTTGGCCTGGGGGTTCTGGCGCTTCCTCTGGGGGCGATAGGGGCTTTTGCGCCTCTGGCCCTGTTGCGGCACTGGGTGCATGCGCGGAGTACCAAAATCGAGGAACAATTGCCCGATGCCCTGGATATGCTGGCCCAGTCACTGCGGGCCGGTCACGCGTTTTCCGGGGCCTTCCGGGTGGTTGGGCAACAAAGTCCCGAACCGATTGGCAGTGAATTTCGTATGACCTCCGATGAGGTGACCTATGGTTCCTCCATTCGCGAGGCCGTGTTGGGACTGGCCCAGCGGGTCGAATTGATGGATGTGCGTTACTTTGTCCTGACGGTATTGATTCAACTGGATACGGGGGGGAGCCTGAGCAACTTGCTGCAGGAGTTGGCCAAGTTGATGCGTGAGCGCCAGAAGTTGCGGCGCACTATCCGGGTGTTGTCGGCGGAAGGGCGAGTTTCGGCCTGGATCCTGTGTTTGTTGCCCGTGGCTTTTGGTTTGTTGATGACGGTGATGAGCCCGGATTATTTGTCCTATTTCTGGAAAGAACCCATGGGACAGCAGTTGGTGAAGGGGATGGCGGGATTGTTCGTCCTGGGTATCCTGTGGATGAAAAGCGTGACGACGATCAAGGTATAGAACCCATGAACGTTGGGGGGTATCGGTAATGGATCTGTTCATCCTGGCGGTGGGAGGGGTTGCCGTTCTGTTGATCCTGGGTATGGGGATGGTTCTGTGGAATCAGATCAACCCGCCCGCCGCGCGCCGCTTGAAAAAATCGGTACAGGGCGAGCGTCAGATCGAATTTGGGACCCGGTCCCAAGTCGAGGTTGCAAGGCAACAACTGAAGAAGCGGATCAGTCCCCTGGCCCGTTTTTCCATGCAGGAGGATAAAGCGAAACCGGAAGAGGTTTCGGCGCTGACCAAGCAGTTACAGTCCGCTGGGTATCGGAATGAATCAGCCAAAGTCGTTTATTTTTCCTTCAAGACATTGTTGACCCTGGTGATGCCCCTCACCTTTTTATTGGGGGTGCTGATTTTTCAACCGACCTGGAAACCTGCCCTGATCGCCTATGTGGTTTTTTTCATGGCGGCGGGGGGGTACTTTCTGCCCAATATCGTGCTGAGTAAAATGGTCGCCCGACGGCGCGAAGAATTGTCCAAAAATTTTCCGGACGCGCTGGATTTGCTGCGGACCTGTGTGGAGGCGGGCTTGTCTGCGGATGCCGGACTGGCCCGGGTGGGGGAAGAAATGCGTATCCGCAGCCGGGCCCTGGCCGATGAATTGCGTCAGGTGGTTCTGGAACAACGGGCGGGTGCCAGTCGCAATCAGGCCTTGGCCAACATGGCGGAACGGGTGGGCATTCGGGATGTGGAAGCCATGGTGTCTTCGCTCATTCAGTCGGAAAAGTTTGGAACCAGCATTGCCGAATCCTTGCGGGTCTATTCTGAAAGTTTGCGACTGGACCGACGCCTGAAAGCGGAAGAACAGGCGGCCAAGATCCCGACAAAAATCCTCCTTCCTCTCATCTTGTGCATCTTTCCGCTCCTGTTCATTCTGATTCTCGCCCCTCCCCTTCATAATGCCCTGTCTTCCTTCCACCACCAGTGACGAATCCGCAGGGGTTCGTCAGGGGGACAGGATACCCTGGTTGACTGCTCGGCGTGTCTCACTGTACGGAGCAGTTTTTGGACTGTTTTTTCTGATTCTGTATGGTCGGGAATTGTACGGTTCCCGCTGGTTTCATCCGGGTGGAAAACCCCTGTTTCTGGACTATGGGGTGTTCTGGACCATGGTCCGCCTGGCGGCTCAGGGTCAGGCTAAATCCGCCTACTTGGCGGATCTCGTGGGGCAGCACTTGGTGGGGTTTCTTGATCAGCGTGAATCCGTCACCTTTGGCTGGTTCTATCCCCCCTATTTCTTCTTTTATCTTTATCCGTTTTCCGGATTGACGGCTTTGGTGAGTTATGGATGCTTCATGGGGCTCTCCGCAGCACTTTTCTGTTCCGGAATTTATGTGACCTGGCCAAGCCGGGCAACCCTCTGGGCATTATTTGGGTTTTCCGGGCTCTGGCTCAATCTGAACTTCGGACAGAATGGTTTTCTGACTGCGGGATTGGTGGCTTGGGGTTTGTACTGGCTGGAAAAAAAACCAATCCTGGCGGGTATTGCCCTTGGGTTGCTGAGCTTCAAACCGCAACTGGGGGTTCTCTTCCCCCTGGTGCTGGTGGCGGGACGGGAATGGCGTTGCCTCATCAGTGCCACGGTGACGGTATGTTTTCTGGTGCTGACTAGCTTGCTGGTGTATGGTACGGAAGCTTGGATGGCCTGGGCCCAGGCGCTGCTTCGGGCCCATCAGGAACTGGGACAGGCCGGGTTGGAACATCTGCTCAAAGTCACCTCTTATTATTCCTGGGTTCGGCAATGGGGGGGAAGTCAAACAGGGGCGGAAATGGTTCAGGGAGGGATGGCGGGGATGGTTGCGTGGTGCCTCTGGAAAGTTTGGCGTAGCCCGGTGGCCCGTTCTTCAAAATATGCTTTGCTGATCCTGGGATCCTTGATGGTCAGTCCCTATGTACTGCAATATGATCTGACCTGGCTGGCGGTCTGGGGTGTCTGGTGGGGACGGGGTTTGGTAGGGAAAAGTCAACCGGTGGAAAAGACCCTGATGGTGATGGTGTGGGTGGTTCCCGCATTGACCTATGTGACGACACACCGGAACTGGACTCTGCCCATCGCACAACTCTCCTTGATGGCCGCATTCTGGTGGGTTTGGAGAAGAAGCCAGGAAACCTCATTGCCCAATGGCTAAAATCTATCTGCGTCTGGATCCGTCACAAACCACCCGCTTGGGTGCCATTGGCGTGGGGATTTACGGAGCAATTGCCCTGTTTTTTGTGGGGTTTTCCTCGGCGGTCTCCAAAAACGGCTTTCTGATGGTTTCCGATCTGTCGGTCTATTGGGTGGCGGCGGTGATGGCGTTGCAGGGCAGGGCAGGGGCGGCCTATCAGGAACCGATTCTCCATGCCACGTTGGCGTATTTTGTTCCTACCATTAAAGGACATTTCGGTTGGTTTTATCCCCCCGCCTATTATTTATTGATTCTGCCCTTGGGGTTTCTCCCCCACTATTTCCCCGCTTATCTTGCGTGGATTTTGCCGACATTGGGGGCGTGGGTCAAGGTGTTGAGACGCTATTCGGTCAAGCCCTCCACCTACTGGTTCCTGGGTTCCTTTGGTGGGGTATGGTTGAATTTTCTGCATGGACAAAATGGGTTTTTGACGGCAGCCTTATGTGGGGCTGCCCTTTTGTCCCTGCGCAAAAACTCCGGGTGGACTGGGGTCTGGATCGGGTTGCTGGCTATGAAACCGCAATTGGGTCTGGTTTTCCCCTTTGTCTTGTTATTGAATCGGGCCTGGCGAGATCTGGCGGTGGCCGCAGCCGTAGTGCTGATCAGCAATGGGATAGCGGTCGCTGTTCTGGGGGATGCCGTCTTCTGGGGTTGGTGGCAAGGGATGGGCCTTGCCCGGCGCATGATGGAACAGGACGGGATGGGCAGTCATTACTGGCTCAATATGCCCACTGTGTATGCACAGTTACGTTTGTTCGGGGTATCTTCACTCACGGCCTATGGTATTCACTGGACGCTGGCAGCCATCAGTTGGGGCTGGCTGACGTTGGTATGGAAACGGACCACGGAGTGGCAGTGGCGTGGGACAACCCTGATCCTCGTCAGTTTGATGACCAGTCCCTATCTGATGGATTATGACCTCATCTGGCTGGGCTATGTTTTGATTTTCATGCTGGAAAACGGCCAAACCGAGGGGTGGTACCCAGGGGAGCGCTGGATGGTATTGGTGCTCTGGATTCTTCCCGTAGCCGGACGTCTGCTGGTTGGGGTGACGAATGTGCAGATCGCCCCATTCATCCTGTGGATCGCCATGGGCATGATCTGGCGTCGCATTTCCAGTACTGAGGAGAATCAGGCAGTATGCGAACCATGATCCGGATTACTTCTGAATGGGGCAGCCATAGATATAAAACCGATCAGCAGTCACCCACCTTTTGCTATGGCCAATGGATTTTAGATAAGTGAATGGGATGGGGGAATTCCAGATTTTCGGATGCATCCCTTCTATGGAGTGCAATAGCACCATGCCACCCAGACCGGGATTTTCACGGCAAACTTTTTTAACTTGTTCCTGCGTGGGTGACCCTGAAGTCTCTTCACCTGGAAGCGGAGTACAAAAAGAAGAACCGACAGAAAATTCCGTGGTATGCAAGGGTTGGAAACTCTGATAACGCTGCCAGTAATTTATCGCCGTCTCCCTGGAAAACAAAGAGCCGGTCCCCTGAGAACAGGAAAAATAACTTGAGCGCCGCAGCAGAAACCAAGGAACGGTCAAATCTCCCTCCCAGTAGATGGGACGCCCCTGCGGGAGGATTTTGGACAGATCGGAAGGGGGGCCAGAAGCCTCATCTATACTCTTGATCCACGGCGATCGTTGGTCCCATACCATCAGAGACCCCAGCAGCAATAAATTGATCATCCCGAAGCGAATGCGAACAGATGACTTCGTGGAGAAACCGGCACACGATTCTTTGAGAGAGAGACTCATCAACATAAGTGCACCCAACGTGAACACAAACTCTATTAAGAGTACATGCGCGGTTTCGCCGCGAACAGTATCTAGGATGAAAGTATTCCAGAAGAAAAACGCCGTCTGGAAAAATACCACCAGAAAAAATGAGGCCACCAACCACCGTCCCCAAAGGGGTAAAGGTTCTGGAGTTCGTTCTTCCCACTGCTGTACCAGAAAAGCCACCGCCATGAGTGGGGTAGCCAGTAAATAGAATCCCCCATGAAATCCTGCCAATAAAGTCAATAAAAACGCACCCATCCACAGCCATCGGGCATGGTAACTGCGAGGATCGTGGAACAATGTGATCAACCTCTGTGCAATAAACAAATGAGAAATCAGACTCACCATCCACATTGCGCGCCATAACTGGGCATCCAGGATCAAAACATTTTTTAATAAGTCTCCTCCCAGCCAACTCAAAACAATCCCGCCCACCCCAATCAGCGATGCCAGTTTCAAGAACTGTCGTTCTTTGTTTCCTGCTTTTTGCATTGCCCAAAGCGTCAATAAAACCGTATGAATCACTGCAGACCACTCCCCCATCCCCCATTGGGAGATGAAACAATAGGGGCTGCGCTGATGCACAATGTTTAGCCACACTGGGTCAAAGGGCTGTGTCAGTCGAACGAAGGGCTGTACTCCGCTCGCCGCCAATCCAAGGACGATCGTGCCTGCCAGCGCACAGGCCCACCAGCCGGTTTTTTTCCGCCCAAAAAACCACAAAAACCAGAATACGATTCCCGGAAGAGTCATCAGGGGATGAATGACCGTCCCTACACCCAATAAGCCCAAGGAAAAGAATATCCGTTCGCGCCAAATGGCGCCCAAAGCTACAAGTGTGAGAGCTTCAGCCAATATACGGGGGGTGAGAATCGGTTCGCCATAATGAAAAACCAAACCGGCTGATCCGGGAAATACGATGACGCCCGCCATGGCAAGATAGGCCCACTTCTCTTGAAACATTCCTTTTGCCAAGTAGACCAGTCCACTTACCCAAGCCAATTGGGTCAGAAGTGTCAGGGCGATGTGGGCGTGCGCCAGCCCCAATGAGGCGATGGCTGGTCCGTAGATTCTGGAAAAAATGGAAAACTGATCCTGTGACCCAAAGGCAAAATACAGGTCGTTGGCATAGCGGTCCGGCCACAGAAAATGCAGCGCCTGAACAGTGTAATATTCCGAGTCCCAGAGAATTCCTTCATAGGGGCGAGTCACCAACCACAATATCAACAGAAGCAGAATGAGACTCAATCGGCTCGGTTTTTCTGTGCAGGAGCCGCCTTCCGAGACATCTACCACCACCTTCGGGATGTCCTTTGTCTCAACGACTGGATACTTTTGCGGGAACATGTCGCTCTTCCACCCCTTCTTCCTGAGGCAAACCACTGCATCTTTCATGGCGTGAGTTTTCTTCTTCGTGGTACTCCGCATCCTGATTGACTTGCCAAACATCAAATATCCGTTTCCCTGCCAAGATATTTTTAACGGTGAGCAATGCCGTCATCATGGCATGATCCTGGTTGTTGTATTTGTGCATGCCATTGCGACCCACGAGGTGCAAGGTTGAACAATGGGCTTCCAGATAATCACGAATCGTTCCGATTCGTTCTTCATAACCCTCGTCATAAACGGGATAAGCCTTGGGCTGACGAACTACTGTTCCATCCACGATCTCGTCCGGCAAGGCCAGCCCCAACTGAATCAACTCTTGGGATGCCAAATCAACGAGTTCCGCATCGGTCGCCGTCCATAAACCATCCCCCTCGAAGCAAAAATACTCCATTCCATAGCAGTTGAGTGCGGGGTCCGGCACCATGTCGGGAGACCAGGATTTGAAGTTCTGAATACGTCCCACCTTGACGCCGGGATCATGAATGTAGATCCAGTTATCGTCAAATCGATGACGCTCTCGTACGATCAATGCCACCACCAGAAAATCCCGATAACGCAGGCTGTTTGTGGCCTGCAGAATGGTTTCCGGTAGTGTTGGTTGCAAAATCAACCCGAGAGAACGCAGCGGCATGCTGCTGATGACATGATCACAAAGAAATTTTCGTTCCTGACCTTCTCCACTGCGAGTGGTCACCTCCCAGCCCATACCCGGTCCGCAATCTTTCAACTCCACCACACGCTGCCCCAGGAGTACTTCCCCTCCCTGCTGTTCGATACGCTTGGCTGCTGCCGACCATAACATACCGGGGCCTCGACGAGGATAATGAAACTGGGTGACCAGGGTCTTGATGGTGTCCTGTCGTTCTCCCGAGGCTATGGCTTGCGGTCGCAAGGCGTGCCAGATCGCCTTGAACAGAGACAGCCCTTTGATGCGCTGAGCCGCCCAGTCGGCGGAGATTTCCGTGCATTTCATTCCCCATACCTTCTCGGTATAGGTCTTGAAAAAAATCTCGAACAGCCGGCGTCCAAAATGATGGGTTACCCACTCTTCAAAGTTCCTGGGCTCCTTTGCTGGTTGCAAGCACACGCGAAGATAGGACAGAATACAACGCAATGCCTCGCTAACCCCCAATTTCCCGAGTGCATCAAAAGCCCTGAGGGGATAATCAAACAATTTGCCGCGATATAAAATGCGTGACTTGCGGGGACGCAACAAAAAATCTTCTCCCAACAACTCATCCCACAAATGTTCGATCTCCGTAGATTTGGAGAAGAACCGATGACCGCCGATATCGAAGCAGAATCCTTTGTACAGTACGGTGCGTGATATGCCTCCGACATAGGATTCGTCCTGCTCCAGGACCGTGACCCTTGCCCCCTGACAGTCACGGGTGAGTAAATAACCCGCGGTCAATCCTGCCGGGCCTGCGCCAATACATACCACAGAAACTTTTTTCAACAATCCCATGTAGTCATCGAGCCTCAGAGATAGGCCGTGGCCCCGTGGATGATGCGGAAAGTGCCGTGCAAATACCAGTGGTCAAAAATAGAAAGATCCAACGAACCAGCGGAATCATGCGGGCAGATCGATTGAAAGAGTAGGCACTTGGCTACAAATCCGAGGGAATGCAACAGGGGATGCTGCAGGTCGAGGCGCAGGCGCTGCAGAAGTTGCTGACAAACGTGATGTCCCCTGGAACACTGCCTTCCCTTCACTTCCGCACTGGTGGCCACTGCCGGGAGGTATGAACCAAGGCCAGCATCCACACGGTTTCCCCGCTGATTTCGTACACCAGACGATAACTGTCATGGGGGATCAGTTCGCGGGTGCCCTGAATCTTGCCAAGCTGCCCTAGGTTGGGATGGTCGGCGGCCCGTGGGTTGTCGGCTACGATATGGTCCCACACATCAGCGCGATCCTGCTGCGCTTCTGGCGTCCAAATGACCCTCACGCCTGAACTGCCACGGCGGTCCGCCGTGCGGCAAACTCGGCTTCAACATCCTCATTCGACCGGCCAACGCTGGCACCCATCGAGATTCGACCAGCCTCTACTTTGACGCGCAGAAAATCCTCATATTCCCTTGCGTTGCGTTGCTGCCGTACAAATTCGCGCATCAACTCGCGGAGCACTTGAGACGCGGGCCGGTGTGTTGCCTCAGCCTCGGCCATGAATTCGGCGCGCAGTTCCGGCTCCAACTTCATCGTGAAAACGGCTTCTTTCGACATGAGTCGGCTCCCCCCTTTAATTAGGTGATGACGTAGTATATGCGTTATTTTGCGCGACCTCCAACCGCACCCTTTCATCGTCAGTGGGGCAACTGTAATACCCGTTAGAAGTAATCGGGCTCGTTTCCTTCCTTCCATTTGATATTGCAGCCCAGGCTGGGAAACTGATCCGTGACCTGCGGTGCGTCGATGAGGACGGCTTCCAACGCGGTGATGAGATCCTTGCCGGTGACTGGTTCTGCGTTTTTTGGACGACTTCCGTCGAACTGTCCCCGATAAACCAGTTGATGATGGCGATCAAAGAGAAAAAAGTCCGGGGTACAGGCGGCTTGGTAGGTTTGGGCGACGGTCTGGGATTCATCATACAGATAAGGGAAGGCATAGCCAGCGAGGAGACTTTCCTCCTTCATCTTTTCCGGATTGTCCAAGGGGTAGCGGGCGGCATCATTGGCGTTGATGCCCACCACGGCCAAGCCCCGGGTCATGAATCGACCGGTGACCTCAGCCAGTTTTTCGCGGATATGGATGACATAAGGGCAATGGTTGCACAGGAAGATGACCAGCAGGGGCTTCTGGTTTGCCAGGTCGGAAAGCCGCCAGATTTTGCCATCGGCGTCCGGGAGAGAAAAATCCGGTGCCTGGGTTCCGAGGGCGAGCATAGTGGAAGCGGTTTGTGCCATGGGGTCAATTCCTGAACAGTAAGGACTGGTTGGGATTATAACGAAGAAACTACATTCTTACCGGTGCCGTTCCTGATTGGGTGGCTGTCTATACTGGGGGTCATGGACCCTGCACTGAAAATCTTGCGTGAGACTTTTGGATACACGGAATTTCGTGGGTTCCGGAAAAAGTGACCGACACTCTGTCGCAAAATTCCGCTTCAATCTGAATCGGATAAAAGGGCCGCTCGTCTACCGGACGCTTACCTCTCTTCGACCCGATTCACCGTACAAGGTGGGGCACGTAGTAGCACAGTAGCACTTTCCTTTTTCGGGCAATGTATCTACAATGTAGAAACATAAACAGGAGGAATCTCATGGAAGCCGTAATCCGTAAGTGGGGCAACAGCCCGGCATTGAGACTGCCAACTTCAGCACTGAAGGAGGCAGGCTATCACCTCGAGCAGAAGGTGGATCTGATCGTTTCACGAGGTCGCATCATCATTCAGCCTTTGAAAAAGGTGGAATATGACCTGGATGCGTTGGTGGGTGGTGTCACTGCCAGCAATGGGCACAGTGAGTTCGGCTTTGGCAAACCCGTAGGTAAAGAGGTGCTCTGATGGCGGCACGTGGCTATATCCCCGATGCTAGCGATGTTGTCTGGCTTGAATTCGACCCGCAGGCAGGGCACGAACAGGCGGGTCACCGCCCGGCATTGGTGATCAGTCCGGCCAAATACAACGGTAAAACAGGCTTGATGGTCTGTTGTCCGATAACCACGAAGATCAAGGGTCACCCCTTTGAGGTCGTTACTCAGGTCGATGGCGTCGACTGTGCGGTGTTGTCTGATCAAGTCAAGTCACTCGACTGGAAAGTGCGCCGGGCCAAGAAGAAGGCAGTTGTGCCGCCAGAAGTCATGATCCACGTCCGCGCTAAAATGAAAGCGTTGCTCATGATCACCTGAAAATTCACTGTGTTCAGAAAACTCAATCGTCTCAGCAATGAATGCTTTTTTAGGTTCGTCAGTAAAATGGGTGGGTGAGTTTTGGTTCGGGTAATTTTCCAAGTACATGATATAGCGCGAGTTCCAGCATTTCAAAGGTCCTGAAACCATACGCTTTTCTCATAGTTACACCAGTCGCATGGCCTCGGAGGCGCGCACTTCGTCAAGTGCCAGATTCGGTTTGGCGACACTGTGGAACCGGTCAAGAATATTCAGTTCGTTCGTGCAATGCTTCTCGATGCACTGAAAATCTTGCGTGAGACTTTTGGATACACGGAATTTCGTGGGTTCCAGAAGGAGGTGATCGATCATGTCAGTGGCGGGGGGAACGCGCTGGTACTGATGCCCACCGGCGGAGGCAAGTCTCTGTGCTACCAGATCCCGGGATTGTTGAGACCCGGCGTGTGGAATACGGCAACCAATGTATTGACAACAGTTACACTGACGACTATGCTTTGTGTATCTACTATGTATGCATTGAGAGGGGAAATTCCATGCGCAACGCTGCCATCAACCTGCGTGCATTGCCAGAGCAACGAAACTTGATTGACCATGCCGCAACCCTGTTAGGAAAGAACCGTTCGGACTTCATGCTCGAGGCTGCCTGCGACAAAGCGCAAGCGGTAGTACTTGACCAGGTTTTCTTCAAGATGGATGCCGACAAGTTCATGCAGTTCACTGCAATGCTCGATGCCCCGCCCAGCCACAATCCGGGTCTTGAGCGTCTCATGACCGTGACTGCTCCCTGGGTCAACGCCAAGGCATGAGTTTGCAACTCACTGCACCTCAGCCGCTCGTGGCCACCCACCTTCTGGATGGATTCGAGTGCGGTGAGGCCGTTCTCGACGAGTGGCTCAAGCGCCGCGCAATGACCAACCAATTGAGCGGTGCCAGCCGCACGTTTGTGGTAGCGGATCAGGACGGCCGTGTTTACGGCTACTACGCCATGGCAGCTGGCGCTGTCTCGCACCCGATGGCAACCGGTTTGGTGCGCCGGAACATGCCTGATCCAGTTCCGGTGATGGTTCTGGCTCGGCTCGCGGTTGAGCATCGCGCCCAGGGTATCAAACTTGGCGCATCCCTGCTGCAAGACGCTGTCAACCGGGTAGTGATGGTTTCTCGGAACGCCGGTGTCCGAGCGCTGCTGGTGCATGCGCTTCATGACCGTGCCAAAGAGTTCTACGAGCACCATGGTTTTCGGGAATCGCCGCAGCATCCGATGACGCTGATGCTACGCCTGAACACCGTGAAGGGCTGACGGGGTTTATTGGTCGGACCCTGGGGTCAATTCCTGAACAGTAAGGACTGGTTGGGATTATAACGAAGAAACTACATTCTTACTGGTGCCGTTCCCGATTGGGTGGCTGTCTATACTGGGGGTCATGGACCCTGCACTGAAAATCTTGCGTGAGACTTTTGGATACACGGAATTTCGTGGGTTCCAGAAGGAGGTGATCGATCATGTCGGTGGCGGGGGGCATGCACTGGTGCTGATGCCCACCGGCGGAGGCAAGTCTCTGTGCTACCAGATCCCGGGATTGTTGAGACCCGGCGTGACTCTGGTCATTTCACCGCTTATTGCCCTGATGCAGGATCAGGTTCAGGCACTCCGGAAGCGCGGGGTTGCTGCGGCATGCCTCAATTCATTTCAGGCAGAAGTTGAGATGAGAGAGGTTCAGAAAGCGTTGATGGCCCATGAACTCAAATTCCTTTACCTGGCTCCCGAACGTTTGGTTCAGCGTCACTTTCAGTCGTTACTGAAGGGATTGTACGAGGGCAGGCAAGTGGCGTTGTTTGCCATTGATGAGTGTCATTGCATTGCCGAATGGGGACATGATTTTCGGCCTGAATATCGACAGTTGTCCGTACTGGCCGAGCAATATCCTGAGGTTCCACGCATTGCCGTGACGGCAACGGCCGATGTGCACACCCGCCAGGAAATAGGCGAATCCCTGACATTGGACGGGGCACGGTGTTTCGTCAGCAGTTTCGACCGGCCCAATCTGCATTATTGTGCGATGGAGCGAAAGGCGCTCATGCCACAGGTAGAAAATTTTCTTCAGCGGCACTGTGGGCAAAGCGGAATAGTGTATTGTCCTACTCGCCGAATGGTGGAAAGTCTTGCCATGCGGCTACAAATCGCGGGTTGGCCCTGCCTTCATTATCATGCGGGATTGAGTTCGGCCTTGCGTGAGCAGGCGCAGAACCAATTTCTTCAGCCATCGGGACAGATCATGATTGCGACGATTGCCTTTGGGATGGGCATTGACAAGCCGGACATTCGTTTCGTGATTCATCTGGCTGCCCCACGTTCTCTCGAGGGATACTATCAGGAAACCGGGAGAGCAGGACGGGATGGGCAGGTATCTGAAGTATTGTTGCTCCATCATCCTGAGGACGGGTTGCTTTTTTGTGCTGAGGAGGCAGGAACCGGAAATTCATCTCGTCAACTTGTGTGGCAAAGAAAGCGCGAAGGGGTGGAGAGATTCATCCGTACGCAGCGGTGCCGGCGCCAGGTTCTGCTGGACTATTTTGGTGAAAGCCATGAAGGCCATTGCGGGACCTGCGATGTGTGTCACCCGGCTTACCAGCATTGGACGGGGTCCTTCAAACGTCTTTCGACGGTTTTGTTCGCCCCTTCCTACAGACAGAGCTTGGGAAGAAATCGGATTGGACAATGAAATGCAACTCCTCGGGTATGTCGTGAATTTGATAATTCGTGGTACACGCGGCACCCTAATGCTCCTGATTGTTCACCACCCTGAGGAGATCCCATGCCGACTTACCGTTCACGTACCACGACCCAAGGCCGCAACATGGCGGGAGCGCGCGCTGTGGCGCGCCACCGGCATGAAGGATGGCGATTTCGAAAAGCCGATTGTCGCCGTCGTCAATTCGTTCTCGCAGTCCGAGCGTTACGAGCAGAACGACCTCGATCGTAGCGCCGGCTGCATCCGTGACCGCGCGCACGCGTATTCGCAGGATGGTGGCCTCGCTGTCCTGTATGGGAATATCGCGGAGA
>NZ_JPOQ01000088.1 GCF_000735045.1 Ferrovum myxofaciens
ATCATTTCTGAACAGTCCGGGAGCAGTACGGGATTTTCTGCGGATCAAGATGGCAGGACTGGAGCATGAAGTGTTCAGTATCGTGTTTCTGAATGCACAGCACGGGGTCATCACCGTGGAAGAATTGTTTCGGGGTACCCTGGCCCAAACTTCCGTATACCCCAGAGAGGTAGTAAAACGGGTATTGCATCACAATGCGGCGGCGGTCATTTTGGCCCACAACCATCCAAGTGGCCTTGCAGAACCAAGTCAGGCCGACAAGAGACTTACGGAAGCGCTAAACCTCCCCATGCCTAAAGGCAGGGGGTTCTAAGGGCGAATCCACCGGGGTCTCCTGGCTCTCGCGTCGCCGCTACAGCATCCGGGCCATGACCGATGGCAAACCCTCTATCACAAACGACCTGCTCTAATACCGGGCCGTGGTCCAGCTTGGGGCATCTACCGAAGTCATGGCCCAACGGACTATGACCAACTGCCTGATTCTGATTCAGGATCAGTCTCTGCGCGAAGCCTTGCAGGCCTACACCCTGAGAGGGATGGCTGGGCACTTGCTGGATGCGGAAACCGACAGTCTGGATGAGGATCCCTTTCAGGTCTTTGAAATGGAATGCCTGATGAACAAGGGAGACAAACTGGTCCTGCCGGTACTGACCTACCTGTTCCACCGCATCGAGCAACGCTTCAGGGGACAGCCCACTCTGCTGATTCTGGACGAGGCATGGGTCATGCTGGGGCACCCGGCATTCAAGGCCAAGATCCGGGAATGGCTCAAGGTCTTGAGAAAATCCAATGTGGCCGTGGTCTTCGCCACCCAGAGCCTGACAGACCTGACACGATCCGGAATTGCGGATGTGATCTATGAATCCTGTCCCACCAAAATCCTGTTGCCCAATCCGGAAGCCATGACCGAGAACATCCGTCCGATGTATCAGGGGATTGGACTCAACGACCGTCAGGTCGAGATC
>NZ_JPOQ01000089.1 GCF_000735045.1 Ferrovum myxofaciens
AAGTTGTGGCGCATGAGTTCGCGGTGTCAGCCAAGCTTCGCCATAAAGCGCCAGCTTCTCTGGATATTTCTGTGCCTTCGCACCCATGGAGAAGCTAGGCACAGCACTAAGCTGAATACCCCACTTGCTGATTCTTCGCTTTCTATGGTGCCTGGCTTATCAAATTCTTTTGCGGCCAGTTTGATCGCTTTGTTCACTTCGGATTTGCTGATCCCATAGTTGGTGGCCAACGCGGAAATATCGTCTTTGATTTCGGTTTGGGTTTGTTTGACCTGTTCTTTTCTGGCTTGGATGCTACGAACGACTGAGGTGAAATTATGGTCGATTTGCATAATTCCTCACTTATTAAGCTTGATGAACGAAAACTGCTTTCACTACAACCAGTTGCTTGCGTCATGCAAAAACTTATCAAACTACATTGTTTTTACATACGGTTGCGATGGTTAATAAGTTTAATTGCATCTGATGCGCTGCTATAATGCAACGGGTTGGAATCTTCTTGACGCACCATTGCGAGTATTTCTTTCGGACAACCCTAACCTGTATTTATAGCCAGTGCTGCCAACTTACATATCGCTGGATACCAGAAAAAACCAGCCAATGGATGCCGAATATATCGAGCCAGAGTTAATAAGAACAGGACGCCTGGAGCCATGCCATCTTCGCTACGCTCCGAGGCCATGGCGAGGCTCAGCAAATACAAGGCAGCCCGTTCGACGGTTGATACCTCTTTATCGGTCTGGTGGATCAAAAAGCGTGGCATGACGTGTTCCTGGTGGTTTGGCAAAGGGTCGCCGGACGATGATCGAAAGGAGCGTCAGCCAGATCTTTGGTCAGGTCTTCAAACAGTTCGCCGGCCAGCCGTTCGGTTTCGAGGCACTGATCCATGTCGAAAAAACCAATGTGGCAGCGCTTGAGGAGAATGCCGAGTTCGTTGGCCAGCCATGAATAGGCTTCAGCCCTGCTCATCAGATTCTCGATCCAGAGAAGGTCAAATGTTGCATGGGCCTTCTGCCGTGCTTTTCTGAGTGGCGCATTTGCCAGGTTTGCCTTTGGCGCATGCTTGGGACTGTTTTTATGAGTGCCTGCCCAGGCTTTACAAGGACGGCATAGCCAGTACATACCGTTTTGGGGTGGGCCTGCGTGCGGGTAAATTTCTTCTCCGTGAACCAGTTCTGCCTGGGTGTTGCAATAAGGACATAGAACCGTAAGGATTGGTTTGGTATTCATGACAATTTCCTTAATTTCGCATGAATTCCGCAATCAAAACAATGATTGCGTAAATCAGGATGAGGGTTGCCATGAAGGAATAGGCGAAGACTTCAAGCAAGTACCAACCCAGCATCGGGTGATCTTTCCGGGCCTTTGCGACCATCTCTTTCAACATATTTTTTGCAGGTTGACCCCGTTCCGTTGTTTCTGATAGCAGACAATTTTCAGGTTTTAGATCCATTTCTCTCTCCAGTATGCTTGCTCTAAAAGCGTTGCAGATGTTCATACTGTACCAGAATTTCAAGCATTTTTCAAGCACTGTTAGTATTCTTAAGAGAGATTTATGTAAAAATTCTATAATTTTTTCATTCCCAACTCACTGTTTTTACGTTGTTCTTGTACGAAATGATTAAATTCTTGAAAATAATTTTCTTATAGGTGTTTGCAACAGTATTGTTTAATGTTAGTATAAATTACCGCCATTACACAGGCCCTTGACATGGAAAACTTTGGCGACGCATACAACAGAATGATGCAAACACCTGTTTCAGACAAATCAGGCAGCCATACGCCTGCAAGTCAGCCGACTGACTATAAAAGATGGGCTCGGGAAATCGTGGCGGCCTGGGACGCGGATCAGTACACATGCCACTACGGCTATCACCTTGCCTGCGAAGCCCTTGGAAGCCCTTGGAATCTCTCCGGTTCCTCGTAAACCGAAGTTCCTCGCCCCTCGCTCCTCTCAACCCACTCCGTTTACGGATTCCGGATCTTTCGCGGATCAAGAACAGTTTTCAAACGACAAGCAATTCGAGCGGGCAGAAGACGAGCAAAAGTTTTCAGAAGGCCCGTTCATCCATCCTCATTACACAAAGGATTACTGACATGCCAACAAAAGAAACGACAAAAGAAACAACGGAAGCCAGACAAAGCTATTCGATTCCAACCCAGTCACTCGAATACAGGCTTTTGATTGAAAAGATGGTGATCAGAAAATTCGGGTTGACTGTCAAAAGCGATCAGTTGGCCAAGTTTCTTGGTTTTGAAAATGGCGTCATCCCAACCTGCCGGGTGACTTCACTCAGAAACAAGGAGAACAGCCTGGACATAGCTCACGACGGATCTGTGTCCGCCGTTCAACTGTTGAAGTGGCTGATCCATAAAAACCGCCTGTCAGTGGTCTATGCAGATAGGTTGTTCGGGGACGAAAAAAACCGCGACTTGTTATTGCGTTTTCCCAAAACACATAAAGAAGGCAAAAAAAGCAAGTTTCCTTATTATTACGATCCGAACAAGCAATGTTCAGCAGGTCATATAAGTGTCCATCGCACGGCAAATCGGCATTGCTTCGCCTGCACCATTGCCGACCTGTCTGCAAAAAGCAGATCACAGGCAACCAAACGGTTGTTTGGGGTGACACAAAAAGAAGCCGAACCCGTGATCCAGGCTTTTGACAGGCTTTCTGATGCCTCAAAAACCGTTTTACTTAGCCGGTTTGTCGAACACATCGAAATCGCGCCAGAACTCGTCACAAAACTGGCCGTGACTTATCTGGACGACCCCGATATTCGTCAGGAGTTAAATCTTGATCTACTTCCTGGAGTGGATGGGCTTTTTTCTGCGATCAATGCTTGGGGGAAAACACAGCGAAAGGGATCGAGTTATTCGCAAGAACGGAATTGGAGGTTGCCGTGAGTAAAATCACTATCTGGATGCCGTTCTACATTGCGGATTATCTCGCGGATACCACACGGCTCACTACTGAGCAGCATGGTGCCTACCTGCTGTTAATTATGGATTATTGGCGCAACGGTCCACTACCTGATGATGACTTGGCTCTGGCCAATATCACCAGGCTTAACTCCCAAGCGTGGAAAAAAAACCGATCTGCGATGGTAAGAATGTTTCAGTTATCCGAGGGCTCATGGTGTCACAAACGGATTGACGAAGAACGCAGCCGCGCATTATCAAATCAATCATCCAAATCGCGTGGTGGAAAAGCAGGATCATCGGCTAAGTGGGGCTCGCTGGATCATAACAAAGCAACACGATCAGAACGTCTTACTAAAGCCCGGCAAATCGCCTCTCATACGTCAGAAGAATGGCTGTCATTGTTAGACGTTTGTAAGTCATCTTGCCAAAAATGCGGATCGACATCCGATTTGGTTAAAGATCACATTCTACCGGTTTATAAAGGCGGTTCCGATGGGATTGATAACCTGCAACCTCTTTGCCGATCATGTAACGCTGCAAAAGGCCCGGATGAAACCGATTACCGTCCGTTAAAATGGAAAGAATGCCTGACAGAACGACTGTCTGACGCCTATCTGACGCCTGTACCTTCACCTTCACCTTCACCTTCATCTTCTTTAATACATACACACCTAAATCAAAATCATCTTGCTCCGAGCGATTTTTCAAATCACCCGGAGCCTGAGCAGACCGAGCAGATGAACGGAGAAATCCCCGACAGTCTCGAAGGCGAAATACAACCCAACCCAACCTTTCAGCGCAAAAGCACCCCTGGCGTCACGTTCGACCAGGACGCAGGGAAGTTTGTCATCCATGACCAGAGGCTCAACTCCCTGTGGCGGCAGGCTTACCCTGCCATCAACATCGAGGCAGAACTTAACCGGGCCGCCGTCTGGCTCATAGCCAACCCGAAGAATAAAAAATCGAATTACGCCCGGTTCATTGGGTCCTGGTTTTCAAAAGCCCAAGACCGCGCCCCCGCAATCGGCAAAACCGCCAGAACAGAAAACTTTGAAAACCGCGTCTATGTCGGAGGCCCGCTATGAACATGAGCATTGATGATTGGATAAAACTCTCGCCGGACAGAACAGAAACCTGTGAAACGCACGGCACGTACCAATCGAAAAATGTTTTCGGTCAAATCTGGACCCAGTGCCCTCGCTGCGATCAAATCGCTTCCGAAGCCGAAAAAGCTTTGCACGAAGAAAAATCCCGCGCCAAGGAGTTTGAGGTTTGGCAACAGAAAATCTCCGGCTCAGGTATTCCGCTCAGATTCCAGAACCGAGCCCTGTCCAGTTTCACCGCAAACACACCTGCCCAGCGTTACGCCCTGGAATTTTCAACCAGGTACGCAGACGCCTTCGACGAGGTACTGAAAACCGGACGGTGTGCGCTGTTCGTTGGCAAACCGGGAACAGGCAAAACCCATCTGGCTGCCGGGATCGGCCTACGCATCATGCGCCAGCATAACCGCCGCGTATTGTTTACCACGGTGATGCGGGCCATGCGCGGGATCAAATCAACCTGGCGACACGGAAGCGATGAAACCGAGAATGAAGCCATCGCCCACCTGGTGCTTCCGGATCTGCTGATTCTCGATGAAGTCGGTGTGCAGTACGGGAGCGAAACCGAAGGATTGATCCTGTTCGACATCCTGAATGAGCGCTACGAAAACCGGCGACCAACCCTGCTGCTGTCAAATCTCGGGCTTGACGAGGTGCGTAAATATCTTGGGGTGCGCGTGTTTGACAGATTACGCGAGGACGGAGGAGAGGCCGTGCCCTTCGACTGGGAATCGCATCGCGGACAAATTACAAAAACAGGGGCGTGAGTCGATGGCGCGAATGCCATTAAAAACGATTCTAAGACACCTTGCAGCGATTATCTTTAGGCTTTGGCTAGGGGCGCCTATCCGACGCATATAAATTTCTCAAATAGCCTTAAAACTCGTCAGAAAGACATATTCACACGCAGCAGGGCAAAGAACGATAGCACGTACTAACAAAACAACGCAAAACCCAACCCACCCAAAACCGTAAGCCGGAAAAGTTGTTCTGATCCCCAAATTTCTTCCTGATTATGTCTCTATCTCAGGCCGCACTGGATAATAATAGGTTCGAAGACAGGTATCCGAGTAAAGCAGCCGTTCAAATGACAGCATATCTGGGTGGACGTGTGACCGCAATCGCCTCATTGCTGCCGGATGAACTGTCATGGCAGCTATCTGAGTTGAGCGGACGCTTGGCGCGTCAACCCACGGACTGGAGGACAGCCATTACTGTCAGTGGCGTCGGCTCCGTTCAATGGCTGGTGTTGTGCAGGTTGCCGACATTAACTCGGCTCATTGTTTGAATGACTGCATTTAGCACTGGCATCAGACAGCACCGTGCCCATTGCTGTCTGTCGAGGTGTATAATCACCAGCAAGAAAATTATCGGTCGAGGCCAGCATCAAATTATGACCGAGTTTCAGGATTGGATGCGTGTGTGGCACGATAGAAAATCCATACATTGGAGTGAGGTCTAATACAGATGCGGAAACTCCGCCTGTCTGATTGGAGTTTCCTTAACTTTGAGGTTTGCTATGACTTGGCTTAGGGACAAGTCGAAGATTGCCTTTGTCTAGGGAGTGTCAGCTGTGGATTAACTCATCACTCAGGTTTACGAGTTAACGAAAAAGTGGCGTTGTATGCAGCATGGTATTCATTTTGAAATAGGCAGGACATGCTGTTCAATTCTTATAGTTTTCTATTCTTATTCCTTCCTTTCACCTTACTGGTTTTCTTTCTTCTGGGAAAATACAGACGCTCGCTTGCAGGTCTTTGGTTATTTGGCGCATCGCTGTTCTTTTATGCTTGGTGGAACCCTGCCTACGTCGGTTTGCTGCTAGCTTCCGTGTTATTCAATTATGGCGTTGGGCAGGCAATAGTCCGGGAACATGTACGAGGGCGTGAAAAACTTAAGCGGACAATATTGATTTTCGGCATCGCCTCAGACTTGGGGCTTCTGGCTTACTACAAGTATGCCAATTTCTTCGTTACCAACGTTAGTTCATTGCTTAATAATGGCTGGCATGTTGAACCAGTCATACTGCCGCTGGGTATTTCTTTTTTTACTTTCACCCAGATTGCTTTCCTGGTCGATGCCTATCTCGGCAAAGTGAAAGAGTCCAATTTCATCCACTACGGTCTGTTCGTTACCTATTTCCCGCATCTTATCGCAGGCCCTGTGCTGCATCACAAAGAGATGATGTCCCAGTTTGCTCAGCCTGCCACCTACCGCATCCACTGGGAAAACTTTTCCGTTGGTTTATCTCTTTTTTCCTTCGGACTGTTCAAGAAGGTGGTGCTGGCTGATGGCATCGCTCCATTTGCTAATCTGCTATTCACTGCCGCAAATCATGGCAACATGCTCACCTTTACAGAAGCATGGGGCGGCGCTCTTGCCTACACGTTTCAACTCTACTTTGATTTTTCTGGTTATACCGACATGGCTCTTGGTATTTCGTGTCTGTTTGGAGTAAAACTGCCAATCAACTTCGATTCACCTTACAAAGCAGTCAACATTATCGACTTCTGGCGGCGTTGGCATATGACTCTGTCGCGTTTCCTGCGAGATTATCTTTATTTCCCTCTTGGGGGGAACAGAAAAGGAAAGTTCCGTCGCCATTTCAACTTAATGGCAACTATGCTTCTAGGAGGACTTTGGCATGGTGCGGGATGGACGTTTGTGATTTGGGGTGGTCTGCATGGTATGTACCTTGTCATTAATCACTCGTGGCATGGTTTACGTGAGCGATTAGGTTTCCCTGTTGAGAAAATTTCTCGAACAGGACGCATCGTGGGTATGATGATCACTTTTCCAGCGGTCGTATTGGCTTGGGTATTTTTTCGCGCCTCAAATATACATGCTGCACTGCATATCGTTAGCAGTATGATTGGGTTGAACGGAATCATGCTGCCTGGTCGCTCGGTGTTCAGTGGGCATCAGGTCGAAGTAATGGAAAAACTTGGTATCCATTTTGGTCCTGCGCCTTTGCTTTATGGCCACGTAGCAATCTGGAAGTGGATCGTAGTCCTATCGGCAATTGCCTGGTTTACACCAAACAGTCAGCAGATACTTTCGAACTACCAACCTACACTGGAGCAAGTAACTAGCGAAGGGTGGCTGCGATGGCAGCCGAATATGGTGTGGCTCGGCATTATTATCGCAATTTTGCTTTATTCGATAATTGGAATGGAGAAGGTAAGTGAGTTTCTTTACTTTCAATTCTGAACCGCATCGTCGGTTCGTTCTATGGTTATTTGCTCTGGTGGTCCTACCGGTGGCAGTACTTTTCGCTATTGGTGTTTTTTTACAACCCTTATCTGGCGATTTAACTCGCATAGGTTTTTATTCTGAAAGGGAGTTCGGTTGGCACAGTACACAGGTAATTTTTCCTAATACACAATTGGATTTTAGCGTCTTACCTGATGACAGCAGTAAATATTACGAAATCTTGGTTTTGGGAGATTCGTTTTCCCGAGTCCGTCCGGAATTTCAGTGGCAAAATTACTTGAAGGAAAACACTCGCGAATCTATAGGCACAATGGATATCAATAACATCCGGCTTAGTCAGATTCTTGCTGGCTCTGGATTTCGTGAACATCCTCCTAAATTTATAATTATGGAATCTGTGGAACGTGAACTGCCTTTCCATTTGAAACAGAACAACAAAACACCTGATTATGTCTCTATCTCAGTGCGCATCATCAGTTTCTTTCCAGAACAAGGAGTTGCATACATGAGCGCCACGGCAAGTCTTGGCACCATCGCTGCCAGGTCGAATCTTCGATTGAATCGATAC
>NZ_JPOQ01000090.1 GCF_000735045.1 Ferrovum myxofaciens
CCGGCATAGGCTTCGCAACTCGGGCGTTGTGCCCGAATTCATGCGAAGGAAATTCATTCATGCCCATCCCAAACGAAACCAGTGCCCGGGATCGATGGTCCCGGCTACGCCTGCTGATCATCGGTCAACTGCTGGCCGCTCCTCCGCCACGCGGGGAATTGAAGTCACGCCTGCTCGATTTGAGTCGCCAGACCTGGCGTCATCCGATTCATGGGGGTGAGATACGTTTCGGCGTCTCCACCCTCGAACGCTGGCTGGCACGGGCACGGCAAAGCCCGGATCCTGCCGCCTTCCTGGCCACCGTCCCGCGTCTTGATGCGGGCTCTGTCCGTGTCATCAGCGAACCCTTGGCTCAGGCCATACGCACCCAGTATGCGGATCGTCCCAAATGGAACATCCAGTTGCATTACGACAACCTCAGACTGGTGTTTGGTGCCAACGAGTTCCCATCCTACGCCACCGTATTACGCTTCTTCCGCGCCCAAGGGTTATGGCGGGTGCGTGATCCACGCGGTGGTCCCCAGCGCACTGCCGTCCCGGATGGGACCCGTGAAGTCCGCAGTTTCGAAGCCACCCATGTCGGGGCCCTGTTTCATCTGGATGGGCATCAAGGGTCTCTCAAGGTCCTGAACCGGCAGGGCGAATGGATCACCCCAATCGC
>NZ_JPOQ01000091.1 GCF_000735045.1 Ferrovum myxofaciens
AAAACCCTACGGGTTGCATCTGGCTGATGGCAGGGGAAATCCCATTGCGAAATACCCCTTGCCAACGTATCAATCGGGATGGATTTAATCCCTTATCCCGACAGAAACTCTTGCAGTCCTGACCACCGGTCAGAAACTCGGACACGAACCCCTGCCATTCCTGCTTGCTGTAGCGCAATCTACCGCTACACGAATTTGTTTCCATTCCCTTACCTCCCATGACATGACCTGGAGGAGAGTATGGGAGAAACTCAGGCAGGAAAATATAACGCCGGCAATTTACCGCTTACGTTTTTCTGCGCTGCTCAATTTCACGTTCTGCCGCAACAGGAATGGTGGGGGGCGACATATTTGCCTGTTCACAATATTCCCCGACCGGATCCCATTGAGCAAGGTAGTCAAATAATTGAAAACTGGAAAACTCATTGATCAATGGTAAATTCAAGACTGCGAAAACGGGTTGCCAGTCCTTTTTTCCAGAACTGCCACGCACCAACATCTGCGGATTGAACTGGTACCAGCCTTGTTTGATGCGTTTGAATAGTGCCCGATTGTAGGCATAGACACGATTCAACTCGTTGCGCGACAACAGAGCGGAAATATGTGCCCGTTTATTTCGTTCTGGATATACCACGTTGGCAGGCAAATGTTCCCAGGCCTTGAGAACAGCCAGGGTTTCAAAAGCGGCGTAGGGGCCTCGCTCCAAATAGGCAAAACGCGATTTAAACAGTACCCACAGCGTCTGAAACAAGAAGTACTCGGACATATGACGATCGATCCGCACCAGACGACCCCCTGTATTTACATCGAGATGCGGGGGGGCCAAGAGTTCATAGAGGGCTGAAAATGAACCTCGAGCATATTTTTGATCGTTAAAAGCGACTCTCATCGCGTGGTGCAAGGCATTGTATCCATATTGATCGGTATTTTCACGGTCTGCGCCCCGATCCAGCAAAGCTTCCACCAGGGCTACATTCCCTGCTGCGGCAGCAGCCATCAACGGCGTCTGATTCATGGCCAGACGGTGCTCGATCCCGTATAGATCGCATTGACGTAAAACGTCCTTGAAATGATGTGAAAAATAATTTGCGTAACTTTTTTGTACCAACGTGGAGCATTTTTGTTTGAGGAAAGATTTGGCAGCATCGAATTTTGCCTCTCGCACCAACCATTCGGCGAGGATCGGTTCGTCGTGAAAGATGGCGTATTCCAACAAGTGATGTTTCGACTTGCCGCCTGGTGCCTGCTCACGAAACACTTTGATCAGTGATGCTTCCAGCCATGCCTCATCAAATACTGGCCAAGGGGGCGTCGTTTGTTTAAGGAGGGTACTGCGTATGGCTTCTGCCTGTTCCAGTTTCCCTTGAAGTTCAAGTTTATGTGCTTCTTTCTGCCAATCCTGTTGGCTGGATTTTTGCGCATCCACCCTGACTTGCCCGCCAATTGCGAGATCAAGCAGGTCGAGTAGCGGATGATCGACATCAGATTCAATCACATACAAGTTTCGGGTTGCACGTGTCAGTGCCACATAAAGGGCGTTGACAAAAAACTTGTAGACCTCCAGCGACCTATCACCTTTATCTTTTGCGCGACGATAATCAAGTGATTCCCTCGTCAGGTCGGTTTTATTCACCCCGGCAACGATTTCGATAAATTCGGCCCGATGATCCGAAATAAAACGGAACAAGATGATATTTTCGTATTCCAGGCCTTTGGCTTCGTGAATCGAAAACAGCAGAGGCGTAGAAAAATACCTGCGTGCTTCAACCTTGTCTTCGTCGCGCATAACCAACACCGCAAACTGGGTGGAATACCGGATTTTCTGATCCAGATCCCGTTTGATTGTGTCGTTATCAGACAATAACACCACCTGACCAGGCTCCACGCCAACGGCTTGCACCAGGAAGTTGCTCTCTTTGTCTATGGATCCGAAGCGTTTCTGCTTGATTTTGAGTAGTTGATTCGCGATACGGGTCGCTTGCAACCCATTCCGAAAATTGGAACTCAACACTTGTAACGTCTGCTTCTCGGCAAGATCCTGGTCGTGCCAAAACAGGCTCTTTACCTGCGCCCAAGAGAAGAAATTAGGATGTACGATCTGGTTTGAATCGCCACACAGAAGAAAATGCCCTTGTTTTTTCAGGGTTTTGAGCACCAGGGATAACTGGATGATGGTGAGGTCCTGCACTTCATCGATCACCACGAAGTCATAGCGCGGTGCTGCCAGGGCCATCCAATCCTGTGCGATGATGTTGAGATCATAGAGTTTTGCTTCAGTGAGCCAGACACGATACTTTTCGAATAAATCGTACAGGAGGTCACGCTGATTATCGGCAAAAATAGACTGCCGCACACCAAGCGCCTGATACGCTTCTCGCTCCAGAATACCCCCTGTCCTGGCAGTCAGCACACCCCGTATTTCTTCGAAGGCCTGATGGGCATCAATGCCCTTGAATGCTTGGCGTATACGGACAAACCAACTTGAGAAATCCCGCCAGGTGGCTTCGCGCCCCTCAGGAACATGAAGTGATTCGATAAATTCACGATATGAAAGAAACAGTGCTTCTTGCCCTGTACGATTGAATCCATTGGCATAATACAGATCACGGGCACTTTGCGCCAAATAAGCAGAATGGGTGACAAAAAGCACCTCACCCTCAGCATGCTTGAGTTTTTCAAGCGTTAGCGCGGTTTTTCCACTGCCGGCACTGCCGACGATAATCAACGGTGGTTGCTGACGATAGATGGCTTCCTGGATGTCGTCGAAGGATAAGGGCTTGTCGAGCAGGTGTATCGCCGTGTGTCGAGGATGCAGGTATCGCACTATTTGCGCTTCCTCGATGGCCTCGGCGACATCGGCATCCATAACCTTCGTCTCATCAACCGTTGCACCACGTAGAAAACGTGACTTGTCATAGTTGTGATTAAGGATCACTTCCAACATCAAAGCACAGACTTCATCGTTATGGCGTACCAGGGAAAACAACAGTCGATCCGCGTCGTCGAGTTTCGCCCGGTAAAATTTTCCGTGACTGGCACTGGTCAGTTTTTTGACTTGTGCCGCACGGAAGTCGTCGCGCGCGATGGTTTCCGTCAGTTTCTGATAGGCGGCCTTGACGCGTGAGGTATCGAGACCAATGTACTCAAGTATTTTCATCTACAATTCTTCGCTAAACCTCCCCATGCCTAAAGGCAGGGGGTTCTAAGGGCGAACCCGCTGGGGTCTCCTGGCTCTCGTCTTGCGACTACAGCATCCAGGCCATGACCAGCGGCAAACCCTCTATTACAAACGACC
>NZ_JPOQ01000092.1 GCF_000735045.1 Ferrovum myxofaciens
GCTAAACCTCCCCATGCCTAAAGGCAGGGGGTTCTAAGGGCGAACCCGCTGGGGTCTCCTGGCTCTCGTCTTGCGACTACAGCATCCAGGCCATGACCAGCGGCAAACCCTCTATTACAAACGACCTGCTCTAACGGTGTTACCACCGTGATTTTGCCCGAAGGCTCTATCTTCGCAGGTTCGGAACGCAGCCACCCCGTTTGCAGCAGCACAGGTTTCTGAGCCGCCCACATCGTTTCAATATGGGATGGGTGGTGCGTGTTGCTCATAACGCAGCGTGCGAGGAATGCGGAA
>NZ_JPOQ01000093.1 GCF_000735045.1 Ferrovum myxofaciens
TCGCTCATTGAAAATCTCCATGGATTTTGGCCATCATCTCTGCGAGGTAAGCAGTTTTGCGCAGGGCCACAGCGATTTCTTTCAGGTTGTGACCCTGGTCCAGAAGTGGCTGAATGATTACGGTAATGTCCAACTCTCCAGGTGAGTTATCGTCCGCACCTGTTCCGCCCTTATTCTCTTGAGGGAACATCATCAATAGATCAGCGTACCGGTCAGCCCCATGGCGGCCAGGAATTTGTCACCAAGGACAATGAAGGCGACCCCAAGCACCACAAAGAGCGCTTTCTTGGCGATGCCACCCAGTTCTTCCCCGAACACCAGAGCAGCGCCTGCGGCGAGAAAGGCAATGACGCTGATCGCGGTGGCCACCGGCCCGGTGAGATCACTTTGCAGTTGGATGATGGCGCTGTCCCAGGGTAGTCCTCCAGCCCCGGTGGCGAAGGCATTGGAAATGGTGACCATAAAAAACGCCACGGTCATTCCAGCGCGGTGCGCAACTTTGGATCGAACTGCATTCACGATTGATTGGTTCATTTTCGTACCTTCCCTATCAGTGATGGCCCTCGACATGAGGGTCCTATTCAGACTCGGTGGGGAGGGAATGGGAGGCTAAAGGCAGGCGCTTCTGAGGGCGAATACACCCTATAATGAGAATGTCGAAAGGTGTCCAGATACTGTCTTGAAATTCCACTGACTGAGGTGCTTATGATCCCCAAAGGACTCCATCACGAACATTTCAAGCAGGCGGCTACGGAAATTGACCGTAACGGGGTTCCCGCCGAACGCAGGTCGGTTTACTACGATTTGGTTATTGAGGGAAAGCGATACCCACCAAAATACATCGTGTCTCTCGCAGCAAAATTTGCAACTGGCGAAGAACATCTGCCAGCCGATTTCAACGCAGTAGAGGCAAAGAAATTTTTTCTGGGCAAAGGCTATGAGGTTGTTGATCGCAGAGCAAAAGCCGAAGATGTGGTGGTTGATGAAGACGATGAGTCTGCTTTTCCAGAAGGACGGGAATCATTCAAAATCCATCGTCAGCGTGAACGCGACGGGAAAATGCCACGCAAGGCAAAAGAGAAACGGCTTGCCGAAACCAAAAAACTTGAATGCGACATTTGCGGAATGGATTTTCATAGCGTTTATGGCAAGTTAGGGTATGGTTTTATTGAAGCGCATCATACAGTTCCGGTATCGAAACTCAACGGTGCAGTGAAGACAAAGCTCGACGATTTAGCGCTCGTATGTTCCAATTGCCATCGTATGCTACATAGAGGTTCAACTCTTCTCACCATAGAAGAACTTAAGAAGTTGGTTCAGAGATAATCAATCACCTACGATCAAGTTGGGTCGCCATCGACGCACCGACGCAAAACCTCTCCACACGAATTCCCTCTAATCCCCCCGCACCCCCCTCCCAAAAACATCAAATGTCTTGACACGCTCACGAACTCGACTCTCATCTATCGCTCCCCAGTACCGACTATCAAAACTCTGTGTCGCTTGTTCTGGCCGGGCTCCACTGCCATAAACCCAGTACTGGTGGGGGTCTAATGTGATCGTGCCAGACTGATGCGGCAAAATTACCCAAGGAAATTGCATCGATCCTTCCATCTGGCCGCTGTATGGCAACTGGCGATGGTTGATCAGAATCCCATTGGGACTTACCTCAATGACATCCCCAGGTACTCCGGCGATGGTCTTGAACATGGACATTCCCCCGTTCGGACAATCGCCTTGCATATAGAATGGAAATCGCTCGGGAGTTACTGCGTCGGGCGGACAGAATTCTACACGGCTTCCCCTGTGAATCACAAAGTCAGACCGCATGGGTTCCATGCGGTATAACCCCAATGGTTCACTCTCGGTCAGATTGATGCGCCAGCCCGTCTGCAGAATCGTGAAGGATGTCATGGCCATCATGATCAGTATGCCCACGGCCATATAAAGCCGACGCACTGTACCCGCATTCATGATTTCCGTCCTGTCGTGGTGGCCGCCCCCAACTTGATGCGCTCACTCAGAGCCGCATCCTGGTAATACCTGATTTTCTGGCAGTAAACCGGGGCATATCCCGCCACGAAGACCAACTCATCGTCTGGTGGCAGGCGCATGCACTCGTCAGCAGTGAGTAGTGGCCGCTGGACGATCTGTTCATTGGTGTTGACATGCTGAAGCACCACGGCCAACCGGTTCCCGGAATACTGACGCTGGGTATGACTCACGGTAGATTGTCCTGCCATCTTCGAGAGCAGTTCGGCGGTTTCGATCTTGTTGGGCGCATAGGCCACCCGGATGTGGCAATTGCTGATGACGGATTCATCCTTGCCGTAGGCGGCAAACAACTGGCTCAGATCCTGCACGATCAATAGTGCCTTGAGCCCATACCCCGCAATAAAAGCCAGCGCCTCCTGAAAAATATCCAACTTCCCCAGACTGGGAAATTCATCCAGTACCAGCAGCAGTCGATGAGGGTAGCGGCTTTTACTGGCCCCACCGGTATCAAAATCCATGCTTTCCGTCAGCCGTCTGACAACCTGGTTGATGATCAGACGCAAGAGCGGTTTCAGCCGGTCCTTGTCGCTGGGAGGAACCACCAGATAAAGTGAAGTTTTTTCCGGGACTTTCTGTCCATCCATAACCACACCGCCCATAAGGCTTTCCAGCGTGAAGTCTGAGGTTCGCGTGTTATTGGCCACGATGGGATCGCGATACAGGGACAGGAAGGATAACGCCGTGGACAATACGCCTGATGCCTCATTCGGAGCCTTGTTCAGAAAAGACTGGCTCGCCTGGGCGACGGCCTCCCAGCCAGTAACCAGATGGGGATCGGTAATGGTCTTGCATTTATCGATGGCGATATCCCGGATAAAAGTCATCACGGCTTGGGAGCCTTCCGGCGGTTGATCCCCTTCCTTCTGCTGACTGGCGGCTTCCCTGGCTTTCTGATTGGCAATGTCGCGAATTGCACCGCCATCCGACAAAATGGCTTGAACCGTGTGTAGACAGCGTAATTTGGTGTCAGGGCCAGTAGTATCCCAATACAACAGGACAAACAGTACGACCCCGGTCATCAGATCAAAACCGGTCTTGGCCCAGTGGTCATTAAGTCCCTTGCCATCCGGATCCACGATCATGGTGGCGATGTTCTGAACATCCTTGATCAGGTTGGCATCAAGTCGAATTTCCTGTAACGGGTTAAACCGGGCTGAATCGGCAGAGGTGGGGTCAAACTTGACGACCCGTTGTCCCAGTACTTGCTGCCGGAACCCGCTGGTCAGCGCCCAGTTTTCTCCCTTGATGTCGTGGACCAGTACAGACTGGTCCCAGGAGAGTAAGGTGGGAATCACAATCCCCACCCCTTTCCCGGACCGGGTCGGAGCAAACACCATCATGTGTTCTGGCCCCTTGTGCCGCAGGTACTGCACATTTCCCTTGTCCTCAAAAGCCCCGAACAGAACACCTCCCTTGTTATGCTCGTCGGGAAGGATCCCGGCCTTTTTGACCTCCTCAGCCGTGGCCCAATGAGCGGATCCATGCAGGTCATTGGTTTCGGCATCCGCTTTGCGCGTCCGGCGATAGGCTACTGCCACCGGCAACACCAGAGAAAAGAACCCCCCCACGCCCATGATGATATGAGCCCGTGTAAAGATCTCCATGGTTTGAATGCTGTATTCCTGCCGGTCGAATTTCCAGGTCCAAACAAGAATGTCGAAAGGAAAGTAGGTATACGGCATCATGGGTGTGCCAAGCCCAGGATCAAACCCCAAAGCCCAGGCCGCGTACTCGGTTGCAATCCAGCAGGAGAGCAATACGATCATGACAAAGAGCCCCAGCCCCACCCAGACAAAACGGGTGATGTCATGTTGCGCCTTGGGAATATGATACAAAGCAATGTTGTTCACGGGGATCACTCCAAGAAAAATGGCCCGTGTCGTGGGCCAAACGGCGAGTACCCAACCTTGGAGAGGATAAAGGGCTACTCGCGCAGCAGTGGTTACTACGCCTTAGCGCTCCAGGTTACGGTTATGCCTGACTGGGATACGCGGAAGATCTGGCATATTCTCTTTGGGCACATCCAACACGGGATGCTGGCGCTCCTGTTCTACTTTGAAAGTGACCGTGTTATTTGTCGGTCCGGTGCGTTGTGACGGGTCTGCAACCTTCTGTTTTTCTGAACTCACCTGATCGACTTGTGCATTCTCCATCGTCACCGTAGATTCCCTGGTGTGGTCGATCTGCAAGTCCCGTTCCTTGGCTAGGACATAATCCACGGCCTTCCCAGCTTCTGCGGCCGCCCGAAAGATTTCGTGCTTGTCCTTCTTGAGAACCTCAGACCAGTTTTTGACATAGGCCTGGTGTTGCGTCATATCGTGGGGAATGCCGGTTTGTACCGCCATAAAAGCACTGAAAATCTCGGCCCGGAGTTCCTCTTTGGCATACCCTTCCGATCCAAACCGGTGGCCACCCGTAATTCCCTCCCGGTTCAGACGCTGGGCAGCCCCTGTGGCATGCCCGATTTCGTGCAAGGCCGTGCCGTAATATCCCTCAACTGTTTTGAAACTCTGCCGGGGTGGCAGTGAGACTTCATCGCGTTTGGGAGAATAAAAGGCGTGTTCGGGATGCTCGGCAAAGCCCAGGCTATCCTTTTGCATGGCCGCCATGATCCGCTCGGCTCGCTCATTCGTCGGAATTTTGTAATCAGGGAGTATCAGGGGAGGAAGTTTCTCCAGATCGGTACACTGTTCCACATTGAAGACTACATAGGTGCGGGCTGTGATTCGGTCCAGTGTCTTATGGGCTTCATCCCAGGTGAGCACCTTGTCCTGATGGTGGACTTTGAGTTCTCTGGGGCAAATGGCCAAGGTTGAGGTGCTGTCCTTGAATCCGCCAATATGAACGACATCCCTGTCTTCGCTGAAAACCTTGTAGGCTCGATCCAGGTATTTGATGCTCGTATCCCGGCGCTGATAGAAAGGCTCCTTCCCCCAGAATTCGACGGGGATCCCTTTCTCACCTCTGGTGACTTTTCCGCCCAGTTCATTGATCTGTTTGAAGGTGCCGTATCGAGGGTCCTTATGCCCCCGGTCTCTTTGCTCAAGCATCAATATCAGACTGTTGGCACCGGTATATTCACGACCGCTCACCATATTGCGCGGCATTCCGAGTTCCAGTGATTCCCAGGGCTTGTTCCAAGGAATTTCTCCCTTGTCCAAGGCTTCAACCAATTTGTCCGTGACCTCCTGACGAAGATCTCTGGGCTTCTTAACTCCCCCTTCCTCTTTTTTCTCTTTCTCTTTTTCGTCACTCATGATCAGGCCCCCTCAGAGCGGTTTTACACTCCTCAGGCGAGAGGCCATAGTCACTCACGGGGTCCTTGCCCAGCGGAATCTCCCAGGTCACAAATTCATCGGTGGCCTCAGCGGCCAATAAATGCGGGATTTTCATATAGCCTCCTTGAAGTTGACCCCGGGGTGGGGCCATACCAGGACTCTGCAGGGAAGGAACGATGAACATAGCGTGCTTCGAAAAGGGTACAATCTGCGATATGAACAGTATTTCTATTGCCGACATTCTTGGGCTTCCAGTGCAGGAGCGCATTCGTCTCGTTGAGCTCATCTGGGACAGCGTGGCAGCGGTTCCTGAAGCTGTGGAAGTTTCTCCCGCATTAAAAACTGAGCTCGAAGCACGCTTGAAGGAGTTTGAGGAAAACCCGGAAGCGGGTTATTCTTGGGACCAAGTCAAGTCGCGGCTTAAAGATGGTTCATGGCTTTCCGCCTGAAATTTTCTTCGCGCGCGTTGCGCGAAACTGGCGAGGCCCAAGAGTGGTACGAATTGCAAAGCCCCGGGCTCGGTGAAGAATTCATTGCCGCAATGGAATTACAGTTAAAACGGCTTGAGCAGGCACCGCTACTTTACGCTGAGGTAATCCCCGGTATTCGCCGAACTCTTCTCCCCCGGTTTCCTTATGGTCTGTTTTATGCGGTGCGGGGTGATCTCGTACATGTTTTGGCTGTGTTGCACGACGCTCGCAATCCGAATCGTTGGCCCCAAACCAGTTAATCCCGTGCTCAAACACAACGATGCAAAAAAGCGCACCTAAAAATCCCCACATTAGCGCCTCAGCTCGGTCTCTCGCGATTTCTGCTCATGCCTGGCTGCGGTTTTATGTTCTTTTCTGGTTTTGTCTTCCATTTGCTGGTCGATGTTGCGCGTGCGCAGTTGTTGCTGATTCTGTTCTCTCTCCAATTTTTCCCCGGTCAATTGCTCATAGGACAATTTGCCAAGTTCGGTGAGTTGGAACTTGTCGTCAATCAATGCCGGATGCTTTCCGCTACGCAGCAGTGATACCTGTTCCTCAGTCAGAACTCCGCCACTTCCAGCGATCCGAAGTGCCTGGGCCCTGTGCCAATCAAGTCGGGCCAGAACACAGTCCCCCGCGATGCCATCCTGATCGATGTAATTTTCTTTGCGTCCGACGCCAGAAGAATTTGCCTGGTCAGATGAAACTGGCATGGCGGATTCGGAATTCTGTCTTGAGGGCTCATATCCTCCGGCGGGATTTTGACCTCGTTGCCATTCTACCTGTAAGTCTTGATTCTGGATTTTGAGGCCCATCCTCCCCGCGATTTCAGCAGATCTCACCAGAAATTCATGACTACCAGTCAACTGGAGGCCTTTGGTTATGTCGAATTTCTGCTCTGCCAAGCGCAAGGCCACCTTGATTTCATGGTCTGTCGTCTTGATCAGGTCTACCCGTTCCCCACGGTCACTCATGACCCGCTCGCCATTGCGCGCATAGTGAACGGCTTTGCCATCCGGCCCATCTTCGATTTCATGGGTCAAGCCTTCCAATACTGCGGCAGGCTCCACGGGCTCCTTGCGCTGACCCGTGATAGTTGTCAGAGCCTTCTTCCGTTCAATTTGCAAAAGTTTTGCGGCCTCTGTGTCTGCTTGCGCGCGCTGTTCAAGGAATTCCAAGAAGGTCGGAACCGATTGAATGCCCCGTCTTTCCTTGTCCTGATGTTTTTGCAACTCTTCGAATCGTTTGGCGATTTCAAAGGTGATGAGTGAGTTTTTGAATTCATGGGAGAGTCCTTCCAGTTCGGTGGATTTTTCATCACGAATCTTGTCCTGTGATTTGAGGAGATCCTCGCGCTCCTGACGGTGCCGTACATCAAGGTCAATGTGTGCCTGATTTGATAATTCCCACAAAAAATCTGTCGATTGATGCCATTCCTGCAGCAAACGGCGTTCAGAATTTTCAGCGCGGGGGGGCTTTGCCTCTGATTCTTCCAGAGCTTTATTCACTGAATCAAAAATCGACGGACTTTGAACGGGATCAAGTGGGGATTTTTCCATGAAGGTCTCCTGGGTTATAAGTGTGACGGGGATAAGATGAGGGGATATAAGTTTCTCAAGCTGTTCCTGGCTCATCGGGTGACTGATGATCTCCAGTACAGAGTCAGGGCCGGTATCTCGTAACAGATCCCTTGCGTCGTAACCAGAAGGAGTCACCCCATGAGGTTTTATGGGCAAGGCAATGCCTGTTGCACCGCTGAACACTCTGGCGGCTTTTAGCGCGTAATACTGGCCTTTGTAAGATTGACCTTCGAATGGATCCCTCTCGCCATCATTGTCTGCACAGATCACAATCGAGCCCTGCAGCCTGCTTTTCAGGGCTTCGGCTACCTCTGTCAGATTTTGGGCAGACATCGCGACAATCACTGGCAACCCCGTGGCCTGGTGGATGGCCAGTCCCGTACCGACCCCCTCGCAGAGAACTACTCGCGGTACTGTCGTGATTGCCTCAAAGGCGCGTAGTGGGGCTTCTTCATCTTTTCCGACGATCGGGATCACCGAAAATGCCCCTTTGGTTGGGGTCCCTGTCACAAAACGCTTCTTGGGAGATTGCCCTGGTTCTGCCCACTCTATCCGCTGCATACCGACCCAACTTGCTCCACTCTGCTTATCCAGAGCGAGCATAGGAATCAGTAACTGCACCCGCCCCTGTCTGAATCCTGCCGGGCGCAATTTGGGGATCTCAAGATAGGGAAAGTTTACGACTTCACGGGATTCATTCCAACGTGCCAGCGCATCAAGGACAGCCTCCTGATGCTTCAGTGTCTGTTGTTGCTTCCACGCGGTCCTCTCGGCACTGATTCTGGCTTTTTCATCAGAGGTCAATTTCCGAGCGGCGGATCCCGGTCGATAGTAAGACGGCTTGCCATCAGATTTGAAATTGAGAACCCAACCACTGCCATCCCCGCGCAGAAGGTAGGCCGCGTCCCCTTTTCCGGAGGGACCATCGCCCACGTTAGCCCGGTGTATCCGACCATCGGATTGTAACTGCTGGCGCTCAATATATACTCCCAGAGACTGGGCAAAATCGATGAAGGAAAGCACGAAAATCTGTTCAATCATCATAGACTCCTTATGCGGCACGCTCGACCCTGAAACCGCCGCTGGGTGACCATCCTCGGACGATGGCAACCTCCTCAATATGGCGACCCCGTGAGGTCCGCTTGATCGAAACGACCACATTCACAGCTTCAGCAATAAGTTCTGGGTTAGGAGGCACACCGGCTTCCTGAATCAGTTGACCAATCCGGATCAGCGCAGCGCTGGCATCGTTGGCGTGAACCGTTCCAACTCCGCCCGGATGACCGGTATTCCATGCCTTGAGTAAAGCCAAGGCGCTGCCATCGCGTACTTCACCCACCACGATCCTGTCAGGTCTCAACCGCATGGTTGCCCGCAACAGGCGCGTCATGTCGGTGTTGTCAGATGTTCTGAGGAAAACCACATTGTCAGCAGAGACCTGTAACTCACGGGTATCCTCGATTACGACAATCCGGTGATCTGTATCTATCTTGGCCACACAGTCCAGAATAGCGTTGGCCAGCGTGGTTTTGCCGGTACCCGTTCCTCCACAGACCAAAACATTCCGACGATCAGATACTGCGGTTTCGATGGCCAGGCATTGATCACCCGTCATGATCCCTTTGCTGACATAATCTTCCAGCGTGAACACCAGCAAGGCTTTTTTGCGCAAAGCAAAACTAGCCCGTTCCACCAGTGGCGGGATCAATGCCTCGAAACGGCTGCCATCCAGTGGCAATTCACACTCAAGAATCGGTCTGTCACCAGTGACAACGGTATCCAGCATCGCGGCTACGGTATTGACGATGGTGAGGGCTCTCACAGCATCGATGCGCGCCGTGCATTGCATGCCTGCTCCAAGCCGGTCAATCCAGAGATTGCCGTCAGGATTGAGCATTATTTCCACCACATGCTGATCATCCATAGGACCGATAATCTCCGGCCCCAAGGCTCGACGCAATGCCTCTTTCTGGCGTGTTCTGGTTTGGCTTGCTTCCATCAGTTCTGCTCCCTATATGGCCAGTGGCCTCATATACAGGCTCTGCAGGGAGGGAATCTTTATGGTTGAGGTTGGATTGGTGTCTGCGGCAAAATAGGGCCATAATGTGACCCAATTACCGATCATGAAATCACGCTTACTACTTGCTGATGCCAGTTTTATGGAACCGCGCCGAACTGACACTTTGTGCCTTTACTGACTTTCGTGCTGTCACAAGTCGAAAGGCGGGTGACAAAGTACAGCAGCCATTCCTGACGACTGGTCACCGACAAGTCCTCGGCCATAGCGGACAAACGGTATTGCGCCGTGAACGACAGAACTGGCGAACATTCCGGACACTCAGACTGCAAGGGGTCTACTAATTCTGGGGCAATTCAACTTTTCTCTGTGTCGCTGACCAATGGAGAGATGGAATTATATTCCAGGAGGTTGGATCATCGCCGGAACTCTAGGACTGCACGGGGGCCACGGGCGCGACATGTGGGGAAAGGAAGGGGTGAAGAACCTGCTCGGCGAAGCCCTGTATTTCGCCAGCCAAGGGCGCGCAAGCCAGTTCAACCATTTCCGCGTCGGGCCGAAGCCGTTCGCGCTGACATGCTTTGAAGAGGGCCTTTTTATGGCCCTTTTCGTCCTTCGCGGGGAGCGAAGCATACACGCTATCCGGCAGCCGGGGTGCAAATTCTGACTGGTCATACACGGTCTCGAATGCGCTTTCAAGCGACCACAGCGGCATGCAATAGGTGTCAGGTTTGCTGGCGTTACCAGTTCCGGCTTGGTCTCCGTCTAGGATTGCGATGACCGCATCCGCAGGTGCAAGGAATTCATGGGTTCGGTTCCGCTCAAGGAGGCCAATGACCTGACCAACACCACCCACCGGAATAATGAGGTAGCTGTAGTAGGTTGGCATGCAATACCTGTCAATGTGATGCTGAATGACCAGTTTGGCGGCGTCGTCTTCTACCAAGATGTATCGATCCCAACCACGGAAACCAAACAGCAGGCTCTTGACATACGCGAACGAGCGTTCCTCAAGCATCGACTGCTCGCCAACCACCTCAAAATTGAGCAGTTCACCTTCGCGCAGGGTTTGCATGAGCGCGAGCGAATGGCTAGTGAAAACGATGTTGACCGAAAACTTCGTACACAGCGTGCGCAGTTCACCGATCAGCCGCGCCTGGGCTACTGCGTCAAGGGAGATGTCAATCTCGTCGATGAAGATGAGTCGAGGCCCAGACTGCAGTCGTCGGAAGAGGTTCACGAGGAAGAACTCACCCGAACTGAAGTAGTCCTCACGGACATAGCGATCGTTCTCGACCCGATAGAAACAGCAGGCGCCTCGTGAGAACTTAACCTCTCGCAAGTTCTCGAATCGGGCTTCGCCGTAGATGCAATTCAAGAATTTGATCATGGTGTCAGGCCGGGTATCGTCGTCCAGGATGATCGCACGACGAATTTCGGTGTCTGCTTCGGAGAGTGCATGGAAGTAGCTGAAGCGCTGACCGTGTGGAATCGGTAGTTCAACGGCGATCAATGACTTCAGCGACTCCGGCACCGGTTGGCGAGTGCTCAATGTGCCCACAGCTGGGTCGTAGGTGAATTCGAACGAAGCGCCGTTGAGGGTGTAACGCACGAAGCTGCTATCGCGCAGCGCACCATCCGAGGCCGTGCGCCGAAATGTGTCTGCCAGCGCAAAGTTCATGATGGTCTTCGCCAATGTGGTTTTACCTACGCCGTTGCGGCCAACGATACACAACGGTGCATTGCGGTCGATATCTATGCAAAACGTCAGGGCCTTGATCGGACGGACGTCTCTGATCTCTACATGCAACTGCATGGGGGCCTCAACCGAAGGACCGATGCAGGAACATATCCACCACGGCGGCCCCGTACTTGCGTCGGAGTTTCTCCAAATACAATTGGTCCACGGTATTGACATAGTTCAGCAGGCCAGCGAGCCGAGCTTCGGTCTTGGCGGTGCCGGCATCCAGCATTGTGTTGAACTTTTCGCGGTCACGGAGGTATAGGTGGAGCATAGTTTCGATCTTGTCCTTGATCGAGGTGTCGACGGAGATGGTTCCGTTAGGTAGGAGCGCCATGCCCAGCAGCTTAATCTTCTCGCCGCGGTGTAGATACTTCGACTTGCCGCGGTGCAAGCGCAATCCCCCTTCAAACATACGATCAAGGTGGTCATTGAGGGACCCCTCTCCCGATTCCACAGTAGCGCGCTCGCCTGACGACAGGATGATGTCATCGGCGTAGCGTGTGTAGATCGCGCCAAGTTCCTGGCAGCGAGCATGGAAGACGATGTCGAAAGGATACAGCACAGCGTTGCTCAGGCTCGGTGAGGTCGAGAACCCGATTGGCAACGCATCATCTACGCATAGCAGGTCAAGCACATGCTCCAGATGGTCGGACAGATCAGCGATAGGAATCTCCGCCATAGCGCTAGTGATCGTCTTGCGCACGATGTCGCGCGTGATGCTGGGAAAGAACGACTCAATGTCGGTGACGAAGAAATAGCGACTCAGCGCGTGCTGCTCCACAGCGGCGCGGGCACTGACCCCCTTCCGGTACGAGAACACGGCCTCCTCGTGAACCGGGAGGAAATCGACCAGGAATAGACGCAAGAAATTATGATACGCCCGGAGGCGTTCGCTCGGATTGATGAGTACTCGTTGCTTAGTACCTTGGCGGAGGTGAGCGCGTCCGAAGTCGTCCTCGGACACTTTTCGCATGAAATCCGTAAAGTCGCGCTTACCATGGAACATGGCTTCAAACAACATCTTCAGTGACTTCTTCGCAATGGGCATAGCAGGCGTACCAAGAGTTGACAGGACTAGAGTTTTTCACATATAGTGACCAAATGCTGGCTGACTAGGAGTATCTCCGGTCGCAAAGGCCAGCCTCTAGGCCGTCTGATTCTACTGCGTGTGCCCCCCCGTGTACAGGACTTCTGTACACGGTGGGGGCACACGCAGGATATAGATTGCACCATACTTCCTTCTTGAACTGACCTGTAGTTAGCCACGCCGGTCACTGCACTCCTGCTTGTGACTGAAGCGCCCCCAAAACAGTAGGCATTTTCAGCCTGATTGTCTGGAATGTACACCAATGCAGTCATCTCAACACCGCGATAACATTGATAACATTTGTCCGTAATGTTTGTCCGTAATGGCCGAGCAGTGTGAATTGGCCTTCCGACCGGTTCCGAAGTACAGCAGTCGTTCAATGTGCCGAGGTTGGGGAAAAAATTAAATCAGATATTGCGGAGGCGACTATACGAAGCGACCGCCACCGTCGATGTGGAGGACTTCGGCATTCATATAGCCGTTACTGAGTAGGAAAGTGATCGCCTCTCCAACTTCATCCGCGCGACCGGCTCGACCGACCGGCAATTGCTCCGCCGCTTGTGCGAATATCGCCGCCCGACCTTCAGGGCCGAAAACATCGAACAGTGACGTATCAATGAGGCCTGGTGCGATGACATTGACGCGAATAGGCTTTAGTTCGAGAGCGAATGAGCGCGCGAGCGCCTCTATACCACGAACTGCCGCCGCTGTGATCGAGGCGCCATGGGCTGGGGGACGGTCCGAAAACTGTCCGCCCATTAACACGATTGATCCGGTTGGCGGCATTGAGGGTAACGCGGCCTTGATGGCATAAACAGCCCCAGCGATACGTTGTTGAATCTCGACGAGCAATTGATCCGGATCGGAATCGGCCAGTTTACCTACGTGCAAGACACCGGCAGTAATCACAAGGTGATCTACCCGCGTCATACCGTTAAATACAGCCTCGACGCTTTTTCGTTCTGCAATATCGGCGATTGCCGTTTGCGCGCCCCCGATTTTGCGGGCGGCAGCCTCAAGTTTTGCTGGCGTTCGACCTATAAGGGTGACAATTGCTCCTTTGGCTTTTGCAGCCACCGCTGTTGCCAAGCCAATACCGGAGCTTCCGCCGAATATAACGACATGTGCGCCGTTAAGGGGTGTTTGCGTGCTGATGTCCATGTGGTTTCCTTGATGAGATTGAGATGGTGAGACAGAGCGGATATTACGTCATTCCAAATAACCAATGAATATGGCATTATTGAATATAACTTATTCCATAAGAGAATGACTTGGACACACTTCATTCCATGCGGCTCTTCACGCGCGCCGTCGAATTAGGCAGTTTTTCAGCAGTCGCCCGAGAGGAAAACACCAGCCAGCCCACTGTGAGCAAGATGATTGCTGCGCTGGAGCGACACTTGCGGGTTCGGCTGCTCGAAAGAACAACCACCAGTTTGACGCTCACAGAGGAAGGCAAGCGGTTTTACGAACGAAGCAAGCTGGTAATTGAGGAATATACCGACGCCGTGACGGATGCCCGAGGGCAAACGCACATGTTTGTCGGTGCATTGCGGATAAACGCGCCCGTGGGCTTGGGTGAGTTACGTTTGAACGCGTTAATTCTCGAATTTCTGGCGAAATACCCCGAGATCGAAATCGAATTGATTCTCAACGATCGCGTGATTGACCTAGTTGAGGAGGGCGTTGACGTGGCCATACGGCTTGGAGGTGAACTCCCACCCAACGTCATTGCCCACAATATTGCGTTTTCGCCACGCGTGCTGGTTGCAACGAGAGAGTATGTCGAACGCGCCCCCAAGATCAACAAGCCTGAGGACTTAGCACAACACGAGTATTTTCGCTTTTCTGGGTTAGCCTTCGGAAACCGATTGGAATTTTCCAACAATACCGAGAAAGTCATTGTCCTGACCAACGGACGCTTTCGCGTGAACAGCTCGCTAGCTTTGCGCGAGTGTTTTCTTGATGGAAAAGGATTGGGTAGTGCTCCCGCTTGGCTTGTCCAGGATCTGATCGAGACGGGGGATCTGATTCGATTACTCCCAAACTGGGAAATGCTGCCTCAGCAGGCTCACCTGGTCTATCCGTCTCGCAAATACCAACCGCAGAGAACCCGAGCCTTGCTTCAGTTCATGACGGAAAGAATCCCGAAGTTGCCCGGATTTCATGCGCCGGCCTCCTAGCGGGGACTATGTCCGACAACCCGGAGCACGTTACATCATTTTCAACCGTCCGCTATGGTCGATTTGTACGCGTAGGTCGTCAGGCCGGTTTCTGGGTGAACCACTCAAATGGCTGATCTACGGAATCTATGACCGGCAGTGGAAAGATTGCTCAGGGATGATTTACCGCCACGACCAACGGAAGGTTCAGCAGTCTTGCCCATGATCTGGTACTGCCCATCTGAATCCCGGGCGCTGCCATTGATTGAGCCCACCAATCGTTGGTCATCGCCAGAATCAAGTCCGGTCGTTGTGCCATGGCTTCCAGCCAAGTCCATGGCTGAACCTGTTCCACGCAGAGTGAAGCCCAGACTCGTCGGTTTTCAATCAAAAAAACAGACTGCCACCATGCTGGCTGAAGACCGTTCCTTTTCCACGGGAGCCAGTCCCCGCCGAGCAGGAGCCCGGCCGCATTTGCGACAGACACTGGACTGGGGTGGTCCCTTCTGACCAACATGACCGCATCGGATCCATTGTGTTTGGAATCGGCCCCGATCAGCCAGGTCTGCCCCATTGGAACCGCATGAGAAAACTGATGCTGAGTCCCTGGATACCAGTTATTCAGTACCGCTTCCGGAAAAACCACCACTCTTGCATTAGCCCCTGCGCGGTAAGCGGTAAGCCAGCGGCGTTGTATTTTCCCGGATAATTTTTCTGCATACTCCTCTTCAGATTGTGACACAGGAGAGCAGGTATGGAAACCAAGCGTAGCAGGAGAATTCGCCACAGCAGGCA
>NZ_JPOQ01000094.1 GCF_000735045.1 Ferrovum myxofaciens
AGACATCGATGCTGGAGGCCTTGAACAACTTGGCAATGGTCATTTCCGGCTCTGCATTGGTTTCATCCTCCTTTGCGTTGGCAGCCGTCATCATCCCCATCATCAAAAAACAAGAGGTTAATTTGAACGGGAAGGGCAGGGGGGCTTTCATGAAGTATTCTCCTTAAGGTTTGGATCAATGAATGGAAATATGGTGCTCATCATAGAAAGATCGATGCAAAGAATTCATAAAAAAAATGAACCAAGATATGAAATTTGAATCAATTCTGTTGAGTAAATCCCCCCCTCTCCGAGGTCGTCTACCGCCCAAACTCCCGTGATGAAAACCGTGACCTACCGATTTTGTAGTGTTGTCCTGCTGGGGTTGTGGGGGCTTGTGGTGTGTGCGGATCTGCGGGCAGAAACGCTGGCCGAGGGCTTGGCTCAGGAAACCCAGGCCTGGACCCAAGGCAGTTATTATTTGCCCGAACCGGCGCGGGAGGCCTACTTTGCCCGTTTGCAAAGTCAGGCCCATGACTTGTCCCGGCACTATCCGCACCAGGCTGACCCCCTTATCTGGGAAGGCATCATCACCGCGACTCACGCCAAATATCAAAACCTTTTCAGCGCCTTGGGAACGGCTCGGCAAGCTCGGGATGTTCTCCTTCAGGCCGTGGCCATCGATTCCTCTGCCATGGATGGGTCTGGCTTGATTACGCTCGGTGCACTCTACTTCAGGGTTCCGAAATTTGGTTCCTTTGGAGATGACGACAAGGCGCGTCAATATCTTCAACAGGCCTTGAAGGTGGACCCGGACAATATCGATGCCAACTTTTTCTATGGAAAATTTCTTCTGACGCAAGGAGACAAACCCCATGCCCTGATTTGTTTGAAAAAAGTGATCGATACCCTACCTCGTCCCCAAAGCATCGAGGCGGATCGGGCACGCCAGGCGGAAGCGCGGGACCTTCTGTCTCAGGACTTCTAAAGTTGAGCAGGTTTGTGTTTTTTGAGCAGGTGCGCAGGAAGTGACCGGTCACAATGGGGTTTTCAGGGAGACGCCCATGACCCAACTACAACATTGGACCAATGCCCAACTGCTGGCTTGTTTGTTCGGAACCCGTGGTAATTACCGGGCCTGCGAGGAAACTCTGGAACCCCTGTTCAATGAAATGGATGGAAAGTTGCAACGCAAGGGACAAGCCTTGCGGGAAGTCCTGAGACGCTGGTTGGAGGAGCGATTGCGCCGGGGTGAGGTCATGGGCCAGCCTGCCGTGGTCAAGGATTATCTACGCCTGATCTTCAAGGGGCAGACTCATGAATCCTTTTGGGTTTTGTACCTTGATGCCCAGCATCAACTGATTCAGGCGGAGGAACTGTTCCGCGGTACCCTGACCCAGACTGCCGTATATCCGCGGGAGGTGCTGAAGGGGGCTTTACGGCATAATGCAGCAGCCATTCTGTTGTCTCACAACCATCCCTCGGGAATGGCACAGCCCAGTGCCTCTGATCGCCAACTGACGGAAGTTCTGAAAAGGGCGATGGCACTGGTGGATATTCGGGTCCTCGACCATTTTTTGGTGGCAGGGCCTGAACTGGTGAGTTTTGCCGAACAGGGGTGGGTGTGAGCTCCTGTATTACTTTTCAGCGCTGATCCGAGCCAATTCCTGAGTGAGTTCGGCTTCATCCAGTTGGCCCAGTTTGACCCAGACCACCTGGTCTCGATGATCCAGCAGAACGGTCATGGGCAACCCTTGTTGGGCATTTCCCAGGCTTTTGGTCAGGGTCAGGGTGTCATCCTGGCCAATCAGGTCTGGATAAGGCAGGGAATGCGTCTTGACGAAGGCACTCACCGATTCTCGCGTATCCATGGCAATGCCGATGAATTGTATGTTCCGGGCGGACCATTGAGGGTACAGTCGGATCAGCATGGGCAGTTCAGCGCGACAGGGGGTGCACCAGGGTGCCCAAAAGTTGATCAGGCGGTAGCGCTGGGGCCATTGCCTGAGAGACTGGGGGGTGCCCTGCAGGTCGGGCAGGATCAACTTGCCGAAACTGGGTGGCGCCACCGGGGGCGGGATGGGTTCACTTCTGAAATGAAACCCCAAGGCCAGCAATAGGGCTGTGGATACGATCACCCCCCCTTTCAACAACTTCTCATTCATTTTTTTCTTTCCATTCTGCGCCTCGAGGGCTCGTGATAAAATCCTGCCACTCACCCGTCACTCTAGCAGAGTCAACCCTGACTTTCACCGTGGGTCAGATACTTCAGGAACATACAGGATATGGGAAAAGAGGTTAAAGTTCCAGACATTGGCGATTTCAGGAATGTTCCGATCATCGAGTTGCTGGTCAAGGAAGGAGATCTGTTGAAGTTGGATCAACCTCTGATCACCCTGGAATCGGACAAGGCGACCCTGGAAGTTCCCGCTCCCGAAGCGGGAAGGGTGGAACGGGTATTGGTCAAATTGGGGGAGCGGGTCTCTGAAGGTTCGCCCATTCTCATTCTGGCGGCACCGGGGGAATCAACGGAGTCCCCTTCTCCTGATCCGGTTCCGGTGGCAACTCCTGGCGCTGATCCGGTGACGCTGCCGGTGGAGGAGAAGTGGGTGAGTGCGCCGGTGGTGGCGCCTCCTGTTTCCACAATTCCCCTCTCTGTCCCCCGGATGACGCCCGCTGGGGAGGAGGCATTGCAAACTGCCCATGCCAGTCCGACGGTTCGTCATTTCGCGCGTGAACTGGGGGTGGATTTGGGGCAGGTGGCCGGCAGTGGTCCCCACCAACGAATTCTGCGGGAAGACATCCAGCGCTTTGTCAAGGCTGCGTTGCAGTCTTCCCCTGCGCAGGGCGGCGGGTGGAGCCTGGGGGATCTGCCCGCCTGGCCCATGGTGGATTTCGCCAAATATGGCCCGGTGGAGACGCGTCCACTAGGCCGGATCAAAAAGTTGTCCGGAGGATATCTGCACCGCAACTGGCTCATGATTCCCCATGTCACCAACCACGAGGAAGTGGACATCACGGAATTGGAAGAATTCCGTCAGGACTTGAATCGCGAGGCGGGGCCGGAATTCCCCAAGATCACCCTGCTGACCCTGGTGCTCAAGGCTCTGGCGGCCGTATTGCCGGGTTTTCCGGAATTCAACGCATCCCTGCAGGGGGATGCCCTGATACTGAAGCAGTATATCCACCTGGGTTTTGCCGCAGACACCGCCTCGGGATTGATGGTGCCGGTGGTTCGTGATGTGCCCTCCAAGGGAATCCGCTCCATCGCCAGCGAGGTGGCAGAATTGGCGGCCCGTGCCCGGGAAGGCCGGCTGGCCCCAGAAGAGATGCAGGGCGGAACGTTTTCTGTCTCCAGTCTGGGTGGGATTGGAGGGTCGTTTTTTACCCCCATTATCAATGCGCCGGAAGTAGCCATTCTGGGATTGGGGCGTGCGCTCCAGAAACCGGTTTGGTGCGCGGGAACCGTGGCAGGGCGCTGGATGCTGCCTTTGTCCCTGTCCTACGACCACCGGGTTATCGATGGGGCAGGCGCGGCCCGTTTCAATGAGGCGTTGCGCCAGATCCTGGCGGACATCCGCCGGATTTTAGTTTAGGGTAGAGTGACGGATGATGAATCAAGCGCTGGAAACGGATGTTGAGGTGGTTGTGATCGGGGCCGGTCCTGGCGGGTATGCGGCGGCATTTCGCAGTGCGGACCTGGGGCGGCGAACCTTGCTGGTGGAACGTGCCACGACCCTGGGCGGGGTCTGTCTGAACGTGGGTTGCATTCCCTCCAAGGCGCTCTTGCATGTGGCGGCGGTGAAGGATGCGGCTCTGGCCCTGAGCGCTCAAGGGATTCACTTTGCGCCTCCGCAAGTGGATCTGGATGCTTTGCGTGCCTGGAAAGATCAGGTGGTAGGAAAATTGACGAGTGGGTTGGTGCGCCTGGCCAAGGTGCGCAAGGTGGAGGTGTGGCACGGCACGGCACATTTCACCCGGCCCCATACCCTGGAGGTGCAGGATGAAGCGGGGGTGCTCCGTTCGGTCCGGTTTCAGCAGGCTATCATCGCCACGGGATCGGCCCCGGTAACCCTGCCTTTTCTGCCCCAGGATCCGCGCATTCTGGATTCCACCGGAGCACTGGCCCTGACTTCGGTGCCTGCTCGTTTACTGGTGGTGGGTGGGGGAATCATCGGTCTGGAAATGGCCACGGTTTATGCTTCCCTGGGATCCCGGATCGATGTGGTGGAAATGTCCGGAGGATTGATGGGCGGGGCAGACCGGGATTTGGTCAAGGTCTGGGAGAAGCATAATGCGCCTCGTTTGGGCAAGTTGCATCTTGATACCCGCGTGACTGCCGTGGAGGCCCGTCCCGATGCTCTGTGGGTCAAGTGGGTGGATGCCCAGGGGCAGGAATGTGAGGCCACGCCCTACGATGCGCTTCTGGTGGCGGTGGGGCGTAGGCCCAACAGCCATGATCTGGGGTTGGAAGCCGTGGGTGTGAAGGTGGATGAAGGAGGATTCATCCCGGTGGATCGCCAGCAGCGGACGGTTCAACCCCATGTCTTCGCCATTGGGGATGTGGTGGGGCAACCCATGCTGGCCCATAAAGCCACCCATGAAGGGCATGTGGCCGCAGAAGTGGCGGCAGGTTTGCCGCGGGGTCTGGATATTCGACAGATTCCCGCAGTGGCCTATACCGATCCGGAGGTGGCCTGGACCGGTCTTACGGAAAGTGCGGCCCAAGCCCAGGGAGTTTCCTATGGCAAGGCAGTTTTCCCCTGGGGGGCCAGCGGACGGGCTTTGGCCAATGGACGGGCGGAAGGTTTTACCAAGATTCTGTTTGACGAAACCACTCATCGCGTATTGGGCGGAGGGATCGTGGGTACGGCGGCGGGAGACCTGATCGGTGAATTGTCCCTGGCGGTGGAAATGGGGGCGGATGCCACTGATTTGGGGCGTACCATCCATCCCCATCCGACGCTGGGTGAAACGGTGGGGTTGGCGGCAGAGTTGTATGAAGGAGTATGTACCGATTTGCCTCCCTTGCGTCAAAGGTCGATTTCATGAAGATACTGGTAAGCAATGATGATGGGTACTTTTCGGCGGGGTTGGCGGCACTGGTGGAGGCCCTGACTCCTTTGGGGGAAGTCACCGTGGTGGCACCCGATGTGGAACGCAGTGGGGCCAGCAATTCTCTGACCCTGGACCGCCCTTTGACCGTGCGGCGGGCCCCTAACGGGTTTTACCGGATCAATGGAACGCCCACGGATTGCGTTCACATGGCCGTGACCGGCTTGCTGGAATGGGAGCCGGATGTGGTGGTGTCCGGCATCAATCATGGGGCCAACATGGGGGATGACACCCTCTATTCCGGAACCGTGGCGGCGGCTACCGAAGGTTACCTGCTGGGGATTCCCTCCCTGGCCATCTCTCTGGCCTATGGGGCAGAGGGGGCGGGTACTGCATCCAAAGCCGAGCGGAGTCAACCTCTGTATTTTTCCACGGCAGCCCGGGTGGCCGCTGATCTGGTGCGACGGTGGCAGCACCGTCCTTTTGTGGGACCTTCCCTGATCAATGTGAATGTGCCCGATCTTCCCTATGAAGCTCTGGGTGGCCTGAAAGTGACGCGCCTGGGCCGACGGCATAAGGCAGAGCCGGTGATTCAGTCCACCAATCCGCGCGGAGAAACCATCTATTGGGTGGGGCCGGCAGGTCCGGTGGCCGATGCAGGGGAGGGAACCGATTTTCATGCGGTGGCTGCGGGTTGGGTTTCTCTTACCCCGTTGCAGGTGGATTTGACCCACTATCCTCAAATGGATGCGCTGCGCTCATGGGTGTCTTCGTGAGAAGTTCTCCGACGGTTCAGGGAAGCGGTATGACCTCGGAGCGTACCCGTGTGCGTATGGTGGAACGTTTGCGGGCACAGGGGATCAGGGATGAAACCGTGCTGGCGGCTTTGGCCGGCGTCCCGCGCCACCTGTTCGTGGATGAAGCCTTGTCCAGTCGCGCTTACGAGGATTCAGCCCTGCCCATCGGTTTTGGTCAGACAATTTCTGCGCCCTATATGGTGGCCCGTATGGTGGAACTGATCTGTGCCGGGACCCTGCCCAAAAAGATACTGGAAGTGGGCACGGGGTGTGGGTATCAGGCTGTGGTACTGGCTCGGTTGATTCCCGAGGTGTATTCGGTGGAACGGATCGGAGCCCTGCTGGAAAAAACCCGTGCCCGTTTGTGGTCCCTGCGGATCCAGAATTTGCGTCTCAAACATACCGATGGTTTTCAGGGGCTACCGGAGGCTGCACCGTTTGACGCAATCATCGTGGCAGCGGCTGCGCCCCGGATTCCTCCCGCGCTGGTGGAACAACTGGCTCCTGGCGGGCGGTTGATCGTGCCGGTGGGAACTCATGCTCAACATCTGATTCTGGTGGAGAAACGGGAGGGAGAGGTGCGCGAAACCATTCTCGATCCAGTACATTTCGTCCCTCTGTTGACCAATCTGAGTTAAATTTTCAAGGAGTCTGTGATGCCCCTGTTCAACTGTAATCCCCGGTTTTTCGCCCAACGCGGGCTGGGCCTGCTGGGCGTGATGGTACTCTTCGGTCTGGGGGGATGCGCCACCGAAGTGCCCGCGCCCATCCAGGAGTCCCGTTCCACCGGACCAGTGACCACCACGCCGGCCGAAAAGTCGGGCACAAACGTGGTAGTAAAACCCTCCGGACCGGCTGAAAAAATGGCGCATTCCGTGACGGTGGATGGCACCCTTTGGGGGTGGCCTCTCAATCAGAAAGGGGGTACTCCCAATGGCATGGGCATCGATATTTCCACTCATCAGAGCCAACCGGTATTGGCGGCGGCGGACGGTGTGGTCAGTTACGTTGGAGAGGGGATTTCCAGTTACGGTCTGATGGTTATCCTCAAACATCCCAATGATTACGTTAGTGTTTATGCCCATAACGGCAAGGTGGTGGTTCACCAGGGACAGGTAGTGACGCGGGGACAGAAAATTGCTGAAACCGGAGTGAAGGGCAAAAAAGACAAACCCTGGCACTTCGAGATCCGCCATGGAGGCAAACCCCTCAACCCGCTCACCTTCTATGCGGGCAAAGCCACGGATTCTAAGATACCGGTTCGATAATCAGGGCGGCAACCACCCGTCGCCCTTCGCTGGCCAGGATGGAATAAGTGCGGCAGGCCGCTGCCGTGTCCATGACTTCCAGTCCAATGGCGCGTTCCAGCAGGGGACGGGTCAAACCCCAGTCCGGAAAACGGAAACGGGCTCCGCTTCCCAACAGAACCAGTTCGGGGTCAAAGTCGAGCAGTTCGGCAAAATGTCGCTCTTCCAGCAGTTCAAGGCGGGAAGCCCAGATGGGTTGCAAGCGTTCCGGGCTGAGCACCAGACTTTCAGTGTACTTGATCTGATCGATCAGCACGAAACCGGGGCCGTGACCGGTCAAAGTCAGGGGTGTATCCGCACGATGGTGCACGAGTTTCATAGGAGGGCTTCATCAGAGTGATGGGTTAGGGTAAAATGATACCTTTTGCTCACTCACTCACGCAACGTACCATGCCCGAATTTCCTCGTATTCAAAGATTGCCTCCCTATGTATTCAATATCACGGGAGAACTGAAGGCCGCCGCCCGGCGCCGGGGCGAGGACATCATCGACTTCGGCATGGGCAATCCGGATCAACCCACCCCACAGCACATTGTGGATAAACTGGTGGAAGCGGCCCAGCGCAACGACACCCATGGCTATTCTTTGTCGAAGGGGATTCCGCGGGTACGCAAGGCCATTTGTCATTGGTATCAACGTCGTTTTGGCGTGGAACTGGACCCGGAAACCGAAGCCATTTTTACCATCGGTTCCAAGGAAGGGATTGCGCACCTCATGCTGGCGGTTCTGGATACGGGAGACATGGTGCTGGTGCCCAATCCCAGTTACCCCATTCACATCTATGGACCTGTGATTGCAGGCGCAGACATCCGTCATGTCAGCATGATCCCCGGCGTGGATTTTTTCGAAGAACTGGAAGAGGGGTTGCGCGGCTCCTGGCCCCGACCCAAGATGCTGATTCTCAATTTTCCCAGCAATCCCACGACCCAGTGTGTGGACCTGCCTTTCTTCGAACGGGTAGTGGCTCTGGCCAAGGAATACGGCATCTATGTGGTGCATGATCTGGCCTATGCCGACATCGTGTACGACGGCTATCAGGCCCCTTCCATCCTGCAGGTGCCGGGAGCCAAGGATGTGGCCGTGGAATTTTTTACCCTGTCCAAAAGTTACAGCATGGCGGGATGGCGGGTCGGTTTCATGGTGGGCAATCGGGACCTGGTGGCGGCCTTGGGACGCATGAAAAGTTATCATGATTATGGCACCTTCACCCCCATTCAGGTGGCCTCCATCGTTGCTCTGGAAGGACCCCAGGACTGTGTGGAGACCATTCGTGCCACCTATCAGCGCCGGCGCGATGTGATGGTGCAGGGGTTGCACAACATCGGTTGGAATGTAGCCAATCCCAAGGCGACCATGTATGTCTGGGCAGAGATTCCCGAGTTCTATCGCAAATCGGGATCGCTGGAGTTTGCCAAGAAATTGCTTCAGGATGCTCATACGGCTGTGTCGCCCGGCGTTGGGTTTGGAGAGTTGGGGGATGGTCATGTACGGTTTTCCCTGATCGAGAATGAAGCACGTACCCGTCAGGCCATGCGGGGAATTCGGGATATGTTTCGTAAGGACGGATTGTTATGACACCCATTCGAGTGGGATTGCTGGGTCTGGGGATTGTCGGAGGCGGGACATGGCAGATCCTGGAACGGAATCGTGAAGAAATCGCCCGTCGGGCGGGCCGGGAAATCGTGGTGACCCGCGCTGCCGTGCGTCCTCAGGATCTGGAACGGGCGGCCCTGAAGACCGGCGGGCGTATTCAACTGAGTACAGACCCACTGCAGGTGGTGGAGGCTGGGGATGTGGACGTGGTGGTTGAGCTCATGGGGGGGTACGAGCCTGCCAAGACTTTGGTTCTGCATGCCCTTGAACTCGGCAAACCGGTGGTGACCGCGAACAAGGCACTGCTTGCCCTGCATGGCAACGAGATTTTTGCCACAGCCTTGCAGCATGGGGTGATGGTGGGGTTCGAGGCGGCGGTGGCGGGAGGCATTCCCATCATCAAGGCCCTGCGCGAGGGACTGACCGCCAACCGCATCCAGTGGTTGGCCGGGATCATCAACGGCACCAGCAATTTCATCCTGACCCAGATGCGCGACCAGGGCATGGGCTTTTCTGAAGCCTTGCAACAGGCTCAGGCCTTGGGTTATGCCGAAGCCGATCCCACCTTCGACGTGGAAGGAGTGGATGCAGCGCACAAATTGAGTTTGCTGGCGGCCATTGCCTTCGGAATTCCTGTTCAGTTTGAGCGCGCCCATGTGGAAGGGATTACGAAACTGACGGCAGAGGACATCCGTTATGCCGAGGAGTTGGGTTACCGCATCAAATTGTTGGGAATTGCCAAGCGCACGGCGCGAGGCATCGAGTTGCGCGTACATCCGACCCTGATTCCCGAGCGCCGTTTGATTGCCAACGTGGATGGCGTCATGAATGCCGTACTGGTCCATGGGGATGCCGTGGGCTCCACCCTTTACTACGGGGCCGGGGCCGGGGCCGAACCCACCGGTTCGGCGGTGGTGGCGGATCTGGTGGACATCGCGCGCATGACCGGTTCTGATCCCGGACATCGGGTGCCCCATCTGGCTTTTCAGCCCGACCAGGTGCGTAACGAAGTGGTGCTGCCGGTGGCCGAGATTGAAACGGCCTACTATCTGCGTCTGCGTGCCACCGACCGACCCGGCGTATTGGCCGAGGTCACACGCATCCTGGCGCAGCAGAATATTTCCATCGAAGCCATGCTCCAGAAGGAACCGGCAGCAGGGGAAGAGCGGGTGGACGTGATCATGTTGACCCATGTCGCGCAGGAACGGGCCATCGATGCCGCCATTGCAGAAATCGAGAGCCTGGAAAGTATCGCTGCACCCGTGGTGCGTTTACGCCTCGAAACCCTTTCTTCCTGATTTTTTATGACTGAGACAACTGCCATGGCTCACTATCAAGGTTTGATTCACCGCTATCGGGACCGTTTGCCGGTTTCCGAGCACACCCCCATCGTAACTCTCAACGAGGGCAACACTCCGCTCATTGAATTGCAGCGTTTGCCGGATACCTTGGGCTTCGACGGAAGGATCCTGGTGAAGTTCGAGGGTTTGAATCCCACCGGGTCCTTCAAGGACCGCGGGATGACCCTGGCCGTAACCAAGGCTCTGGAAGCCGGGTCGCAGGCCATCATCTGCGCCTCCACGGGGAATACCTCTGCCGCGGCGGCGGCCTACGCAGCGCGGGCCGGCATGACTTCCTTCGTGCTCATCCCGGAGGGCAAGATTGCCCTGGGAAAATTGGCGCAGGCCATGATGCATGGGGCTGTGGTGCTGCAAATCCAGGGTAATTTCGACGATGGTATGCGTCTGGTACAGGAAATTTCGGCAGAAATGCCCGTCGCCTTGGTCAACTCGGTGAATCCGTACCGCTTGCAGGGGCAAAAGACCGTGGCCTTTGAAATCGTCGAAGCCCTGGGAACGGCCCCTGATTACCATGTATTGCCGGTGGGCAATGCGGGTAATATCAGCGCACATTGGAGCGGGTATTGTGAGGCCAGTGGGGTGCAGACGGCCGCCTGCGGCCATTGCCAGGGCCAGTGTCCCTATCACGGCCCTGTGCCCTTGACGACCCGTCGACCCATCATGGTGGGTTACCAAGCCGCCGGATCTGCGCCCTTCATGCGCGGGGGGCCCGTGGCTCATCCGGAAACCATTGCAACGGCCATCCGCATCGGCAATCCCATGTCTTGGTCCCTGGCCTGGGCCGCAGTGCAGGAATCCGGTGGTTGGTTCGACGAATGTACCGATGCGGAAATTCTGGCGGCTCAGGCACTTCTGGCCCGGACCGAAGGTATTTTCTGTGAGCCTTCCTCCGCCACTTCCCTGGCCGGTCTGTTCAAGGATTTGAAGGCGGGACGCATCAAGGCGGGTTCGACGATCGTGGCGACCCTCACCGGACATGGCCTGAAAGATCCGGATACGGCCATTGCCCAAAGCCAGCCGACTCATGGTGTAGCCGCTGAAAAGGGTCCCATTGCGGAACTGATCGGAAAGTTTCTGTAACATTCTGGGAAATTTTTCCGTTTATAATCTCGCTCCGCCCCCATAGGGTCATTGAGATGTGCGCAAGGAGAAAAAGCATGAGGCGGTGGAAGACACTATTACCGACAGTGATGATGCTGGGACTGGGCGGATGCGCCAGCGTTCCTGCGGGAAGCAGCACGGCAGAAGACCCCCTGCAAAGTTATAACCGCACCATGTTTGGCATCAACGATACGCTGGACCGACATGTCATCAAGCCGGTGGCAGAAGGCTATCGCGCGGTGGCTCCGGATTTTGTGCGCGCCGGGGTGACCAACTTCTTTGCCAATCTTTCCGATCTGAGTACAACGGTCAATGATTTTCTGCAGGGGAAAGTTCGTCAGGGAGGCGTCGATGGTGGGCGCTTTTTGCTTGATACCACGGTGGGCATCTTCGGCTTGTTTGATGTGGCAACCCCGGTGGGGTTGGAGCGTCACCACGAGGACTTTGGTCAAACCATGGCGGTTTGGGGTTGGGAAAACAGCAGTTACTTCGTTATTCCGATCCTGGGTCCCAGTACGCTGCGGGATTCCCTGGGGTTAGTGGGCGAATATCCCTGGACGATCTATCCCTACCTCAATACGACCTGGACCAAGCAGATCGAAATCGGCTCTGTGGATGTGCTGAATACCCGTACCAACCTTCTGGCGGCCTCCAACGTTCTGGATACTGCCGCTCTGGATCCCTATGCCTTCATGCGCGACGCCTATCTGCAGAGACGACGTAACCTGATCTATGACGGACACCCCCCACCCTCACCCGATGATGAGTGAGAACATGGGGATGTTATTGTCAGTTGCATCGTAACTTAATTAGTTTTCGTACGGCCGGCGAGGAAGAACGAGAGGTCTATCATGAATGGCTCGAAAATGACTACACAGCCAACAGGAGTTGCGATGGACTGGGGCCGGGAAAGTTTATTCAGGAGAGGTTTTGAACAGGAACTGCCCTCCTTTCCAGTCTGCCTGGATCGTGCTGCCGGGTAGGAAGGCGCCTTCCAGGATGCGACGGGCCAGGGGGTTCTCGAATTCGCTCTGAATCGCCCGTTTGAGGGGGCGGGCCCCATAAACCGGGTCGAAACCCACGGCGGCCAGTTGATCGAGGGCGGTATCGCTCACCTCCAGAGTCAGTTCCATTTTTGCCAGTCGGCGGGTCAATTGAGCCATCTGGATACGGGCAATGGCGCGGACCTGAGCTTCTCCCAAGGCATGGAAGACCACGATTTCGTCGATGCGATTGACGAATTCAGGGCGGAAATGGGTCTTGACTTCGGCCATGACGGCTAATTTTATGACGGCCTGATCGTCTTCGGCCATTTGCTGGATCATTTGCGATCCCAGATTGGAGGTCATGACCACCACCGTGTTACGAAAATCCACTGTTCGCCCCTGTCCATCAGTCATGCGTCCGTCGTCCAGGACCTGGAGCAGGACATTGAAGACGTCAGGGTGCGCTTTTTCCACCTCATCCAGCAGGATGACGGCATAAGGCTTGCGCCGCACGGCTTCCGTCAAATAGCCGCCTTCTTCAAAGCCGACATAGCCAGGCGGGGCACCGAGGAGACGGGCAACGGAATGTTTTTCCATATATTCCGACATGTCGATGCGAATCAGATGATCTTCCGAGTCGAACAGGAAGTTGGCCAGGGTTTTGCAGAGTTCTGTTTTTCCCACCCCCGTAGGTCCCAGGAACAGGAAGGAACCATAGGGTCGGTTGGGGTCGGACAGACCGGAACGGGAGCGCCGAATGGCGTCGGAGACCAGGCGCACCGCTTCGTCCTGTCCAACCACGCGCTGGTGCAGATAATCTTCCATGCGCAGCAACTTTTCCCGTTCCCCTTGCATCATTTTGGCCACAGGGATGCCTGTGGCGCGCGACACCACTTCAGCAATTTCTTCTGCTCCCACCTGGGTGCGCAACAGTCTGAGGGGTTGAGATTTGCCGTTGCTTTCGGTGGTTTGACGTAACTGGGCTTCCAGTTGAGGGATCCGACCGTATTTGAGTTCCGAGGCTTTCTGCAAGTCGCCCTGCCGCTGGGCCGATTCCATTTCTGCACGGGCCCGGTCCAGGGCTTCCTTGACGTGTTGGGAACCTTGTACCTGGGCCTTTTCGGCTTTCCAGACTTCTTCCAGATCTGCGTATTCCTGTTCCAGTTTATGAATTTCCTCTTCCAGCAAGGCCAGGCGTTTCTGGGACGCATCATCTTTCTCGCGCCGTACCGCCTCGCGCTCGATCTTGAGCTGGATCAGGCGCCGGAACAATTTGTCCATGGATTCAGGCTTGGAATCGATTTCCATTTTGAGTCGTGCAGCCGCTTCATCGATCAGGTCGATGGCCTTGTCGGGCAGGAAGCGGTCGGTGATATAGCGCTGGGACAGTTCCGCCGCCGCTACGATGGCCGGGTCCGTGATGTCCACCCCATGATGGAGTTCGTACTTTTCCTGCAAACCACGCAGAATGGCAATGGTGTCTTCTACCGTGGGTTCGCCCACCAGCACCTTCTGAAAACGCCGTTCGAGGGCAGCATCCTTCTCGACGTATTTGCGGTATTCATCCAGGGTCGTGGCTCCCACGCAGTGCAACTCTCCCCGCGCCAGAGCCGGCTTGAGCATGTTGCCTGCATCCAGGGCACCCTCTGCCTTGCCGGCGCCCACCATGGTATGGAGTTCGTCGATGAAAACGATGGTCTGTCCTTCGTCCTGGGCCAACTCCTTGAGTACGGCTTTGAGACGTTCCTCGAATTCTCCGCGATATTTGGCCCCCGCCAGCAAGGCGGCCATATCCAGTGCCAGTACGCGCTTGTGCCGCAGACTGTCGGGGACTTCGTCATTGACGATACGCTGGGCCAGTCCTTCGACGATGGCGGTTTTGCCGACGCCGGGTTCACCGATCAGTACCGGATTATTCTTGCTGCGGCGTTGCAGGATCTGAATGACCCGACGGATTTCATCATCTCTTCCGATGACGGGATCCAGTTTGCCGAGCCGGGCTCGTTCGGTGAGATCCAGGGTGTATTTTTTGAGGGACTCACGGGTCCCTTCGCTTTCTTGACTGGTTACCCCGGCACCGCCGCGCAGAGCTTCGATCGCCTTTTCGAGGCGGGGGCGTTGAGCGCCGTGCTGGCGAAACAGGCGTCCCACTTCGCCTTTATCATCGCACAGGGCCAGCAGAAAAAGTTCGGAAGCGATGAAAGGGTCATGACGCTTCTGGGCTTCCTTCTCCGTCAGGTTGAGCAGGGTGTTGAGATCACGGGAGACGCTGATCTCTCCGTTTGGGGTGGAGTGATGGGCAACCCGCTCCAGAAGAGGAGGCAGCCCTTGTTTCAGGGGTTGTACCTGAATGTCGGCACGAGCCAGCAGCGAAGCCGTGGTTCCGTCCTGTTGATCCAGAAGGGCTTGCAACAGATGGACCGGTTCGATGTTGGCATGGTCATGACGCAGAGCCAAACTCTGCGCATCGGCAAAAGCTTCCTGAAATTTGGTGGTCAGTTTGTCAAATCGCATGGTGCACTCCTGAATCATTGAGGGTCCTGAGGCCTACATGGGGCGCAGGAAGAAGAATATCAAGGCAGTACAGGAGACATTTGGCTCCATGTGGGGCAGGATTGAAGAAAAAATACGAGTGCCATTGACAGAGCCCATTTTTTGTCAGAGAATCGCGACTTCGCATGACGTTGGAGTCCATCTTGGAGTGTTCTAGTTTACGTCCGTTGAATGAACAACGGTTTTCCCAAGGGTTCTCGTCATAATCTCTTAATCTGACCATGACTGAATACCGGGATGACCGGTCAGGAGGTTGTATGGCAGATTTTCGTGGCATCTTTTTCAAACGGAACATTTCACCCCGTTCCTCCGCCCCCCCAGGCCAGAGCGACTCCACATTGTTGCTGGAAGTGGCCCACTGTGAAAGCGAGTTGGCCCTGCGTCGGCTGGACAGTTCTGTGGAGGGATTGCTCGATCGGGAAGCAGAGGACCGCTTGGGGGTGTATGGTGCCAATACTGTGGCACAGGAGGCCCGAGTGGGGCCCCTGCGCCAACTCCTTTCCTATTTCAAGAATCCCCTCAACCTGCTGTTGATCGCCCTGGCGGTGCTGTCCCTCTATCTGGGAGACCGGGAGGCAGCCACCATCATTGCCCTGATGGTGGTCATCAGCATTACCCTGACGTTTGTGCAGGAGTACCGCTCCACCAATGCCGCCGAACGGTTGCGCGAAATGGTGAGTACCACCGCGACGGTGTTGCGCAAGGATCGGCGCAGCGGGGTTCCCGATGAGGTCAATCGTTATTTCAATATTCATTTGCATCCCCATGGCCCCCAACGGCGCGAGGTTCCCATTGCGGAACTGGTACCTGGGGATGTGATTCAACTCTCGGCCGGGGACATGATTCCGGCAGATGTGCGGCTGTTGACGGCCAAGGATTTGTTCATCAACCAATCCTCGCTGACGGGCGAAGCCTTGCCGGTGGAAAAGTTTTTTGCGGCTGAAACCGATACGACGCGTGCGCCCCTTCAACTCAACAATGTCTGCTTCATGGGGACCAATGTGGTCAGTGGCACGGCAACGGCAGTGATCGTGCATACCGGCGCACTGACTTACTTTGGGCGTCTGGCCCAGTTGGTCACGGGCGAAAAGAACCTGACCAGTTTTGACCGGGGCATCCGCCAGTTCACCTGGCTCATGATCCGATTCATTTTTGTCATGACTCCGCTGGTTTTCCTGATCAATGGATTTACCAAGGGCGACTGGATGGAGGCTTTCCTGTTTGCGGTGGCGGTGGCGGTGGGGCTGACTCCGGAAATGTTGCCCATGATCGTCACGGTCAATCTGGGCAAGGGAGCCCTGGCCATGTCCCGCAAGAAGGTGATCGTCAAGCGCCTCAACTCCATTCAGAATTTTGGGGCCATGGATGTGCTGTGCACGGACAAGACCGGGACTCTCACCCAGGACAAGATTATCCTGGAAAAACATGTGGATATCTACGGTCATGAGAACGAGGACGTACTGGAGTATGCCTATCTCAACAGTTATCACCAGTCCGGACTCAAGAATCTTCTGGATGTG
>NZ_JPOQ01000095.1 GCF_000735045.1 Ferrovum myxofaciens
GAACTGAAGGGCCGCATCGAAAAAGGGATTGCCGAATGGAACGAACACCCGGTTGTCTTCCGGTGGAGTAACTTCGATCTGGGCTTGGAATGATATGTAAGTTGTTTGATGTTATGTTGTACTAGTCATATTCCACGGTCCGGATGGCTATATTTCACCCTGCTGGTATCCCACCGTAAGGGATCATGGCAAGGGGGTTCCCACCTGGAATTACGCTGTCGTCCATGCTTATGGTCAGTTGCGCGTGATCGATGATGCGGCATGGGTCCGGGAACAGAGCGGTTCACTCACCAAACAACAGGAATCGGTCTTTGGTTCCCCCTGGTCGATTGCGGACACCCCCCCGGACTTTATCGAGCGCCTGACGAGTTCCATCGTTGGCGTCGAACTCACCATTATCCGTTTACTCGGAAAATGGAAAATCAGTCAGAATCAACCGGAACAGAATCGGGACGGCGTGATTCAGGGGCTGCGTACTCAAGGAACCCATCAGGCACTGGAACTGGCAGAATCCATGGAGAAGTACTTCTGAAAATAACCTGAGACGAACTTTAAATATGAATCTCAATATCTTTCAGGTGGATGCCTTTGCTACTCGACCTTTCGAGGGGAATCCCGCTGCTGTTTGTCCCTTGGAATATTGGTTGAATGATGGCTTGCTCCAGGCGATTGCAGCGGAAAATAACCTTTCGGAAACTGCGTTCTTCGTACCTTCCGAAGATGGCTTCGAACTGCGCTGGTTTACTCCGATCAAGGAAGTCTCTCTTTGCGGCCATGCCACCCTGGCCACGGCCCATGTGATATTCGAACGTCTTGACCATACCAAAGTTTTGCTGGTGTTCGACACATTGAGTGGAAAACTGTCGGTACGAAAAAATGAGCGCGGCTTAGAAATGGATTTTCCTGCCTTGCCACCCAGGCAGTGCATCTGTCCCGATCGGTTGGCGGAAGGTTTGGGGGTCTCTCCTGTGGAAGTATGGTGCGCCGATGATTATCTGGCAGTCTTCGAGGATGAGGAGACGGTTCTCGCACTTCAGCCCCGCCAGGAATTATTGGCTCAATTGGATCTGCGGGGTGTCATCGCCACTGCCCCAGGGAAAACAGTTGATTTTGTCAGTCGTTTTTTTGCACCCAAGTTGGGAGTTCCCGAAGATCCCGTCTGTGGCTCCGCCCATTGTGAACTCGCTCCTTACTGGGCTCGGAGGTTGGGCAGAACTTTCCTGAATGCCAGACAGGTCTCGAAGCGTGGCGGTTCAATAGGGTGCGAAGTCAAATTTGATCGGGTATTGCTGACCGGTCAGGCAGTGACCGTCATGAGTGGCGTTATGATGTTTTGAATACTCGGCGGAGAAAGTTGATGAACCTTGCCATTTATCGTCTGGCTTTAGAAATGGCCATTGCTGCCAGATAATCGTTTTGTTGGAGATCCAACATCAAAAAATGCGTTGGCTTCCGATTGACATCCTTGTGACACTCTCCCCGCAGAGTGAATCCCAGACGATGATACAACCGGATAGCCCGCAGGTTGTTTTTGCGCACGATGAGATGGATGCGTGTCAGACCGATTTCATCAAAGCCTTTTTCCAGTGTTTCCGAAGTAACGATCCAGCCCAGTCCTTGACCGGCTTTATCTGAGCGCAAAGCAATCCGAAATTCGGCTTCTCCCACTGCAGTGGTGGCGAGGATCGTGAAGGCTATCAATTGTCCTGACTGTTCGGCAGCAAAACGCCAGATATTTGGCCGGTTTTGAAATTCTGAGAGCCACCCGTCCTGCCTCAGGGCGTAATCCAGATCGTCGAACTCAGCCGAATACTTCGGCCAATTTTCAATGGTGGCGACATCTTCAACCATGAGGAGACGCAATTGGATCATCGTGTTTGTCCACATCTGCTCATGAGGCATCCCTTAAACCGCGTGCCCGCTGGTTGGATCCATAGATGTTATCGCGAGGAAGAGCTTTTCCTGTTTTCAGTGCCTCGATCCATTCATCGGTCGTTGCTACTGCGGCAAAACGCGACTGCAGGACAACCGTAAATACCCGATGAATTTCCTCGGCGGTGGCCCGGCCCGCATGGTTATCGTAGGGGAGTGACCCAGCGGCATCCGTGAGAAACTCCACGGCCAGGCCAGCGTGCAACGCATGTTTGATGGTCGAGTCAGCGCAATTGTGGGTCATATAGCCGACCACGACCAGCGTATCGATGTCGTTTCGGCTCAGCCACCCGGCCAGGTCAGTGCCAGCGAAAGCGCTGGGCAGGGTCTTTTCAATGTAATGGCTGTATGGTCGGGAACGGACGGATGGATGGAGTTCCCAACCGGGAGATCCTTTGGAAAAAACGGGCGCCCCAGCGGGCAAAGTGTTCTGGACGACGATAACGGGTACATCCGCTAATAGTGCGGCATCCATGGCTCTGCCGATATTGGTCAGGGAGTGCCGAATAGCGGGGTATTCGATGGGCAGGTTGCCGGTAATATATTCGTTCTGCACATCAATGACAAGCAGAGCATGGCGGTGGGATGGCATGGGGATACTCCTTGTGGACTATCTTTGGTACAACGCCCACAGGATTGTGGCGTCATAGGGATATTATTTCTCCAATCATCCACGACTGATAGTGACCTGTAAGACAATCTCCGATAAAATCAGGCCATAGTTCCAGTCTTGGAAGTCGCGTGACTATTCTCACCATCGCCGTAATCGCTTTCGAAGGCATCAGCCCCTTTCATCTCTCCATTCCCTGCGAGGTCTTTGGAACAGACCGCAGCGCGGCGGGGGTGCCGCGTTTTGACTTGCGCATATGCGCGGTAGAAGCAGGATCGCTGTCGACTGCGTCCGGTTTCACCATCACGGTGCCCTATGGTCTCGAAGGGGTGGCCAGCGCTGATACTGTCATTGTCCCAAGTTGGCACGATCCGCAGGTGTTGCCACCGGAACCACTCCTCGAGGCATTACGCGCGGCCCATGCACGCGGAGCCTGTCTGGTTGGATTATGTTTGGGAACATTCGTACTGGCTGCGGCCGGCATTCTTGATGGACATCCTGCTACGACCCACTGGCTCTGCGCCCGCGAACTGGCATATCGTTACCCGCGCATCCAGATCAACCCTGATGTCCTCTATGTGGACGACGGCGATGTGGTGACATCTGCGGGTGTTTCGGCGGGAATCGATTGCTGCCTGCATCTGCTGGGTAAGTGGTACGGTGCCGAGATTGCCAGCCGTGTGGCACGTCGCATGGTGGTTCCATTGCACCGACAGGGTGGACAGGCGCAGTACATCGAATTGCCGCTTCCTATTGAAGGGAAAGATAAACGATTGTCGGCAGTGCTCGACTGGGCGGTTCTTCATCTTGATCGGCTTTTGGATATTGATACGCTGGTCGAACAGGCCAGGATGAGCCGCCGCACTTTTACCCGCCATTTCAGGAAGGCTACCGGAACCACGGTAAGCGACTGGCTTCGCCACCAGCGCTTGGCTCTGGCTCAACGCTTGCTTGAAACCACAGATCAGCCCATCGATCTGATTGCCGCAAGGGCAGGCTTTGGCTCGTCGGTGTCGATGCGTCAGCAGTTCAGGGATGTTTTACGGATTTCCCCGTCACTCTACCGTCGTGAGTTTCGGGGGCAGGCCAACTCGCTCGGCAATTGACAGAATCGAGCAACGGGGCATCGTCAATCATCCGCTGGAATGCGCCCTAGCATACCGGTCACGATCAACTCGAAATCGGCTTTTGGAATTTCCAGATGTCCGAATCGGAAAGCATAGCCCCACCGACTCTTGTCCTTAATGAAAGAAAGTTGCTCAAGAAGCGGGCGAACGGGCGTATCGGTCGCTTTCAGAAAATGGATATCACGCCGGTAGGGAACAAATCCAGGGAACATTTCAAAGGGATAGACCTTGTCACCGACGACTTTGCCAATGGCCGTGAATTTCTGGCAAGGAACGGTTCCGTCGAATTGTTCCCTGGGCGAGTAATAGATGAGCCAGTCGCCCACCGCCATGCGTTTGAGCGGCAGGGCCTTTCCGTGGCATAACTGACTGAATCCACCAGCCACGCCAGCGCTGACATGTTCTTTCGATGCAACGCCAATCCAGTAGCGCTTCATGGATTGTTGCCCGCGATGATGGCAAGGGTCAGTGCCTTGTAAGTCTCTATTTGGCCTTCCGTGAGGCACGAGAAAAATTCATCGTCGGCGCGCTCGACGGCAATGATGGCCTGGTGAATCAGTTTGCGTCCCGCGACAGTGAATCGAACCTGTATGGCACGGGTATCCGAAGTTGAAGACTCCCGATTGACCAGCCCAGCTTCCTCAAGTTTTCGAATGGCTTTGGAAAGGGTCATCTTGTC
>NZ_JPOQ01000096.1 GCF_000735045.1 Ferrovum myxofaciens
AGAAAACTGTCGATGTCACCCTTCTGGAGTTTGTAATCTTCGGCATACAGTTTGCACTGGATGGCGTGAAACTCTCCCGTCCCGCGTACTTCAGCCACCAGATCGATCCCGCTGTCCTGACCCGTTTGACCTTGGCGATGTGCCCAGTCCTCATACATCCAGGCGTCCTGGTACAGGTCCCGATATTTGGGTTCTGCCTTCAAATAGCACAGGATCAACTTCTCGAAGTAGGTCCCTTTCTCACGCTGGGTCTGGGCAATCTGGCGGTAAGAGGCGAGCAGGTCAGACAGGGCAGTCACGGATTGTCCATTCGGTCTGGGTAAAAATTCGATGGTAACCCACCAGGGATTCATGTGGACAGAATGGCCATTATTTTTTTGGGCTATTTGCAATCAGAGGTTGGATCGGACTATTTTTTTGATCGATCGAAGCTGATTAAAGACTCGCCATCCTGATTGAAATTCGACCTTCGTGCCTGACCTTCGAAAAACGCAGTTGGTTGGGCCTATTGCTGAAACGGCAGTTCTGAACCTATTGCAGTCACACGGTCACTCAAGCGTTTGCCAAGGCATCTCCATCCACAAACCAAAAATTGCATATGCCGCGCTGAGTCCAGGCGATGAGGGCATTGCCGAATGGAGTGGGCGCGTTACCAAACCATATCTCAAGACCCGCTCCCATGGATTTAATTTCTCCGGGCGACATTGCTTCACAGTTCACCATCAAATCGTGCAACCGTCCCGGGCTCGACAAGCCCGCTTCCATCGTGACTGACAATACGTCTTTCGGACTTCGCAATGCTTGCTTGACATATTCTTTCGTCACATACTGCAAGAACCGTTTGGGTGAAACGCCAGCCCATTTCGAGAAGACTTTTTGCAGATGGAACTCGCTCATCCCGATATTTTCGGATATTTCAACGAGTGAGGGTTGGTGCCTTGCATGGTTGCGTATAAATTCAATCGCGCGGGCGACCAACTCATATTGCCTCGCTTGATCTGCAAAGGTGTCATGCATTCCCGGTTGCCCTGCGGAATAACAGCGTTGCGGGATTGTACCCGGTAACTAATGCCGTGCCGACAATAACAATGAACGATCCGGCCATCATTCCTGGGGTGACGACTTCGCCCAGAAAGAGGCTGCCCCACAGAATTCCGAACACGGGAATCAGGAATGTCACGGTGAGCGCAGAGGTCGCACCAATGTCCCGAATCAGTCGAAAATAAAGCAAAAACGCTATTCCGGTACAGACGATGCTCACGGCAACAACTGCCAGCATGACAACTGTGCCCGGAGGAGTTGTTACTGACGCAAAGGGGACGGCTGGTGCAATGACCAAACTTGCTGCCCACATGCTGCCATGCGCATTGGAAAAACCGTCCTCTGACTTTGCGGTCTTCGCATAGGTTGTGGCTATGCCAAAGGAGAATGCGGCCAGCAGCGCGGCTGCGATAGCAACCCCAGCACCCCGTTGTGCGGTTAAGTGGCCAACTCCGACGACCAAGCCAACACCAATGATGCCCAACCCTAACCCCAACGCGGTGCGGCCATTCGGCGGATGGCGGGTCCACACTGAACCGATCAATGTTCCCCATATGGGCGACGTGGCATTCAGAATAGACATTGCTGAGGCCGAAAGCGTCTGCGCTGCAAACCCGAATAGCAGGTAAGGCAAAGCCCCGTTGAATATGCCCAGCATGAGGTAGTGCCGCCAATGCTGTTTGACATTGAGTGGCTTATGCAGAAATCCGGCTACGATCGCCAGAAATAATGCAGCGAGGCCGACGCGGAATTCGGCCAAAATAACCGACCCCAGTACCGGCGCGCCGATGCGCGTGAACAGGAAGGAGGCGCCCCAGATGGCCGCCAGGGTGAGCAGTCTGATAAAACTAGCAAGATTCACGATTAATCCAGATAGTTGGTGCAGGTGAAGTATCGCTGAGTATAGAGTGCATTTCCACCCGATTCTTGCGGTGTTGATGAGGTCGTCTCTCAGGAAACGGAAATCAAGGAATACCATCCGAGCCAGGGCATTTTGGTATCCTCCGGATCCCGAATCTGCGATGCAAAGCGGAACCCCGGAGATGTGTCAGGGCGAAGACGTAATCCGTGAAGCCAACTGTATTCGTGTAGGAGAGCCCAATAACCCTCACCTCAATGGGCAATCACGACCTTGCCGAAATGTTTGCGGTCGTCGAAATACTGCCATGCTTCCTTTGCATCCATGAACGGAAATACGTGATCAATCACTGGCCTCAACTTGTGCTGTGTAATGGCGCGATTCATGTTCTCGAAATCATCCCGACTACCTACGGCTATTCTTCGAAGAGAGACGCCTCCCATAAACAGGTTCATGAAATCGATTGCATCTGAACTGCTGGCCAGAAAACCGATCAGTACGACCTCCCCGCCGATGGCGCATGATTTTATTGATTTTTGAAGCGTGCCCGGACCACCTACTTCAACAACCCGGTCCACCCCTTGCCCGTTGGTGAGCCTGCGTACTTCACCGTCCCAATCTGGTGTTGCCATGTAATTGATCACTTCATCGGCACCCAGATTTTTCAATTTCACCATTTTTTCCATGGAGGATGTGGTGGCAATGACCCGAGCACCCAGCAGTTTTGCCAGTTGCACCGCAAACAGCGACACGCCCCCACTGCCTTGCGTCAGAACAGTGTCTCCCGCAGTGATACCGGCCAATGCCGACCATGCCGTGACGGCCGCGCAAGGTAGTGTGGCGGCTTCTTCGAATGACAGATGGGCGGGAATAGACACCAAGGCTTCCTCGTTGACAACCTTATATTCGGTCAGCCAGCCATCGCTGTTGCTGCCGTATTGTTCGTTGATGGCGGATAATTGGAAACGACCACCTAACCAGCGGCGAAAGACTATATTGGCAACACGGCTCCCGATTTCAAAGCGTTCTACGCCATCGCCTACTTCGATGACTTCTCCGGCACCGTCGGAGAGCGGGATGTGACCGGGTGCGCACGACATCGGGTAATTTCCGTGAAGAATCGCCAGATCACGGTAATTGAGCGAACTGGCACGTACACGTACGAGTACTTCATGGCGCCCTGGTTTATGGGATTCCTCGTCGTGAAGCACGAGGTCGTCAATGGTTTTGAACTGTTCAAGGCGATAGGCACTCATGTTGATTTTCCTTATGTGATGTGAGCAATGCCAAGATACCGCCTTTTTATGTACGATAAATGCCTTATAATCCTGTTTTATTATCTAATCGTCTGAATTCCATGGATCCAATCGAAGATGTTTTTTCTGCTATGCGCATCGAAAGCGCTCTCTACGCCCGACTCGAAGCGAAGGCGCCATGGGGAATCTCGTTCCTGAACGGACCGCATATCCGATTTTTCCTCGTCCTGCGCGGCAATTGCTGGTTGACGGCGGAAGGGCTGGAAAAGCCTTTGGAATTGACCGAAAACGATTGCTTCATCGTACGTTCCGATGTGCGATTTGCCCTGCGTGATGACCTGCAAAGTCCTGTGAAATCCTGCACGGAAATCTTTGGTGAAGGTTCTGGCGATACAATTGCTTTCGGTGGAGACGGCATGCCAACCGACATTGTCGCTGGCCGCTTTGCTTTCAATACCACAGGTGGCGAGCCGCTTATTTCAGTGCTGCCACCGGTTGTTCATGCTGACATGGGAGGCACACGCGCCCATCTGCTTCACGCCACGCTGCAGTTGATCAAGATGGAAACTTTGGAACAGGGAATGGGCGCCAGATTGGTAGTCAATCGCTTGGCAGATGTTCTGTTCATGCAGGCAGTGCGAGCCCATTTCAATTCCTGTCTGAAAGGCACGACCGGCTGGATTGCCGGATTATCAGACCGTCGCCTCGGTGCGACGATTTGCGCAATGCATGGCAATCTGGAGAAAGCATGGACAGTGGAGTCCTTGGCGGCTTCAGCCGGAATGTCCCGCTCGGCTTTTGCCCAATATTTCAGGGGAATCGTCGGTATTCCACCGCTCGACCATCTGACGAACTGGCGCATGTACCGGGCTCGGTGCCTGCTGGGTAACAGCGATCTGGCACTAGCCAGAATCGCTGAACGGGTGGGTTACGAAACGGATGGCGCGTTCAATAGGGCTTTCAAGCGCGTGGTGGGCTTGACTCCGGGCGAATACCGCCGCAGACAAATCGGCCGACAAAGATAATCAGGCTATTTGCATTCTGAGGTTGGATAGAGGCTTTCAGGTCGATAATTTCACGCTGTTTCGTGCAAAATATGGTTGGATTTGAAAGCTATCCAGATAAAGCGTCTGTCGGCAGTTCGGCCTATGGAAAGCTTTGCATAAGGCCGACCTCCTGTCGGTGGATGGGCGTGCCAAGCGTCCGCTCAACTCAGATACCTGCCTTTGAACCCATGACAGTTCATCCGGCAGCAATGAGGCGATAGCTGTCAATAGCCGAATTTCTTTGTACTTTGAGGTACAAGCACAAAAATTCCGCATCGGACACGCGTTTTATACG
>NZ_JPOQ01000097.1 GCF_000735045.1 Ferrovum myxofaciens
TGAATTACCAAGGCGGGTCTTGGTTTACCAAAGTCGCCTTGCATGACAATGGTTACAAAATCACCCCGCATCATTCCGTCCAGCCTTCCATGTCCGCCAAGGCTTCATCCATGAAGTGTTGCAGATCTGTATCGACCATGTCCGTCTGAGCGACGAGGCGGGACTGACGGCGGCATTCCTCAGCGAAGTCCGGCCGTCGTGTATCCGGCACCCAAATTTGAATCGGTCGCAGGCCAGCCATGCGCAACGTATC
>NZ_JPOQ01000098.1 GCF_000735045.1 Ferrovum myxofaciens
CATACATCGCCCTTCGGTCGAATAACCTCAACCAACCTTTGGTGATCCTGTAGATTACCCAGAATCCAGTAGCAATCAGGATGGGCCATCCAATTAGTATGAGTAGCAAGATTACCCCGATGCTGGAGTACATCATGGCGAACCAAAAGGTTCGAATTTGCCAGCGAAAATGGCTTTCCAAATAGGTACCGACCACATCTTCACGCTTAATGTAATTCATCATGATGGCTGCGATAGCTGTGATTCCAACCAGAAATGACGCCGCATAGAGAGCATAGATAAGCGCGGTGATCTTTTCATTTGATCGCTCATCGGTGATGTACGGATAGGGCTTTGTCACTGGGTTTCGTCCTTGGGTGCAGAGTTTGTACATCGCCGATTCTTCTTCAGATGTGACAAGATACCATTTTTATATCAGTGCGGCGAGTAACTCGCGATCGACATCGAGAAACAACCAGACGCTCATAAGTACTGCGGTTTTGACTCCTTCAGGGTCCTGCAATCGGCTGCCATCCTTCAATTCAAAATACAGTCTTTTCCGGAAAAGGGCATGCGATTTGGGGGGAAGTAAGTTTTTTGTGGCTGCTTCATCGGCATGTCCCATATCCTCCACCGTCACCCGACCAGATGGAACGGCCACCAGGCCTCGGATATGGGATCGTGTTACCAGATTCTGATAGGGGCATGGAGAGTCCGTTTTCTGGGTCAGGTTGCGTAAACCACAGAACTGGGGGATGTCGGAAAAGGCTTCCGGAGCAAAATGATTGCTGAGTATGCAGTTATGGCCAGACCTGACAGGCATGGTTTTCTCCTCGTTGAGAAGACCATTATCTTCAATCTGATGACAGAGTATGTCGCTTTAAAATTCGGTGTTGAATGAGTTGATGCATTACATACCATGGGATGCATGATTATTGAAACGGTTTTTCACGGCATCATAATTTCTCTGCGACACATAACGATGCGCATCAGGGTAACATGGGTTCAATCAGACTTGTTCCAACTGGCCAAAGTTGTTCGGGAGAAACATAAAGTGTCCTATACCGTTGGGTTTACCCAGCATCATGGCAAGAACAAGCAGTTTCCCAAGCAGCAGGATTGCCTGTGGAATGGCCAGGAAATTTTCCAGAAAAATGATGTTCCTCCATCCGGCTATGTCACTCGTCGACCGCTCTTATCTGTGGCAGTTGCTGATGGCGTGGGCATGAGTCCCTTCTCCGAAAAAGCAAGCCGGGCAGTGCTGACCTCCTTGGTCACTGAATTGGGCAAAGGTGCAGATTTTGATCGTCATGTACTTAGACGCGTTCACGGACATCTTTGCGATGTTCTGGCCAAGGGGAAGACCTTTGGGTCGGCCACCACCTTGGCCGCAGTTCAGTGTTTGGCCAAATGCTGTACCGTGCTGAATGTGGGAGACAGTCGTGTCTACCAGATTTCAGAGAGTAGTCAGTGGATCCAGCTGTCCCATGACCATACTCTGATTAATTCCATGATTGCCAGAGGGGAAGCCGAATCCGGGAAAGAATATGCCAGTTTTTACTATTCTCTGGATTCGTGTCTGGTGGCCGATGATGAGGAAACGGAATTTCAGTTTCACAAACGGGATACTTTATTCCTGCCCGGAGAATCGTTGCTGGTGTGTACGGATGGAGTGCATGACACCTTGGGAGATGCCCGCTTACAGAATCTCTATGCGGTTACACATTCGCCCCAGGCTCAGGTTGAAGTGTGGCGGAATGCGATTCTGTCGGCAGGTGCGCCCGATAATTTCTCGATGATACTTGTTCATTATGATATGCCCAACCATGATCAATAAGGAGGCGCATCCATTTCAGAACTTCCTCCGGTCAGATGTCTGACCTTTCCACTCCCCAAACCTCTTCACCAAACCCACGCAACCACCAGATCAGCATGGCCGAGTCCACAACGGTGGCCGTGATTTCATAATGCTCCTCATGCTCGATTACTTTTTGGTCGAGGGACAGAGGGGACTCGGTCAGATGAAATCCGGCATCCTTGGTAATGTGGAAATGAAGTTGAATCCGTTGTCCTTGGCCGTAGCCAAATCGTCCGTCTTCGTCAAATTTCTCCAGATCAAAATCACTGGGGTAGGGAAACTGTTCCATGAGAACTTCTGCCTTTATGAAGCGGTGCAACGCCAGGCATCGTTCATTGTCATATCCACTGAAACGACAGACGAGATACAGACGGGGGCCTTGTTGCGCCAGCCCTAAGGGCCAGACACGAGATTTTCGTATTTCACCTGCAGCATTCTTATACTCTATCAGGAGAACACGGTTGTCGTAGAGAGCGGTACTGACCTGTTCAAACACCGCGTCATCGATGACGGGAGGCATGAGGGGTTGAGAGGTGGCGACCACACGCACCTTCTTGAGCCATTGCCGTTCGCGTTGTGCAGCAGTGGAAGGTTGTCGGAGATTTCGCCGCGCTTGATCGAAAAATCCTGACATAGATTTCATCAGTTTTTGAGGCAACAGCAGCCGTAATTGACGCTCGGCCAAACTCAACAGCAATGATTCCTGAACGGTCAATGAGGGCAACGAAATGCCCTGGGCCTGTTCCAGCCAGCGGTAGCCATAGGGCTTGCTGCGCTCATCCCGATCAATGTCGAAGTGTTCGGACAACATATCCAAATGGCGTTGAATGGTGCGCAAATCACGGATAAATCCTTCGTTTTGAAGTTGTTTATGTAGGTCCGTGGCCGTAACTTGGGATTTCCTGGGGATGCGTTTGAGAATTTCCAGGAGCAGAATCGTGGTTTCCAGGGAATCAGGACGCTTTGCCATTTCAGAGTCTCCACTGAGTTTTTCCGGCGAATACTTGCCATAATTTGACCATGGCATAGGTATCCAATTGGCAATAGGCCAGTAACTGACGCTCAAGTTGTTCTTTGCGGTCAACCGAAGTATCGGGGTGAATGGCTTCGAGAAAAGCATCCTGTGCGCTTCCCCCGTCCTGCACTCCCTCCAGATTCTGGTAGGAAAGTTCAGGAACCACGGCGGGCAGAACTGCCTTGATACTCCAACTTCCCTGCTGGCTGGGGTGATAGTAGCGATTACGAGCGATGGGCAATAAATCCACAACACGTTCATTGATGGCGAGCAGACGCTTGGCAAATTTTGGAAATCTTTCTGCCAATTCGGAAATCCGCGATTTTTCAAAAGCAGCGTTATACACGAATACTGGCCCGGCTTCGCCACAGGCACCGATCAGGGCCATGGCAAAGGTTCGTGATGGGTCGTTCCCGGACAAATCCAGAAATTCCTTATGTTCGAGTTTCCCCCTCTTTCCCAAGCGATGAAGGCTGAATTGAAAGACAACTTGCTGGTAGGGTCGAGTTCCTTTCCAGGTGGGAACTGCAGGATTGATGGTCTCGAAGTCCAGAAAATACCCAGGCAGAATGTGAGGGGCCAAATCTGCCACTGCTCCTGCAGCATCGAACCAAGGCTGACCATTCAAAGTGCATTCCTTGACGCGTTGTTGGGTTGGGTTTAGTGATACCGTCGGAGGCAGATTGCGCAAGTCAATTATTCCCTGAGACCGATAGGGTTCGGTGGAAAAACGAGGCAGCCATCGAATGGGATATTCGGCTTGTGGCTCCTGAGCCGAGCAGTAATCATGAAACCCGCATTCGTATGGGATGTCGCACTGCTTCCCGGTGGTAACCTTGGGTTCAGCACTTGCCAGGATGGACTGGGCTTCCTGGAGCCAACCTTGAACTTGATCTTGACGGGATAAAGTTTCTTCGGTGACATCCACTTCCTTCAATAATCCCCGATAATCTTGCTGTCCTGGGTAAACCCATGAATTATCGATATGGGCTACGGCCACCTTCGTGAGGGAAAGTCCTGCCGCTTGAGCCACATAAGTCTGAATGGCAATATCTTCATAGTAATAGTCCTTGACGCAGGTGGAAGATTTGACTTCCACCATGCGCCAGCCATTTTTGTGAGGCAGAAGAATGTCGGCAAATGCCAATGCTCCTTGTGTCTTAAAACCCGCCTCAAAGATTGGAAGCCGTTGACCCAAGAACTTCTGAGTGAGATTGAACGCTTCCTCAAATCCATCCCTTTGAATGTCGATCAGTCGTCCATTCTGTTTGGGGTCGTAGATTTTCCGGGCAATATCACCCACGATATAACCCGCCTGAAAACCGGCTTCAGTGGCCGTACTATCCTCGCGCAAATCAGGACGGTGAATTTCTAGCCATAGCCGCCTTGGGCATTGACGATAAGCCATGAGTTTGGACTTGGACAGATGGCGCATGGAGTCATTCTCTCAGGTGCTGGGTAAGCGACAAAATTGAGGGTATTCCAGATCTACGACAGAGTATGTCGGGAAGAGGATATGCCCATGTTAGGTCATTTGTCGTGAAGGTGGGCATAATCGTATTCGGCATATTACACCATTAGGCACAACAGCCGTCGTCCAAGTCTACGTACCAATCTATCGTTTTTTGTGGTGCATTCATCATGTTACAACGATCTGACAGGCGGCATAGAAACTCCCGGATTCAGTGCACTCAGGCAATTGATCCTCATCGACCAATCTTGCCCATTTGCTGTCATTCGGTTGACAGAAAAGACACAGCCAGCAATTCGGGCGCAAGTTTTCGTTGGACCAGTCCAGCAGCGGTTCCAGGCTATGTGTCGGCAGCACTGCCCTGGCTGTATTCTGAAAGGAATCTCCACGGGAGACATGGGGGAAACCCTGAGGTGTCGCAGGCTGACATTGACCCTGTGTTGGAAACCGCTAGTTCATTCAGTTTGCCAAGCGATCAGTCTTTTCTGCACATCTCAACCAGTTATTTCATAAAGCATATTTTCGGTGTGCACCAACACGCGCAATCACGGATTTAAATTCTTCCGGCAAAAATCGAGTGGCCTGATTTGCTATGGTTTCAGGTATGCCGAACAGCGGCTCGGCAATACTGCCAGTAATGGCTGCAATGGTGTCACTGTCACCCCCTATTGAAATGGCGTTACGTATGGCATCCTCAAAATCACTGGCATTCAATGCGCACGTGATCGCTTGAGGTACCGTGTCTTGGCAGGTTTCGTTGTATAGATAACTACTGCGAATCTCATCTATGCTTTGCGATAAATCGTAACCATAAGTTCCATGAATCGCCATGCGTATCTGCTCAACAGGTGCGCCATTTAACGCCGTATAAATGGCCTGGCATGTAGCCCGTGCACCTTTAAATCCTTCTTCGTGATTATGAGTAATTTCAGTAATTCTGTCGCAAAGTATTAGCGCATGCTCAAACGAATTCGCCAGCCATGCTGCACCGCTAACCCGCATGGCCGCGCCATTTCCAAAACTGTTATAGGGTGCCATTTTTGGCAGGCTAAGCCACCATGCGAACATCCCGCCATAATCTCGATCTGGGTATCGGAGGCACCATGATTGCAATACGTTATCTGGTGGCAAATCATCCAGAAGTGCACTCGCGAGCGCAACAGTACAAACGGTATCGTCGGTGAATCTAGCATCCTCACCAAAAAAAACAAATTCTTTACTGAGGTGATTGTCGAATTCATAAATTGAGCCGACTATGTCGCCGATTATTGCGCCTAACATACTGGTCCTTAATATAATTTAA
>NZ_JPOQ01000099.1 GCF_000735045.1 Ferrovum myxofaciens
AGACATCGATGCTGGAGGCCTTGAACAACTTGGCAATGGTCATTTCCGGCTCTGCATTGGTTTCATCCTCCTTTGCGTTGGCAGCCGTCATCATCCCCATCATCAAAAAACAAGAGGTTAATTTGAGCGGGAAGGGCAGGGGGGCTTTCATGGGGTTTTCTCCTTGGAGTTTGGAATTAAATTACGATGCTCATCATAGGAATACCGATACAAAGAATTCATAAAAAAATTGAACCTGTGCATGAAATTCCGGTCAATCCTTTCCGACAACTTCCCTCCCCTATTAAGCACAGACCGTGCCAACCACGAACCTCCCTAAAAGTTTCATTTTTTCCAACCTTTTAGGCCAATTTTTATCAAGATCCAAAAAAACCGCACCAAATAAGTGCGCTCCCATCGCATACCCGTCCAATTTGGAGCATGGCCCCCTGCAAATAAAGGGAATGACAAAAACCCGCGCACGAAAATTGGATAGAATGTTCTCTTGTTCAGCCAACCCTTCAGGAATCCTCCATGGACCCCCATACGTTGATCGACGAATTCACCAAAAAAATTTCTGACCTGGTTGCCAAGACCCCCGTTGCCGATGTGGAGAAGAATGCTCGCGCACTGTTGAGCAGTCTCCTGGCAAAAGCAGACTTGGTGACGCGGGAGGAGTTCGACCGTCAGACTCAGGTGCTGGCCCGCACCCGGGAGAAGTTGAACGAACTGGAAGCCAAAGTGGCGACTTGGGAAGCGCAGCAAGGAAAGTGACACCTTTCAGGCCATCACCGGGACCTCTGCTCACTTATGAGGGATTGAATTTTCCAAAACCGGTCCGATAATGCAATGCCTCGGCAATGGCGCTTTCAGACACACCCTCATCCATACCTAAATCCGCAATGGTGCGGGCCACACGCCATACGCGATGCACGGCCCGTACACTGAGTTCGTAATGATCTGCGGCGCGCAACAATAATTTTTTGGCCTGGGCGGATAAGGGGGCTACGCGATGCAGTGCATCACTCCCCAAACCCTCATTAGTCATACCCTGACGTTCATGCTGGCGTTCTTGAGCCGCAATGACGCGCTGGCGCACAACCCCGCTGGATTCTCCAGGGGATTCCGCCATCAGTTCCTCTGCCGTGAGGGAGGGCAATTCCCATTGCAGGTCGATTCGGTCAAGGAATGGACCGGACAGACGGCGCGTGTAGCGTTCCAGTTGAGGTTGGGTACACCGACACCGCCCGGCGGGATGACCGCGATAACCACAGGGGCAAGGATTCATGGCCCCCACCAGTTGAAAGCGGGCAGGATAAATGACCTTATGCGCCGCCCGGGATACCGCGACCTGACCGGACTCGAGGGGTTCACGCAGCATGTCCAGCAAATGCGTTGGAAACTCGCCCAGTTCATCCAGATGCAATGTTCCCCCATGAGCCAGGGAAACCTCTCCAGGATGAAGGTGTGTCCCGTGTCCTCCACCCATCAATGCAGCCGTCGTCACAGAATGATGAGGATGACGGAAGGGACGGACGCGCCAAAGGGAGGGATCGATGGTTTCTCGATGTGCTGCCCGAATGGCAGCCAGGGCCAAGGCTTCCGTTCCTGTCATGGGGGTACAAATGCCCGGCAGACAACGTGCCAATAGAGATTTCCCGACTCCCGGAGGCCCCACCAACAATAGATGGTGACGCCCCCCTGCGGCAATTTCCAATACCCTTTTCGCCTGACTCTGTCCACGGATCTGAGCCAGATCGATTTCCGGCATGATTACAGCAGCCCTGTCCTGTGGCTCCAAATGAACAAGCGGCAATAAAGAACGACTGGTCAAATGATCCCATACCTCACGCAGGTGGGTAGCTCCATATACCCCGGCAGGATAGCCATGTACGGCCTCTGGAGCCGAAGCCCGTGCCACCATCAACCAGTGTCCCGCCTGCGCAACAGCCACCGCCATGGGTAAAGCTCCATGAATGGCGCACAGGTCGCCATTCAATCCCAATTCTCCGGCAAATTCCCAATTTTCAAGCAGAGCGTGAGGCAAATGATTAAAAGCAGCCAGAATTCCTATGGCGATGGGCAAATCGTAGCGACTGGAATGCTTGGGAAGTTCGGCAGGGGCCAAATTGACCGTCACCCTCTGGAGGGGAAAACCAAAACCGCAGTGATTCAAAGCGGCGCGCACGCGATCCCGGCTCTCGCGTACCTCTGCCTCGGGCAAACCCACCAGATTAAACTGGGGCAACCCGCCGGACAGGTGGACTTCCACCCTCACCAGCGGGGTTTCCGCACCCCACAAAGCCCGACTGTAGACGCAGGTAAAAGCCATGATCGCCCTTTGGAAAGAATCATGATGCCCCATGACGGCATGCATCTTTCTTTCAAAAAGCGCAAGACAATCCGCTTCCTTGCGTATGCCAATAGCCCGCAGGAAAGAATTTCCGGGAAAGAGAACCGGCCCCTCAGAGCATGCCCAGTGTGAGCAACACGGATTCACTCATCCGTTCCCGTGTCCAGGGGGGTTCCCAGACCAATTCCACGTGGGCCGAATCAATGCCCGGCACCTCCGTCATCCGTTGTTCCACTTCTCCCGGAAAGGTTTGAGCAACGGGACAACCCGGCGCGGTCAAGGTCATCCGAACATCCACATGCGCCTGTTGGGGGTCGATGGTCAAACCATAAATCAATCCCAGATCATAAATGTTGACAGGAATTTCGGGATCGAAGACGGTACGCAAAGCGGCAATGACCATTTCCTCCAACTCATCCCGAGAAAATTCCGGAGCCGCTGCAGGTTTGGGTATGTCACTGGCATCCATCCCCGGAAACCCCGCCGCAATAGCCTCTTCCAAGGGAATGGAAGGAGGTTCGGGAGAAGGTTGACGACCCACGGAGACGTAACGTCTGGCTGACCCTTCGACTGGTTCGGGTTGAGGCTCTTTCTGGTTTAACCATTCAATCGCTGACATGATGATCTACTCCGTTGAAACCGGTTGATCGGCCTGATGCAGCGCTGCATTCAGGGTATGCCAAGCCAGGGTGGCACATTTCACCCGTGCCGGAAATTCGCTTACCCCCGCCAGAACGGCCAGTTTGCCCATCTCCACGGTATAAGGTTCTCCTTTGACCATGTGGTAAAAACCTTCGAACAACTCGGCTACCTCGGCTTCATGACGTCCCTTGAGGGCCTCGGTCATGAGGGAGGCCGAAGCCGTGGAAATGGCGCAACCCGAACCTTCGAAACGGGCTTCCTGGATAATGCCGTCCTCGACTTTCAGATTGAGAGACAACTTGTCCCCGCACAAGGCATTAAAACCATCGGCATGGCGATTGGCTCCCGGCAAAGGACCAAAATTGCGGGGATGGCGGTTATGATCAAAGATCACTTCCTGATATAGATCACGCAAATCACTCATGAGACCCTCTCAATTCAGGAACAGTTTTTGTACCCGTTCGATTGCCTGGAACAGGCTCTCGACTTCCTCCAGGGTGTTATACAAGGCAAAGGATGCCCGTGCCGTAGCGGGCAGGTGAAAATAGTCCATCACCGGCATGGCACAATGATGGCCACTGCGAATGGCCACCCCTTCACTGTCCAGAATGGTTCCAATATCATGGGGATGGATGCCCTCCAGCACAAAAGAAAAGATGCTGGCCTTGCCCGGTGCCGTTCCGATGATGCGCAGGCCGTTGACCCGTTGAGCGCGCTCGGTCGCTTCCTGAAGCAACCGGTCTTCATGGGCCGCAATGTTCTCCAGTCCCACGGACCGAACAAAGTCGATGGCTGCCCCCAGTCCGATAGCCCCGGAAATATGGGGCGTCCCGGCCTCAAACTTGTAAGGTATCTGATTGTAAGTGGTTTTCTCGAAGGTAACCTGCAAAATCATGTCCCCACCGCCCTGATACGGGGGCATCGCCGTGAGCAGGTCCTTTTTTCCATACAAGACACCGATCCCCGTGGGCCCATACAACTTGTGCCCGGAAAACACGAAGAAATCACATCCCAAGGCCACCATATCCACCGCCACGTGAGCCACTGCCTGAGCCCCGTCTACCAGCACCCTGGCACCTGCTGCGTGGGCCTTGCGGATGATCTCAACCACAGGATTCACGGTTCCCAGCGCATTGGACACCAAAGTGATCCCCACCAAACGGGTACGCGCCGTGAGCAAGTGATCCACCTGATCCATCAATAAAACCCCTCGCTCATCCATGGGAATGACCTTGAGTCGAGCACCCGTCATTTCGCACAGCATTTGCCAGGGTACGATGTTGGCATGGTGCTCCATCGCACTGATCAGAATTTCATCACCAGCCTCGAGATGAGTACGGCCCCACGTCTGAGCCACAAGATTGATGGCCTCCGTTGCCCCACGGGTGAAGATGATCTCTTCCACATGTGCCGCCCCCAGAAACGCGCGAACTTTTTCGCGAGCCCCTTCAAAGGCCTCGCTGGCTTCCTGACTGAGCGCATGGACGCCACGATGAATATTGGCATTGAAATGTTCGAAATAATATCGTTCCGCATCCAGTACAGCGAGTGGCTTTTGAGTCGTCGCGGCATTATCCAGGTACACCAAAGGTTTCCCGTGAACTTTCCGCTCCAGAATGGGAAATTGACGACGCCAGAGATGAGGGTCAAACATGGCCATTCTCCTCAACCGTGCCACCCAACAAGCGCCGAACCTCTGCGCGCACGTCAACATGGGGAATCGCTTCGGCAATCTCCAGGGTAAAGGCCTGAATCAACAGGGTACGGGCCAAATCCGCGGCAATCCCGCGCGTACGCAGATAAAACCACTGCTCCTCGTCCAGTTGACCCACCGTAGTACCATGGCTGCATTTCACATCATCGGCGAATATTTCCAACTGAGGTTTGGTATTGACTTCGGCCTTGTCGGACAACAACAAATTGTGGTTTGACTGGCGTGAGGATGTTTTCTGGGCATCCAGTGCCACCCGAACCCGTCCATTGAACACGGCTTTGCCCGAGCCCTCCAGCACGCCCTTGAAACACTCATCACTGGTACAGTGCGGGGAATCATGTTCGATCGTGGTATGAAAATCCTGCAGGGCACGGTCCGCCACCCGATACATGCCTTTGAGAACACATTCGGCATGGGGCTCAATCAAGCGCAGAGTAATATCATTGCGTCCCAGCGCGCCAGACAAGGCGAAGGCAAAAACTTGCAGTTGGCTACCGGCGCGCTGGAGCCCATGCAACGCAGCCGTATGGTAAGACAGGAGACCTTCCTGTTGCACCTTCACCAGGGTCAAACGCGCCTGAGGTGCCAGTTCGATGGCCGTCACCCAATTGCTGTGGGCAGGCTGATCGGTGCTCCCCAGGCAGTGTTCCCGTAGGGTCAACTCGCTGTTTTCTTCCGACTCGAGCAACAGAGCCCCATGACTCATACGTTGTCCCGTCAGACTCACCTTCACCAGATGCAACGGTGTTTCCAGCGCACATCCCGCATCCACCGTAATCCAGATTCCCTCTGTAAAAAGAGCGCCATTGAGTGCACCGAAAGCCGTCAGGGCACGGGCTGGCGCCATCTTTTGTGTAAATCGTTCCCGTTCCCGCGCATCCAGTTCAGACCAAAAACGCAGGTGAACTCCCTTGGGAAGTCCTTCAATCATGGATTGATCCGGTTGAAACATCCCATCCACAAAAACCAGGCGGGGCGCGGGTATTCCCTCCAGAAGCGCTCTCGGCGCTCCCTTCACCGCTTCTCTGGGTTCGATTGAGTGGTGCAGAGACAACTTCTCCAATCCCGACAAGGCGGTGTACTTCCAATCTTCGAGACGTGTCGTCGGCCACCCCAGGGCTTCGAATCGGGTCCATTCTGCCTGACGCTGGCTCCCTTCGACCGTCCCTTCCTGAGTCGCTTGTGCCTCAAAACTGGCGCGGCATTGGGCAAGGAATGGGTTCATGGCGCAACCACTCCTGCGTTCTTTGCATCCCCAACCCAGGCATAACCTTCGCGCTCCAATTCCAAAGCCAATTCAGGACCACCGGAGCGCTGAATGCGTCCATCGGACAGCACATGCACGAAATCCGGTTTGATGTAATCCAGCAATCGCTGGTAGTGAGTCACCAGAATCATGGCACGCTCGGGACTGCGCAAACTGTTGACCCCATGGGACACAACTTTCAAGGCGTCGATATCCAAACCCGAATCAGTTTCGTCGAGAATGGCCAAACTGGGTTCCAAAACCACCATCTGAAGAATTTCATTACGCTTTTTCTCACCACCGGAAAAACCTTCATTGACGGCGCGATAAAGCATCGACTCATTCATTTCCATCAACTTCATCTTGTCCTTGACCAGAGCCAGAAAATCCATGGCATCCAATTCAGGCAACCCGCGATGCTTGCGCTGAGCATTGAGTGCAGCCTTGAGCAGATAGACATTGCCCACCCCGGGAATTTCCACGGGATACTGAAAAGCCAGAAAAACTCCTTCTCGAGCCCGTTCTTCCACTGCCAATGCCAGCAAATCCTTGCCCTGATAGGTCACACTGCCCCCCGTGACGGTGGTATTCTCCCGTCCCGCCAGCACATTGGACAGGGTACTCTTCCCCGAACCGTTCGGCCCCATGATGGCATGCACTTCACCGGCCTTCACTTCCAGGTTGATTCCCTTCAAAATTGCCTTGTCGCCCACTGATGCCTGTAAATTCTTGATGCTTAACATAGCGTTTCCATCGTTCCAAAATGATTGAATTTGTCCTGAATCCCTGGAGCAAGTCTCAGCCCACGCTGCCCTCGAGACTGACCCCGAGCAATTTCTGCGCCTCCACCGCGAACTCCATGGGTAATTCCTTGAAGACTTCCTTGCAAAACCCATTGACGATCATGGAAACTGCATCCTCAGCTGACAGGCCGCGTTGACGGCAAAAAAACAGTTGGTCTTCACCGATCCGAGAAGTGGAAGCCTCGTGCTCTACCGTTGCCGTATTGTTCTTGACCTCGATATAGGGAAAAGTATGGGCTTGGCAACGATCTCCCAGAAGCAGGGAATCGCATTGCGTATGGTTACGCGCTCCCGTGGCCGACCGTGCCATGCGAACCAATCCGCGGTAAGCCTGTTGTCCAAACCCTGCGGAAATCCCCTTAGACACGATGGTACTGCGGGTATTCTTGCCGATATGAATCATCTTGGTTCCTGTATCTGCTTGTTGGCGATGATTGGTCAAGGCTACAGAATAGAACTCACCCACGGATTCCTCCCCACGCAAAATCACGCTGGGATATTTCCAGGTAATGGCCGATCCGGTTTCCACCTGTGTCCAGGAAATATGGGAACGCGCTCCCCGACAATCGCCACGTTTAGTGACAAAGTTGTAGATCCCTCCACGCCCATCCTTGTCCCCCGGATACCAGTTTTGTACCGTGGAATACTTGATTTTTGCATCTTCCAGCGCTACCAGTTCCACCACCGCGGCATGCAACTGGTTTTCATCGCGCATGGGGGCTGTGCAACCTTCCAGATAACTCACAGATGCACCTCGATCCGCAATAATCAGGGTGCGTTCAAATTGCCCGGTATTTTTGGCATTGATACGGAAGTAGGTAGACAATTCCATGGGACAGCGCACACCTGGCGGGATATAGACAAAGGAGCCATCACTGAACACTGCCGAATTCAAAGCCGCATAAAAATTATCCTGGACCGGCACCACCGTACCCAGATACTGTTTGACCAACTCGGGATGATGCTGCACCGCTTCTGAAAAAGAGCAGAAAATAATGCCAACTTCCGCCAACTTGTCCTTGAAGGTAGTAGCCACGGAAACACTGTCGAACACCGCGTCCACCGCCACCCCTGCCAAAATAGCCCGCTCATGCAAAGGGATTCCCAATTTTTCGTAGGTCTTGAGCAATTCAGGGTCCACTTCGTCCAGACTTTTGGGTCCATCCTTCTGTGACTTGGGTGCGGAGTAGTAGATGATGTCCTGATAATCAATGGGGGGATAATGAACACTGGACCAAGTGGGCGGAGTCATTTTGAGCCAGCGACGATAAGCCTCGAGACGCCACTCCAGAAGAAATTCTGGTTCGTTCTTGCGCGCAGAGATCAGGCGTACCGTGTCCTCGGACAACCCCTTGGGGATCTCATCCGCTTCAATGGAGGTTTCAAATCCATGTCGGTATTCCAGTGAAATCAAGCCTTCCAAAGTATCGGTGATAGAGTTCATGATCAGACTCTCAGTAAATTGGCTCGGGATGCCGGTAAATGAACGGGATGAACGGCGGGCAGACGCATTTCCGCCAGTGTCACCTGCGCCAGTGCATCATGCACGGCCTGGTTGATGCGCTGCCAGTTGGTCTTGATGGCACAGGAAATAGAACGCTGACAATCTCCCGGATGCTGGGCGGTTCCACAGTCGGTCAATCCCACCGGACCCTCCAAAGCGGTCACCACATCCACCATGGAGATCTGGTCGGGGCGACGCGCCAACAGATAGCCGCCCTTGGTTCCGCGCTGGGAATCAAGCAGATTGCCGTGAACCAGGGTTTTGAGTAACTTGGTGGTGGTAGGCAAGGGAACGCCCACGGCCAGTGAGACTTCCTGAGCCGTAAACAGGCGCGCCTCATCCTGCGCCATATGGGTGAGGATGAGAATACCGTAGTCTGTCAGTTTACCGATGCGAATCATACTGTTGTCCATATCAGACCAAAGGAATTCTTCGTATACAGTACCATTATAGTACTCTTTATAACCCTACGCAACCACCGAACTTTCTCCTTGATTTCCGAGAAATTTTCTCGGCGTCTTAACCTTGCAGACTTTCTTTTTTCTTTAACCAATCTGCTGCACCATCTTGGGTGCACTGATAGAATGGGCCGGCTAAACCTTAGGAATGAGCCCATGGTGCCCCATCTGACAACCGCCCTCACGGGCCCCCTGCTGACTCTGGAAAAACAGATTCTTGACGCAATGCCCCGCATCGAACATTGGTTCAGACACCAATGGCAGGAACACTCCGCTCCTTTTTACGCCTCCGTGGACCTGCGCAATGCCGGGTATAAACTGGCACCAGTGGACACCAACTTGTTCCCTGCCGGTTTCAACAATCTGAATAAGGCATTTGATGCCCTTTGCGTTCAGGCCGCCATGAGCGCAGTGGAGAAAATCTGTCCGGATACCCGCCAGTTCCTGCTCATCCCGGAAAATCACACGCGCAATCCCTATTACCTTCAAAATGTATCGTCCTTGAAGTCGATTCTTCAGCGCGCAGGGTTCACGGTGCGTATCGGCAGTTTACTGCCCGATCTCGCTCAACCCACCGAGGTGCCTTTACCCCAGGGAGGGTCCCTGCTGCTGGAACCCGTCCAACGCCAAGGCAACCGTCTGGTTCTGGAGAACTTTGACCCCTGCGCCATCCTGCTCAACAATGATCTGTCCGGCGGCGTTCCCGACCTGCTAAAAAATCTTTCGCAAGCCATAGTTCCCCCTCCCTGGGCCGGCTGGAGCACACGCCGCAAATCCCTTCACTTTACCGCCTATCGCCAGGTTGCCGAAGAATTTTGCCGCTTGATTCAAATCGATCCGTGGTTCATCGACCCTTATTTCGACCATCGTTCCGGCGTGGATTTTTCGCAAGGCATCGGTTTGGAGGAAGTCCAGTCCCAGGTTGCCGACTTGCTCCAAAAAATTCGTCAAAAATACCAGGAATACGCCATCAAAGAAAACCCTTTTGTGATTCTCAAGGCAGATGCGGGTACCTATGGAATGGGAGTCATGACCATCAAGGACCCCAAGGAACTGAATCAACTCAATCGCCGCCAACGCAACAAAATGGCCGTCATCAAGGAAGGTCAGGAAGTCCATGAGGTATTGCTGCAGGAAGGGGTACCCACCTTCGAAACCGTCGAGGACTCCGTAGCAGAACCCGTGGTCTACATGATGGACCATTTCGTGGTGGGGGGATTTTATCGGGTTCATACCGAACGGGGAATCGACGAAAATCTCAATGCCCCCGGCGCCCATTTCGCCCCCCTGGCCTTCCAGACCCCCGCCATGTCTGCAGACTGTACCCACCAACCGGATGCGCCGCATAATCGTTTCTATACCTATGGGGTTGTCGCCCGTCTGGCACTGTTGGCTGCAGCGCGCGAGTTGGAAATGATGGCGCCCCGATTCTCCTCCTGACTTCACCCACGGACCTTTCCCCATGGATCTGGCTTTTCTCATCGACCCCCTGGACCAACTCAAGCCTGACAAGGACTCGACCCTTGAAATCATGCGTGCCGCCAACCAACGGGGACATCGCCTCTTTGCCATCGAACCCACAGGACTACAACTCGACCAAGGTTGGGTTCAGGGTTGGACCCTTCCCCTTGACTATACGACCTCTCAAGGAATCCTGATCCCACAGCGCAGTGCAGCTTCTTTTCGCAAACTGTGCGATTTTTCGGCAGTCCTAATGCGCAAGGATCCCCCAGTGGATTCCGAGTACCTTTTTGCCACCCATCTTCTGGACCTGGCGGAGGGGCAGGGCGCACGGGTTTTCAACCGGCCTCAAGCCCTGCGTGATTACAACGAAAAGTTGGCCACGACCCTTTTCCCTCATCTCTGCCCCCCCACACTGGTGGCCCGCACCCAAGACGCTTTTCGTATCTTTCTGAAACGCCATCAGGACATCATTCTGAAACCTCTGGACGGCATGGGCGGACGGGAAATCTTTCGCGTGAAAGCACAGGACCCCAATGTGGCAGTCATTCTGGAAACCCTGACGCGCAACGAAACGCGCACCATCATGGCCCAACAGTATCTTCCAGCCATTCAAGAAGGTGACAAGCGTGTCCTGATGGTGCAAGGGGAACCTTTGCCCTATTGCCTTGCCCGTCTGCCCGCCCAGGGAGAAACTCGAGGTAATCTGGCGGCGGGGGGACGGGGGATAGCCCAGCCGCTCGATCCCTCGGATCAGCGGCTTGCCGAGGAGGTGGGGCCTTTCCTGCGCAAAGCTGGCGTGTTATTGGCGGGTCTCGATATCATCGGTACCCATCTGACCGAAATCAATCTCACCAGTCCCACCTGCTTCCGTGAAATTCGGGATCAGACTGGCTTTGATGGGGCAATGCAGGTCATCGAAGCCCTGGAAAGAGCCTGCAGACAGATTTGATCCACCAAGTCATCGAAGGAAATACCCTGTGCCGCTGCCGCCTGGGGAACCAGGCTCATCGCGGTCAGACCCGGCAACGTATTGACTTCCAGACACCATAACCGCCCCTGTGCATCGAGACGAAAGTCTGCTCGGCTATAACCCTGTAACTTGAGGGTGCGGTGGGCCAGAAGAGACAGACGCTGAACCTCGCCCGTCTGGTCAGGAGAGAGTTCAGCAGGAAAAACTTCCCGTGCGCCTCCCGGCTGATACTTGGCCTCGTAGTCAAAAATGTTTCCCTTTTGCAGGACGATCTCCCCCACCGTCAATGCCTGACTGCCCAGCACCGGTCCGGTCAATTCTCGTCCCGGAACGAAACGTTCCACCATAACTTCATCATCATGCTGGAAGGCCAGTGTCAATGCTTGTGGCAACTCTTCTGGCGTATGTACCACCGACAGGCCCACCGTCGAACCCTGCTTGCTGGGTTTGACCACGACGGGCCAACCCAGCATCCCTTCGATCTCCTCACATTCCACGGGGGCCATCAACCAGTCCGGCGTAGGAACTCCAGCCGCCCGAAGCAAGCGCTTACTTACGTCTTTATCCATGGCCATGGCACTTCCCAACACGCCACTGCCGGTATAAGGAATGCCGGTCATTTCCAGCAACCCCTGTATCCGCCCATCCTCTCCTGCGCCTCCATGAAGCGCCAAAAACCACAGATCCGGAAAAAAATTCTCCGGCAGAGTCAGCCAGGAAGGGATGCCATGGGACAGCACCCGTTCCCCGGAATGACGGATACCCACCCGTTGAGCCAATAACTCTTTTTCCTGCGCCGGCGTCAGCCAACCCTGAGCCGTGTCCACCACCCGGACCTGCTGCCCCCTACGCCGCAATGCTTCCACTACCTGCACGGCACTGGCAATGGCAATGTCGCGTTCGGCACTCATACCCCCCGTCAACACGGCAATGGCGAGGGAATCGCCGCATACCGATGAATCAACCACTATTACGCAACCCAGCCGCCACCCCATTGATGGTCAAATAAATGGCACGTTTCACGGCTTCTCCCTCCTCTCCAGAACGGAAAGAACGCAGCAGATCTACTTGAAGATGATTGAGGGGGTCCATGTAGGGACGCCGTTCGCGAATACTCCGAGCCAGCGTCGGATTCGACTCCAGAAGTTCTTTCTGTCCGGTGATTTCGCGCAAGGCATGGGTCGTCAATTCAAATTCCGTGCGAATTTCGTGGAAAACTGCATCGCGCAATGCTTCGTCACTCACCAAACGGGCATAGCGTTGGGCAATGACCAGATCGGTCTTGGCCAGTACCATATCCATATTGGAAAGCAAGGCTTGCAGGAAAGGCCAGGTACGGTACATACGACGCAGGTAGTCCCACCCCTCGACATGGGCCGCACAAAACCGTGCCACCGCACTGCCAAACCCGTACCACCCCGGTAAAATCATACGCGACTGAGCCCAACTGAATACCCAGGGAATAGCACGCAAATCCTCGATTTTCTGGGTTTTACGACGGGCTGCCGGACGACTGCCTATATTTAATTCAGCAATTTCACTGACGGGGGTGGCCTCCCGGAAAAAACTTTCAAACCCCGGCGTCTCATAGACCAAAGTTCGGTAGCGTTCAAAGGCATAGACCGATAACTCCTCCATCAGCGTATAGAATTGCTCCCGTCCTTGCAGATCGCGATCCCGATCCAGCAAGGTGGCCTCCAGCGTGGCTGCCACCAAAGTTTCGAGATTGCGTCGTCCGATGCCGGGATCAGAATACTTGCTGGCAATGACTTCGCCTTGTTCCGTCAGACGAATCTGGGCGTTCACACTGCCAGCGGGTTGCGCCAGAATCGCATAATAACTGGGACCGCCGCCGCGTCCCACCGAGCCACCCCGTCCGTGAAACAAACGTAACTCGATCCCATGACGGGAAAAAATCTCCACCAGGATCTTTTCTGCCTTGTAAAGCTCCCAGTTAGCGGTCAAAAATCCGCCATCCTTATTGCTGTCGGAGTATCCCAACATGACTTCCTGGGTACGCTGACGACTGTTTAGCAACTTCTGGTAGACAGGCAAGGAAAATAAGTGCTCCATGATCTCGCCACAACCACGCAAATCGGAAATAGTTTCAAACAGCGGAATGATGTTCATGCCCAGTTGAGGGTTCTCTCCAGGCAGCAACAAACCCGCTTCCTTGAGAATCAGAGCCACCTCTAGCAGATCGCTGACGCTATCGGTTTTCGAGATGATGTAGTTGGGCAATGCCTGCGGACCAAGGGAGCGATGAATTTCCCGAGTCACGTCAAATACATCCAGTTCACGTTGCACCGCTTCGCTGAATCGGGAAACGTGGGAACGTAACAAACGGGGACTTTCCAACTCGCTTATCAGTACGCCCACCCGTTCGGATTCACTCAGCGCGAGATAATCCACGCCCACGCCGCCCTGAGTCAGCAATTCTGCCACCGTAAGTGCGTGAAATTCGGAATGCTGGCGCAAATCCAGGGGAGCCAAATGAAACCCGAAGGACGAAATGGCGCGAATCAGCAAACTCAAACGCCCCTCGGCCAGCAAACCAGAACCATGGCCCACCAGCGAAGTTTTCAGAAGTTCCAGATCCGCAGAAAATTCTTCCACCGATTCGTAGGGATCTGCCTCGTCCACCTCTTCGTTCTGACGAAAACACCCCAGACGCAAGGCGGTCTGAAACAGGCGCGCATGAATATGCGTGAGCGCACGCCGATAGGGTTCTTCGAGACGACTGTCGGTGCGTTCCGGCGAACGCTCGGCCAAGGCCATGACCTCCGGCGACACCTGAACCAGACGGAAAGAAAGAGATAACTCACCGCGCAGGGTCATCAACTGGGTCAGGTAAAACTCCATGGCCACAGCGCTGTGACGACACATGGCATGTTGGGTGACTTCTGCAGTCACGAAGGGATTTCCATCGCGATCGCCCCCAATCCAACTGCCCATGCGCAAAAAGGAAGGGAAATCCTGAGCAATGCTGGCGTATTCCGGATCTTTTTCCAGGGCGGCCGCCACTTGAGACTCGAGGCGCGGCACCTCGCGCAAAAAAGTATAACGATAATAAGACAGTCCATTCTCAATTTCATCATGGACACGCAACTTGAAGGTGCGCAATTCATTGGTTTGCCACAGGGTCAAGACCGCCCGGCGCAGGGCAGCATCATTGGCTTCCTTTTCTTCCGGAGTCAGCGCGATACGGGTCCGTTCCTCCAGCCGGTTGGCGATCAGCAGATGGCAATCGAGCACACTTTTGCGTTGTACTTCCGTGGGGTGTGCTGTCAGGACCGGTGAAATAATGGCCCGTTCAAAAAATCTCCTCACCGTAATTGCATCCACATTGGCCTGCTTGAGACGTTGTAAAGCCAGTGCGATGCTGCCCTCGCGAGGCGGGGCGCCAGCTTGGGAATAGGCCATGCGGCGCCGGTTGTGGTGCAGGTCTTCCGCAATATTGCACAGATGGGAGAAATAACTGAAAGCACGCACCACTGCAATGGTGTCCTCCGGGCTCAACCCATCCAGACCGTGTTCCAGTTGGACCCGTGCCTTGTCATCACCGGTACGACGATAACGAATGGCAGTCTGGCGTATTCCTTCGATCAACTGGAAAATAACTTCACCTTCCTGATCGCGCAGTGTGTCGCCCAGAATCCTGCCCAAAAAACGAATATCGTCGCGCAAAGGCAAGTCCTTGTCCAAATTGGTGGAAGAAGTCATGTCCGACCTCCGTTCAAGGCATCCTTCATGCTAGAATTCCACATCTCGGATGCACTCATTGTGTTCTTCATCATGCCTTCTCCAGAAATCATCATCGCCACTCGTGAAAGCCGGTTAGCCCTGTGGCAGGCCGAACATATCCAGCAACAAATGGCAGGATTATATCCCCTTGCGCACTTCTCGTTGCTGGGAATGACCACCACGGGGGATCAAATCCTCGATCGTACCCTCTCTGCCGTGGGAGGAAAAGGTCTTTTCGTCAAGGAATTGGAATTGGCCATGCTGGAGGGGCGAGCCCACATGGCCGTGCATTCCATGAAGGACGTCCCGATGAACCGCCCCTCCGAACTCGTCCTGCGGGTGGCAGGGCCGCGCGAAGATCCGCGCGATGCCTTTGTCTCCAATAATCATGAAAATCTGGCCGCCCTACCGGCTGGTGCCATCGTAGGAACCGCCAGTTTGCGGCGTGAATGCCAGATCCGAGCCCGCTTTCCCCACCTTGACGTCCGCCCACTGCGCGGCAATCTGGATACCCGTCTGCGCAAACTCGACCAAGGTCAGTACCAAGCCATCATATTGGCAGCTGCCGGTCTGCGCCGCCTGGGTTTGGCGGATCGCATTCGCTCGCTCATCGACACGGAGGACAGTCTGCCTGCCGTAGGACAGGGCGCGCTGGGATTGGAGTTTCTAGCCAACCATCCGACCCTGGGAAACTGGATTGACGCCCTGGTAGACCCGGCCACCGAAGCTTGTGTTTTTGCCGAACGTACCGTCTCCTGCCGTCTGGCAGGCAGTTGCGATGTCCCGCTGGGTGCCTTTGCCGAGGCAGAAGGCGAGATCCTGACCCTGCGCGCCTTTGTAGGCAACCCAGCCGGCACACGTATCATTCGTGCCTGCCAAAGCGCTCCATTGTCCCAGTACAAAGCGCTTGGGGACGGGGTGGCCATGGACCTGCTTGATCAGGGTGCGGCGGACATTCTGAACGCCTGTCGCGCCTGAAACAATGCCGACCGGGTTGCTGATTACCCGCCCCCGCGCCGAAGCCACCCGCTTGGCAGAACGTCTGAATTCGCTTGGAATTCGCTCCTGGGTCTACCCAACCATCGACATCACCCCCCTGACACCCACGGCAGAATCTCTGTCCTGGGCCGCCCAGGCAGCACTATGGATTTTTGTCAGCGCCAATGCCGTGCATGCGGGCTGGGGCTTCCTTGCTCCTCTCCACAAGGAAACCCACCGTTTGGCTGCAGTCGGTCTGGCCACTGCCCGGCGCCTGCAGGAAGTCAGCGGAACTTCTGTGCTCTACCCGGAGCAAGGCTCCGATAGCGAGGCCTTGCTGACACTCCCTCTGTTCCAAAGGATGGACCGATGGAAAATCGCCATCATACGAGGACGCGGAGGACGGGAATGGCTGAGGGAGACTCTGGAACAGAGGGGAGCCCAAGTAGGCTACATCGAATGCTACGTCCGTCAGGTACCTCAAAGCAATCCTGAAACCTTGGAGGAGGCCTTGCAGGCCGGTGCTTCCATCTCGGTGCAAAGTACCGAATCCTTCCACAATTTGTGGGCCATGGCCTCGCCAGCGCAACGGGAAATCCTGGCAACCCGGCCCTTCATCGTCAGTCATTCGCGCATCGCCACGGCGCTACGCGCGCTTGGGCTGCCCCACCCCGTGGTACTTTCTCCCGGGGACGATGCATTAATTGCCCATTACCAGAAAAAGGGGCATTCCCATGGTTAACGAACAACCGCCCGCCACCCAAAAGTCCTACTTGCCCGGACGTTTGACCCTCTTGATCATCCTTCTGGGACTGGCGGGATTGGTCTTCTATCAACGCAACCAGTTGCTGGATTTGCGCCAGGATTTGAGCAAACGATTATCCCAAACGGATCAATTATCTCAGCAAGTACAAAGCCTGGCTCAACAAGCCAATGAAACCAGCCGTGAAACCAGTACCCGTCTGGTCGTGCTCGAGTCACGGTTTTCCGATACCCAAAATCAACAGGTAGAACTGGCAGCGCTCTATCAGGACCTCATGCGTCATCGCGACGACTGGATTCTGGCCGAGGTAGAACAATTGGTCATCATCGCCAACCAGCAACTGGAATTGACGGGTAATGTCCAGTCAGCTCTGGCTGCTCTGGAAGCCGCTGACCTGCGCCTGCAACGTCTGGATAAACCCGCCCTGAACCATCTCAGAGAAAATCTGAAACAGGACATGGATCATCTGCGTGCGCTCCCTTATGTGGATACCAACGGAATCACTCTGCGTCTGGATTCCATGATCCAACAGGTGGATGGCTTGGCACTGGCCTCGGATACCCGCCCCAAACCACCACCGCTCCCGAAGGATACGAGAACCAGTTGGCTGGAACGGCTGACTCAGGACATGCTGCTGGAGTTGAATAACGCCATCCGAATTCGCCGCATGGATACGCCTGAACTCCCCTTGCTCACCCCCGAGCAAACCTATTTTTTGCGTGAAAATCTAAAATTACGTCTCTTCGCTGCACGCATCGATGTGCTGGCCCGCAATGAGGTACGTTTTCGCAGTGAACTTTCAGAGGCGCAGCATTGGCTGCAACGCTACTTTGATACGGCAAACCCTGCGGTCAAAAATTTTCTGTCCAATATTCAACTCCTGACCACAACGCCCGTCAGTGTCCCACTGCCCGATATCAGCGCCACACTGGCTGCCGTACACGCCGCCAGAGGAGGAAATCCATGAGGTTACTGCTTGGATTTTTCATTCTTTTCATGCTCGCCACGCTTCTTGCCCTGTCCTTCAACATCACGGCAGGCTATGTCTTGATCGTTCAGACCCCGTGGCGTATCGAGATTTCCCTGTCGGTATTTATTCTGGGTCTGGTACTGATCCTTCTGGTACTCAATCTGGTGGGGCATATGTTCTTCAAAATCTGGCAACTCCCCAAACAGATCCGCAACTACCATCTCCGCCGCTCGAGAACGCGCGCGCGCGGTGCCCTGTATCAGGGATTAACGGCCTATTTCTCTGGGCACCCGGAGAAGGCTGAAAAAATGGCAACCGTCGCCCTCAGGGGGGAGGAGGCGCGACCTCTATGCCTGATGCTGGCCGCTCTATCCGCCCATGAAGCACACCACTTCGAAGCCAGGGACCGCTACCTGAGTCTGGCGCAGGAAGAAGGCCCCGAAACCCTGTCCATGCTTTCGTCGATTCGTTCCAGGATGGGGCTCACGACGAAGGTCAACGACTCTTCAAGTCCCTGAGGGCACGAAAGGATCGGAATAAAACTCGTTTTCAGGCAAGGCACGGCTTTCGGTAAAAGTTTTGAATCCTGCTTCCACCATGCGCGATGCACCACAGGCATAGACCTGATGGCAAGACAGATCCGAAAAATCATCCAGAATGGCCTGATGGACAAATCCGGTCCGCCCGGTCCACTGATCTTCCGGCAAAGGCGCAGACAACACCGGAACGAAAGTGAAATGGGGAAGTTCCGCCTCCCAAATGCGCACGATGTCCCGTTGATACAAATCCACGGCACTTTGCACTCCCCAGTACAACGCCATGGGACGATTGATGCCCTTGTGGCGCGCGTACTCGATCATGCCCTTGATGGGTGCGAAACCCGTGGCACCTGCCATGAAAATGATCGGTTTTTCCGAATCTTCCCGCAAGACAAAGGCACCCAGAGGCCCTTCAAAGCGCAAGATGCTACGTTCCTTCAGTTCATTGAATACAAACCCGGAAAAATTTCCCCCTGGATAATGACGGATATGCAACTCCAGCAAGGCAGCATCATGGGGAGAATTGGCCAGGGAAAAACTGCGCCGCTTTCCGTCCTTGAGTAAAAAGTCGATATATTGTCCCGCCATGAATTCAAATTTTTCATTGGCGGGCAACTTGAGTTTGAGCACTACCACATCGTGGTTGGGACGTTCAATGGCCTCCACCCGGCAGGGCAACTTCTTGATTTGCATATCCGCAAAACCACTCACTTCACGTGCCTCGATAACCACATCCCCGATGGGACGCGCACAACAGAAGAGCGCTTTTCCCTGTGCCTTGTCCTCTTCGCTCAAAGCGCTGGCTTGATAGTCGCCGTAGTCCACTCGTCCCTCCAGAACCTTGCCCTTGCAACTGCCACAGGCGCCGCTGCGACACCCATAGGGTAAACCAATGCCTTCGCGCAGGGCTGCCTGCAACAGGGTTTCTTCATCGTTCACCTGAAACTGGCGACCGCTGGGTTGGACTGTAACTTGGAATGACATGGCCGTTCTCGCGTAAATGACGTTACAATGACTTGATGAATTCTTACCTGATCATCGGCGCGGGTAATGTGGCGCGTCGCGTCCTTCCCTTATTGAAGGGCTCGGGTCCCGTGTTTACCCTCTGCCGAAGAACGGAGGCGATGCCTCAGTGGCGTACATTGGGCGCCTTGCCAATTTTGGGCGACTTGGATCATCCCCATACCCTGCTGCGGCTTACAGGACTGTCACACACCGTACTCCATTTTGCCCCACCCGGACCCACGAGCCAGGATGACACACGCACCCGACACCTGCTTGCCGCGCTCGGACGGGGCACCAGTTTACCACAGCGTTTGATCTACATCAGCACCACCGGCGTCTACGGTTCTTCAGCGGGAGACTGGCTGGATGAAACCAGTCCAGTCCGCCCCCATACCGCCCGTGCCCGACGTCGGGTCCACGCCGAAACCCAACTGCGCGCTTTCGGTCGCCGCACAGGTTGCCGGGTGATCATCCTGCGCGCGCCTGGCATCTATGGCGAGCATCGTTTGCCTCTTGAACGACTCCGGAAAGGCGTTCCCTTACCCCTGGAAAATCCGTGGACCAATCATATCCATGAACTGGATCTGGCCCGTTCCGTGGTTGCGGCCTGCACCCTGGGAAAATCGCAACGCGTATATAATGTGGTGGACGATCAACCCCTCCCGATGGGGGAATTTTATGGGTCTCTGGCTCAACATCATCACCTGCCGCTTCCACCCTTTCTCCCTCTTTGTGAATTGGAAAAAATTCTTGACCCCTTCAATCTCAGTTTTTTGAAGGAGTCCCGACGTATTCACAACCAGCGTATCAAGCAAGAATTACACCTGAATTGGTGTTATCCCAGCGTGCTCTCATTTCTGAAATGAGTAGCGATATTCGTTAAATTTCTGGACATTTTCAGTGATTTCGAGGCAAAATCGCGACATGAAAAAAATTCTCGTCGTGCACGGTCCAAACCTGAATGCGCTGGGAACCCGCGAACCCACGGTTTACGGCAATTCGACTCTGGCCGATCTGGATGCCCGTCTGCGCACTCTGGGAACCGCACGGGGAATATCCGTGGACTGTTTTCAAAGCAACTGGGAAGGGGCGCTCATCGACCGTATCCATGATGCCCGTGTCGACGGAACTCAAGCCATTCTCATCAACCCTGGGGGGTTGACCCACACCAGCGTGGCTTTGCGCGACGCTCTGACTGCTGTAGACCTCCCTTTTATCGAAGTACACCTGTCGAACATTCATGCCCGGGAACCCTTTCGCCACCACTCCTATCTGTCGGCTATCGCGGTGGGAGTCATCTGTGGATTGGGGATACGGGGATATGAACTGGCCCTCGACTATTTCATGAACAAGGCGTAACACCATGGACCTGAGAAAATTAAAGAAACTGATTGATTTGGTAGAAGAGTCGGGCATTAGCGAACTGGAAATCACCGAGGGAGAAGAGAAAGTACGCATCGCCAAGTTTGGCAGTTCGGCTCCCCAGTATGCCTATCCCCCCTCGTATGCCCCGCCCCCGCCCCCCCACACCC
>NZ_JPOQ01000100.1 GCF_000735045.1 Ferrovum myxofaciens
GGGAAACCAAAGACTCGCCCTTGAGGGGCTTGCCAGTCAAGTTCTTTGAGGGCGCTCAACCCCCATACCCTCATCTATTTTGCAAAAAACCGCCCAAACCACCCTCAAATAGATTGATCGCGCTCATCCCCCGTAAGGTGATGGCCAAAGCTTGGCTACCGGTGTTGCACGCCTGGTCGGCCAGCACTGGCAGGAACATGGTGAGGATCAGCAACCGGCTGATGGTTTCCTGGAAGTGGCCCACCACAGCGGCGGCGGCGAAGGCCGTGAGCAGGTTGATCTGGAGCCAGGGGTGACGGAGCCTCAGGCTCCGGACCCAGCGTGTGGCGGTGCGCTCCTCCTTTTCGACACCCACCATGGCGCCAGGTTGGAGGCTCAACTCGATTGACCGCTTTTGCTCCGCCACGATTTCATCGTAGAGGCGCTTGACCTCGTCACTTTGACGATGGATCAATGCGCGGCTTGCCTCCACTTCCTGAATCTTTTGTTCCAGTGTTTTGCTGTAGTTCTTCGCTTCCATGTGTAACAGGCGCACTTCCAGCATGTTATTGACGCGTGCCAGGACGTCGGCAAGGTCAAATGGCTTGCTGATGAAATCCTTCGCTCCGGCTTTTAAGGCGCGCAGTTTGTGATCCGGTTGGGCGGTAATGACGAGCACTGGAAGGTAGCCATTGGGTTCAATGGTCCGGAGTTCCTCCATCACATGGAATCCGTCCATGCCAGGCATTTGAAGATCGAGCAGGATCAAGTCGTAGTGGTTCTTGAGGTGAAGCGCGCAGACCTCGCCTGGATTCATCGTTGACGTAATGGCAACATAGCCGGCTCCGCGCAGCATCCGCTCGAGCAGAAGTGTATTGGCTTCCAGATCATCGACGATCAGGACTTTGCCATGAAGAATATCGGTTGGGCTGATCATGAGAATCGGTGCGTCTTATGTGTCATCATCAGAATGTTCTCTTGCAAATTCCAGCGCCAGATCCAGCGCTTCCATGAACTCATTAACCCGGATTGGTTTGGTTATATAGCGGAAAAATCCTGCTTTCATCCCTCTCTCGACATCAAGTGGCATTGCATTCGCACTGATGGCAATGACGGGGATGTGCGTCGTGGTTGGGTCCAAATGCAGGATTTTCAGGGCTTCTAATCCATTGATGCCGGGCAGATTAATGTCCATCAGGATCACATTTGGCTGGGATGAGCGAGCAATCTCTATGCCACTATTTCCATTTACAGCACTCATCAGACGAATATCCGGGTAGCGCGCGATGATTTGCTCAACCAGTTTCAGGTTCGCCGGGTTGTCCTCTACATAGAGCAAGGTATGTAGCCGGGTTCCACGAAGCACATGCGGTTCGGCCAGCGCTGCGGCATCTTCTCCTTCCATAGAAAGGTATGGTTCAGTATCCGAGGCGAGTTCAAACCAGAACACGCTTCCCATCCCGACGGTGCTTTCCACGCCGATCACTCCCCCCATCAGTTCAACCAGGCGCTTGCTCATCACCAGGCCGATGCCTGTGCCTTCCTCAGCACTGTTCTCTTGTCCAAGGCGATTGAATGGCTGAAAGAGTTGAGTCAATTTTTCCAGAGGTAATCCCGCGCCAGTATCCCTGATGCTAATGCGCGTGCGCTCTGGGGTCGCGGCACAGTCCACGATGACCGTTCCCTCCGGTTGGTTGTATTTGATCGCGTTGGAAAGGAGGTTGATGAGGACCTGTTTCAGCCGTGTTCGGTCGGCGCGAACAAAGTAAGAGTTGTCGAACTGAGGGAAAGTCAGTTTGATGCCATGTTTTTTCCCCTGCGGTCCGATCATGGCCTGGCATTCGAGCATGACTTCGGCCAGTGACACCGACTCCTCCGACAGCAACAACTTTCCGGATTCGATCACCGCGAGATCGAGGATCTCGTTGATCAACTCCAGCAGATACCAGCCCGCGTGCAGGATCTGGTCAATGCTTTCCTTCTGAGAAGGCGTTGCCGGTGGAGAATCGGTGTCCATCAACTGGGCAAAGCCAAGAATTGCATTGAGAGGGGAACGCAACTCATGGCTCATACTGGAAAGGAAGTTCGATTTTGCCAGGTTGGCTTTTTCTGCCACAAACTTGGCGTTCTTTAATGCAACATTCGTTTCCTGCAGTTCCTGGTCGAGACGTTTGCTTTCCGTGATATCACGGTGAGCGCGATCAATCTATTTGAGGGTGGTTTGGGCGGTTTTTTGCAAAATAGATGAGGGTATGGGGGTTGAGCGCCCTCAAAGAACTTGACTGGCAAGCCCCTCAAGGGCGAGTCTTTGGTTTC
>NZ_JPOQ01000101.1 GCF_000735045.1 Ferrovum myxofaciens
CCTGCTGTGGCGAATTCTCCTGCTACGCTTGGTTTCCATACCTGCTCTCCTGTGTCACAATCTGAAGAGGAGTATGCAGAAAAATTATCCGGGAAAATACAACGCCGCTGGCTTACCGCTTACGTTCGAGCGGCACACCCGCAGCCAGCGCGCACGCAACGATGCCTCCGGTACTGGTACCGACCACCAAATCAAATGCTTTGCCGATGTCGATGACATCGAACCGTTTGAGGTTGCTGGTAACACGCGTGGCAAACGTGTCCAGAAAGGCCGCTTGATAGACCCCGCGCATACCACCGCCGTCCAGACATAGCACACGAAAGGGTGTCAACTGCTCCATGGGAGTCTCCTGGCAGGCCGATCTGCCCCGCCTACTTGTGCTTTTCCTTGCGGATGCCCTTGAACGGATCGGGGTCGGCTTTCTGGTCCATGAATCGGCCAGTGCCAGTGTCGCGCTTGGTCCAGCTCTGATTCTGTGGATTGAAGACCTGCGAACGTGCCCGAACTGCGCCTACGCGGGCACCGTCACCGACTGGTTTGTTCTTGGCCATTTCATGCTCCGATATGAGTGAAACCCCAGACTCGCCGAGGGGTGAGTGTTAAGTTAGCTAACCTTGAATCCATTTCTTGCCAATTATAGTATTTTTTTGTATCATATGCAACATAGTGCCAACCAAGGAGAACGTCATGCCTCTCACCAGAGAAGAGCTTGGACGACGCGTTCGTTCCGCGCGAGAGAGTTGCGGCCTGACGCAGGAGCAATTAGGCGAGGCGGTCGAGTTATCACGCATTGCCATTAGCCAGATCGAAGCCGGCAGCCGGTCGGTATCGAGCATCGAGCTGGACCGTATTGCCTATGCTGTCGGGCGCGACATCAAGGCTTTCTTTGCCGACGCTTTCGTTGAGCAGGATGCATTGGCGGCTCTGTTTCGTACCGAGGCACAACTTGCCGAACAGGTGGAGCTACGGCACGCCCTGCAGGATTGCCTGGCGCTGGGCCGGGAGATGACCAACTTGGAACGGCTGCTGGAAATCGACCGCGCACAGTTGCGCGCGGCATCTTATGAACGACCTGCACCCAAATCACGCTGGGATGCCATTCAACAAGGTCAACGCATTGCAACTGAGGAGCGGCAGCGGCTGGGACTCGGCGCGTCCCCCATTGGTGATCTAGTCGAACTATTCGAGTCGCAGGGCGTGCGCACCGGGCTGGTTACGCTACCCGATAACATTTCTGGCTTGACCTTGTGGGATGACAAGATCGGCATTTTTGTGGTCATCAATAGCGATCACTCTGCGCTACGCCGCCGCTTTTCGCTGGCGCATGAATATGCGCATGTGTTGATTGATCGCGAGCGATCCGGTGCCATCAGCCGCGCCGAGAACCGAACTGAACTGCTCGAGGTCAGGGCCAACGCCTTTGCGGCTGAATTTATGATGCCCGCCGAGGGTGTCGTACAGTTTGCCCAAGCCCTAGGTAAGGGCGGCGCGAGTCGTGCACAAGTCGCCGTTTTCGATGAGGCCGATGTGGTCCAAGTGGAACAGCGCGCGACTCCAGGCAGTCAGGACATCCAACTCTACGATGCCGCGCTGCTTGCTCATCACTTTGGCGTGAGCCGCATTTCGGCGTTGTATCGCCTGAAGAATTTACGCCTGATCGATGATCGCGAGTTTCAGCGCCTGAAGTCCGAAGAGGATACCGGAGCGGGCAGGGCGATCGCCAATTTCTTGGCCGCCGATGACCCGGTGGAGGAGCGGGGAACGCGAGATGAGTTCCGTCGCCGTTTTCTGGGGCTTGCACTGGAAGCCAATCGGCGCGAGGAGATCACCCAGAACAAACTGACCGAGTTGGCGGCAATGGTGGGTATGGGGCGGCACGATGTCGAGCGCGTACTCTCATCGGCCGGTCTCGGCCAAGCATGATAGGCGGATCGCCCTATGTCCGCTCCGGCCGTGACAACCGTCGTCATCACCGATACCAACGTGCTGATCAACTTTCTGCACATCGGCCAGTTGACACTGCTCGGCGAATTGTCCGCGTACCAGTTTCAATTGCCGACCGAAGTGCTGCAGGAGCTGACCGATCCCGAACAGAGAGCATCCGTCGATAACGCCATTGCCGCAGGTCAACTCGATCTGCTGATCATTGATGAGCTGGATGCACTTGCCCTATTCGGCGATCTGCGCGATCTGATGGGGCGCGGTGAGGCGGCCTGTCTGGCACTGGCCGCAACCGTTGGGTGTCATCTTGCCTCGGACGAGAAAAAGCGCTTTCGCCGCAAAGCCATCGAATTGATCGGTGAGGCGCGGATACTCGGAACAGAGGATCTACTCGTGCAAGCCATCCGCTACGGCCATATCACTGTGGCGCAAGCGGATAGATACAAGCTTGTACTTGCCAAAAACCGATACACGATGCCGTTCGCGAGTTTCGCGGAGCGTCTCTGAGCACAGGCCTCAGCATTTATGGCAAAGCACACCATCCATCTTTTCATGTGGGGTTACCAGCCCCACTACAGAATCCTGCTTGAGGTTCGCGCAAAGTAAGCGGTAACTGAGCGGCGTTGTATTTTCCCGGATAATTTTTCTGCATACTCCTCTTCAGATTGTGACACAGGAGAGCAGGTATGGAAACCAAGCGTAGCAGGAGAATTCGACACAGCAGGCAGGACTGGCAGGGGTTCGTGTCCGAGTTTCTGACCAGTGGTCAGGACTGCAAGAGTTTCTGTCGGGAGTAAGCGGTAAGCCAGCGGCGTTGTATTTTCCCGGATAATTTTTCTGCATACTCCTCTTCAGATTGTGACACAGGAGAGCAGGTATGGAAACCAAGCGTAGCAGGAGAATTCGCCACAGCAGGC
>NZ_JPOQ01000102.1 GCF_000735045.1 Ferrovum myxofaciens
CGAGCGGGCGAATGTCTCGGTCGCCGACTTGTCCATTCAATTGCTGCAATTGACGCAAAGAGTTTTTCCAAACGAGCTGGTCAACCTGATTATCGACGATACGCTGGTTCCTCGTTGCGCGAAGAAGGGGCCGGGGATCAGCGTCAAACACGATCACAGCCACAAGGCCAACCGGCCCACCTTTTTGAACAGCCAAGGTTGGGTCACACTGGCCCTGGTGGTGCGGGTCCGATTGGGTTCGGCGCTGACCATC
>NZ_JPOQ01000103.1 GCF_000735045.1 Ferrovum myxofaciens
TCCTTGCCTATCCGGTTGTTTCCCCGCCACGTTCATTAGCACCAGGATGAGTCCAAACACCGGAATAAAGTTCGGCGTATGTAGGAGCAGCAACCTCTCTGGCGATGCCCATCAGGGAGCGGAAAGCGTTGAACGGGTAAAAGCGCCGGTTGAACCGAAACGTGAATTCATTGAGGTACGCTTGTAAATGCTGATCACTTACCCCGTGATGAATGCCGTTAATCCAGGACTTCAAGTTAGCGAAGGCGGTGTGGATCATCGGAAGGAACTCATCGGCAACCTGCGGGTCGCCGCGCTCGACGACGTGCATGTGCTTGTACCCTCTGTTGGGGAGATCGTAATAGCTTTTCCAGTCATCGGTAACAATAAGCGTGCCTGGCATAACCGACCTTTCGACGAAGCCGCAAAGCGACTTGGTGGTGCG
>NZ_JPOQ01000104.1 GCF_000735045.1 Ferrovum myxofaciens
GACGACGTGCATGTGCTTGTACCCTCTGTTGGGGAGATCGTAATAGCTTTTCCAGTCATCGGTAACAATAAGCGTGCCTGGCATAACCGACCTTTCGACGAAGCCGCAAAGCGACTTGGTGGTGCGATCCGGCACGACAGCGAGCCGTATTCGCCCCGCGTACCTGCCGTTCTTCCGCTTGTCGAGTTTGCCGCCCGGCTTGCGCTGATGCACCTCAACAGCACAAGCGACAAGGCTCATGTCGTGGACGCCA
>NZ_JPOQ01000105.1 GCF_000735045.1 Ferrovum myxofaciens
CCGTGAACCTGGATCTCCAGTATCAGAAACGCCATCCTCATCATTTCTATTCATTACAGCTCCCTCATTCATCTATGCCACAAGATCCCCGGTCGGGCTACCGGTCATGATTCCAATGTACGCAGACAAAGCCTCACCTAATACAATGCCTTCGTTGGTAATGTCGTATAACCGGATGTCCTTGCTGTGCTGGCTGCCGCGGACTTTGACGACCGAGATGACGCGTTTGAATTGGCCCGAGATTTCGACATAACGCTGCACGATG
>NZ_JPOQ01000106.1 GCF_000735045.1 Ferrovum myxofaciens
CCCCCCCCCATTCCACCAGCGTTTGACCCGACAAACCCAGCGGTCCTGTGGTCGTTCGCACAGCCATCCGCCAAAGGGGCTTGGGGGTCATAAAAAAATCCAGTTGTTGTTCACGCAAACCAATCCACCACCCCTTCCCCTCCAGAACTTCCTTTCCTCCCAAATGGACTGCGCTGGACTCCAGTGCCTTGCGTGGACCTTCCAGACGCACGCGCAAACGTCCTTGATAATAACTGGATGCCGTAATCGGCCAAGGCTGTCCCGCCCATTCATTGATCCGTTGGAGGGCTTGGGCCTCCGAAAGACTCCACTCCAGGGTCAGTTGGGCATGGGTACGGGGAATGACCTTCAAAGTAACCTCGGTCAATACCCCCAAGGATCCCCAGGCCCCCACCATCAGTCGAGAAACATCAAAACCTGCCACATTCTTGATGACGCGCCCCCCAAAGGATAAATCTCGCCCCTGACCATCGATCATACGAACGCCCAGCACAAAATCTCTGACAGCTCCCTGGGCCATGCGGCGCGGCCCCGACAATCCTGCAGCCACCATCCCGCCCACCGTGGCCTGCAGCCCGAGATGAGGCGGCTCGAAGGCCAGCATTTGGCCATTTTCCTCGAGCAGACGTTCCAGCGTAATTAGAGGAGTTCCGGCCCGTGCCGTAACCACCAGTTCACTCGGTTCATAGTCCACGATCCCGGTATACAGACGCAGATCTAAAACCTCATGAGCTGCGGAGCATACCAGAAAGGATTTGCTGCTACCCCCACGGATGCGCAGGGAGCGTTTGGCTTCATAGGCCTGCCGAACCTGTGCGCAAAGGGGTTCCAACTCGCCCTGCATGATCAAAACCGGGAGAGTTCGGGATGAGGCAACTGGTTATGGTGGACATGCATTCGGCCCCCTTCAGCACACCGCTGCAAGGTTGGAATCGCTTTGCCGGGATTCAGCAATCCCTCCGGATCGAAAGCCGCTTTGATCCCATGAAACACCGTTATTTCATTCAGTCCAAACTGAACACACATCTGATTGATTTTTTCCACGCCCACGCCATGCTCTCCCGTGATGGTTCCTCCGACTTCCACGCAGAGTTCCAGAATTCGTCCCGCCAACTCTTCCGTTTTATGAAATTCACCGGGAACCCCTGCATCATACAGGATGAGAGGGTGCAGATTACCGTCCCCTGCATGAAACACATTAGCTACTTCAAGTCCGTATTCCAGGGACCAATCGGCGATCTGCCGCAGTACCTCGCCCAGACGACGACGCGGAATGGTTCCATCGATACAGTAGTAATCTGGGGCCAATCGTCCCACTGCCGGAAAAGCGGCCTTGCGCCCGGCCCAGAAGCGTAATCGTTCCGCTTCATCCCGCGCAACCCTGATTTCCGTGGCTCCGTTTTCCTCGAGTATGGTTTTCATGCGCGCCAGTTCATCCTCCACCACTTCCGGCATCCCATCGGATTCACAAAGCAGCACGGCTGCGGCTTCCACCGGATAGCCCGCATGGACAAAATCCTCTGCCGCACGAGTAGCCAAGGAATCCATCATTTCCAGTCCAGCCGGGATGATCCCCGCCGCAATCATGCATGCCACCGCATCACCGGCCTTTTCCACCATCTCAAAAGACGCCATTATGACCTTTGAAACCATTGGCTTAGGAATAACTTTTACAGTCACTTCTGTAACAATCGCCAGCAATCCCTCGCTTCCCGTCAGCAAGGCCATAAAATCGAACCCCGCACTATCAGGGGCTTCCGAACCGATTTCCACCACTTCCCCCGTTATGGTCAGAATCCGGAGACGCAGAATATTATGTAGTGTCAAACCATATTTCAGGCAATGCACCCCCCCCGAGTTTTCGGCCACATTACCTCCGATACTACAAGCAATCTGGGAGGAAGGATCCGGCGCATAAAACAGCCCATGGGCGTCTACTGCCTGGGTGATGGCCAGATTCCGTACACCGGGCTGAACCCGCACTGTGCGTGCCAAAGGGTCGACTTGCAGGATATTCTTGAGCCGTGCCAACGAAAGTAATACCCCGCTTTCGTGGGGCAAGGCCCCCCCAGAAAGCCCTGTCCCTGCCCCGCGTGCAACCACCGGAATACGCAGGGCATGGCAATAGCGCAGAACAGCCTGTACTTCCTTTTCCGTGGCAGGCAGCACAACCACATAAGGCATCTGACGATAGGCCGATAACCCATCGGTTTCATAGGGGCGTTTGGATTCGGGCGTCGTCAGGATGGCCGATTCAGGCAACCATTGACGCAGAGCCTGACCGATCTCCAACGCACTGGGGATTTCTGACTTGTCCATGGAATGAATCAGTTCTCTAAGGAATTTGATGGGTTCGAACAAAAAACATGAAACTCATAACGCAATACTATGAATTAAATAACAATATTTTCATTGGATCAACCATTCCCAAGCCATATAAGGCCACCCGTTTGTGCCTTCCAGTCAAACCGCTGCGCAATTCCACGGCATCCAGAGAGAGTTGAAACTGCTCTGCCAGAAAACGAAGAAGGACCTGATTGGCCCGTCCGTCCACCGGCGGGGCGGCCAAACGGATTTTGAGGGCATCTCCATGCTTTCCAACAACTTCGGTTCGACTGGCACCCGGTTGGATGTGCAAGGTCAATACCCATGCCCCGGTTTTTGATTCGTGTCGACAGAATTCCATACTCACGGCGTCTTCTTCAGCAAACCTCCCAACAACGCAGGGATTTCACGATGTTTCTTGATGCCGGACGAACCCAGAGGAGGACGACTGAAGTGATGATGGGAATATACCGACCTCGGCACTTCCGGGACAGGACGGGGCACCTTGGGCTCTCGAACGACTTGCTCCACTGCCTCTACCTCCGACTGACGCGCAACAGGACGACGATCAGTTCGTGAACGACCCTCGGCTTCCCGGGGAGGACGCCGTCCCTCAGGGCGCTGCACAGGTTCGACAACCTCAAAATTCACGGAAACTTCTTCGCGAATGGTCTGCTTGATCAAGGATTCGATGGCCTGCCGCTCACGACTTTCCTCCGGACTGACCAGAGAAATGGCACAACCTTCACTACCGGCCCGTCCGGTCCGGCCAATGCGGTGCACATAATCCTCTGGCACATGGGGAAGTTCAAAGTTGATCACAAAGGGCAATTGGTCGATATCCAACCCCCGTGCCGCAATGTCCGTGGCCACCAGAATAGAGACTTCACCAGCCTTGAACTGTTCCAGACTGCGCATACGATGGGACTGGGTTTTGTCGCTATGAATGGCTGCCGCAGGAATCTGTTCTTTTTCCAGTTGAGCACATAAACGATTGGCCCCATGTTTGGTACGCGTGAACACGATGGCCTGAGGAATGGGCAGCGTACGAATCAAATGAGTCAACAACGCCCGTTTACGCTCCGCTTCCACGGGATAGATGAGTTGGGTAATACCCTCTGCCGTGGTATTGGACCGCGCCACTTCCACGGTTGCCGGGTTATTCAGGATCCCCTGGGACAATTTCTTGATATCTTCAGAAAACGTCGCAGAAAACAGCAAGTTTTGTCGACGCTCCGGCAATAAGGCGATGATCTTTCGAATATCCGGAATGAAGCCCATATCCAGCATTCGATCCGCTTCATCCAGTACCAGAATTTCTACTTGAGACAAATTGATGGTTTTTTGCTGGACATGATCAAGCAAGCGTCCCGGAGTCGCCACCACGATCTCCACGCCAGCCTGCAATGCCTTGACCTGAGGAGGCATGGCCACCCCGCCATAGATCACCGTACTGCGCAATGCCAAGTGGCGTCCATAGGTCTTGACGCTTTCCTGCACCTGAGCCGCCAACTCACGAGTTGGCGTCAGTACCAAACAACGAATGGGATGACGCGCCGGTGAAGGGCTGGAACTGGCCATGGGTTGGAGACGATGCAAAATGGGCAAAGTGAACCCCGCCGTCTTTCCTGTTCCGGTTTGAGCAGCTGCCTGCACATCCTGCCCCGCCAACACCAAAGGGATGGCCTGAACTTGGACCGGAGTTGGGGTGGTGTACCCTTCGTCTGTAATCGCTCGCAGTATTTCAGGAGAAAGTCCCAAGGATTCAAATGTCATTAATTTCATCACTCCAACAACACATTTCAAGAATACAGCAGATGTGGCATAATACCACGTTCGAGACTGGGGGCGACCTGGCTTCGACGGCGGTTGCAAAGCAATGCAGTGCATACCGAGGACCAGTGACCTCGTAAATCCATCTGGAAACCATATAGTTGCCAACGACGACAACTACGCCCTAGCCGCTTGACGGCTAGGCCCTGCACCCACTGGTCTCTGGGTGGGAGTTCGGGAAACCGAATGGCAGGGTCATTTACAGAGGCTCGTGACCTGATGGGGCTCCTTCATCGGTTCCTAAACTCAAGGGAGATCGTCCAAGCGAAGTTCGTCGGTTGACGTCGTACGGATTAAAACCAAAGAGCCAGACTAAGTATGTAGATCTGCTTGTAGAGGACTGACGGACGCGGGTTCGATTCCCGCCGCCTCCACCATCACCTTAATAGAATCAGGGAGTTACAACAGTGATTTTCATCCACCCAACATAACACCCCACTTAAACCAAAGTGCTTGGGTGATACGGGATGATACGGTTTTCAGGTTCGGACTTGGTTTATGCTGAGATTCGTAACAGTGACGATAATGGCTTCCACCTTGCGAACTGTGTCTCTTGATACCCCGGCTCTGGATGCTATGGATTCATCAGTGCGGGTTGCTTCGTCAGAATTCTGACTAAGCAAAACTCCGCCCTGCCCGTTCGTCAGAATTCTGACTAACGGTTTGAGCATCAGCACAGAGTGGCCAGTCCGGTGGTTATGATGGTTACGTAACAGTGACATAACCCCGGTATGGTGCTGGTGGGCAGTCAGTCCGGTGGAACCTGTGGGGAATCCCGACAGGTTGCCGGGCGTGGGATCGTAGCAAAAGTAGCAGGAATAGCAGTAGCAACACCAGGCAGTCAGGTGGTTCAGCGCATCCGCTTCAAGGCGGCCATGAAGTCGCTCTTGGGCTTTTGTCCCAGTCGTTCAAGATTCCTCTCTGCCTGAGCCAAGGCTTTTCGTGCGCTCTCGATTTCCTGCCGTGCAGCGTCCAGAGCCTTTTGGCGGTTCTTTGAAGATTCGGCTTTACCTTTCTCTGTCACTGGCCCGGTGGATCGTTCCCAGGGCCTCCAGGCACGAATCATGGCGGCTTGCCGGGCTTTCTGTTCGTCGGTCCATACTCTCGCCATAATGATTCCTTTTAAAGTTCGTTTGTTCTGAAACTGTGCACCAATCCACGGTAATTGCGTTCACCATGCGATGCTGGCCACCGCCCGTGCTGAAAATCAGTGCCCACAATGCGCTCACGATGGGCAAAAGTTCGTTGTCTCAGGTTTGGTGTGGCTTTTCGCGGTAATCCCGCTTCCAGCCCCGCCAATGCTAGGAAGTGCTGTTGACTAATCATGGGGCGAAAGGGTCTGTTTGAGCGATGTCCTCAAGTTCCAGGTCGAATTCAGGAAGTTCCAGGTCGAATTCAGGAAGTTCCAGGTCGAATTCAGGAAGTTCCAGGTCGAATGGGCATGCCCCTCCCGCACGGGTCAGGATCGCTACCAGTTCAGGCCGTGCAATCTGCAATAACGCCAGGTGGGTGACTTGCTTGGTCAACGGTAACAGAGGATCAAACGCTGCCCATGTGGATATGCTGGTATCCATCCATGATCTGACTGTACTGTGATCCGCTGGTGTGCCATCCGTCCCAAGCGAAGCCGCTAGCAACCCGGATAGAGTTTTATCCATGCTAACTGTGGTTCTGGTGCTGATGCCGTGCCGGGTGATCTTCAAGTGGTAGCGCATGGGTGATCCTCTGTGTGATGTGGATACTATTTTATCCAATACCGTTCGTTCATGTCCACATCGTAATCATCAGCGTTTTCCCAATGGTGTGCCCTCTCCCAGTCCAGAACGTGCGCCAGCGCCAGGCGTGTGGCCTGTGCTGCAAGGTTTTTGTGGGGGTGGTACTCGGGCCAGACGGCTAGAGCGTTCCCAAGCCAGACCGATACACTCGCCAGATTTGCCGGGCGGTCATCATCCTGAAGCGAAACGGCCAGGCGTCTGTATAAGCGGTTCTCCAGAGCAACACAACATCGCCTATCTCCCACGAGCCCCGCGAATCGTGCGCCCTTCTTGACGTTAATTTCCAGCATCATGTTAAATCTCCTTGAGGTAATCAGTTCGGTGAGTGGATACATAGTTATCCATCAGCAGGGCACAGGTAGGCCGTTCGCCTCGGTTTGCCGTATCTGGAGCGTGGCGATTTTTCCTTGTAAAGTGGTGGTGCTGGTTTTCGTAACAGTTACGATATTAAATAACCGACCGGTGGGGGCTTCCTCTCGAAGATTCCGCACGCCTCACCAGGTGCTTGGACTATCTCAAACCGAACGGTTAACCCGCTCTCCTGAGGCATCCGACAGTTCCCAAATCTACTGAAATGGCGACACTGATCACAACGGGCCAAAAATTCCGCCTGTGGCCGTGACATTCCCCCCTCATATTCCATGATCCCAGCGCGTTCTTGAAAGTCCTCAAGATCAAGTGCCGGTGATGTTTTCACAGTCTGGGGGTCAATGAACTTCGTTTCCGGGGTATGGACTATTCTCTCCAGAGGGTAATGCCCGGAATCAATGTTCACCAAGTTCACAAGTTCACGCTTTCCGAGTTCGGCCAGTACATCGGCCTTGTGTTTGCGCAGTAAATCGCGGTCCGCATCGGTGAGCGGTGCTTGGGAAGTGATGCTGATCGTGCCCTGAGCCGTAGGGGCCAGGTGCACCCTCTTGGCCGTGAAGTCTCTAATAAGGGTGTCTACGTTCATTCAAATTTCCTCATGTGTGAACTTGTGAACTTGGTGAACTTCGTTTCCGGGCGTTAGGGTGTCTGGAGAATAGTGCGCAGTCTGTTTTTCAAGTTCACAGTGAATTCCATCCCGGCGCCGGGCGTTGTCCACGCGCGCGGTGATACCCATCTGACGAAGAGCGGGGGCGTAGCGCCGCATCGCATCCGCAAGACCTTTCGGGCTTCTTGGCCAATATTCGTCCCTCTCGGTGTCTGGTTTGTTGGCCGTCAGCACGTCAAGTAATCCTTTAACTGGGCCGCGGTACCTGTTCCCGCGTTCGGCATATTCTGCCATCGCTGCCGCCACGGGTGACGCGTCAACTGTTCGGCCAATCGCCGTCCGCCGGTGCTCTGTATATATAGCCAGAAAGTGCCCATCGGGGTACCCCAGGACGCGGGCAATCGCTTCCCCCAGGATCGCAAAATCTGCCATCCGGGGCAGTTGGTCATGTGGAATTACGACCGTCGGAATTACAGCCAACGCATTCGCGAACAGATCCAGCAAGGCCCCCATGATTCCAGGGGCCGCCCGGTCTAGGGCTTCTTTGATCTCCGCATCGGTTCGCCGGTTATCGATTTTCGGAAGCGTTATGGAGATGGTTCGGTCAAGCAAATCTGGCCTTAGAACCACTGGCGAAATGCCGTTAAGCACGACAGGACAATGAGCGGTCAGCGTGGATTCTTCGCCGTTGGTGTACAGTTGCCGCGCTGCGTAGCCGCCCCCAGTGGCGCAGGTGCACAGGGCGTCACTCTGATCATTGGACAGCCCACTTAAATTCTCGTAACTAACAAGGTGCGAGTTCGCAGCCGCTACAAAGATATCCTCGACGGTTTTTGGTTTTCCACGCAACGCCACTTGGTTGGGATCGATAAAAAGTCTTAACACGTTTTGGGAGGACGATTTCGCGCTCCCCTGTTCCCCGGTGAGTTCCAGAACAGCATAAGGAGTGTCGGACCGATAGCATTCAGCGATCCAAGCCAGGACAAAAAGTCTGTCCTTTTCTGGGACGTTTACCAAATCCCAAAGCGCGTCAAGCCCCCCCCCGGATACTGGGGCAGGAAGTAGCCTCGTGGCTTTATTTCTTAACATCCTGACTGGTGGCTTGTGCACGCGCTTCCAGCCGGCAGCGGTGACCAAGATTGCGCCCCAAGTTTCGTCCCCTGTGTCTAACCAGTAACCGGAGTCATCTTTGGCAACTCGTCGGCAAGGTTCATGCTCTGGCCCGTCAAATTTCGCGGTTCCGCTCAGGGCATTACATGCGGATTTCAAAGTCTCCATGGATGGGGCCGTGGCCATTTCGGTATGCGCCAGCCATGCTAACCAGTCCCGGAAACCAGTGCTATCGATGCGCCAATGTTCGTTGTGAGTATCGGCTGTAATGCTGGCGAAAGCGTTTCCGTCCGCATCGTGCCAAAGCTCGCATTTTCCAGCCGCCAAATCTGCCAGTTCGGTTGCCTGACTGCCTGACGCATCCCCTTCGCCTGACGGGTTTATAAACGCATCCATGCTGGTCACGTTGATTTTGCTACATGCGGCCTTGATCTCTGCGCGCCAGGCCTGATACTCGCCCGGATCGTCATCCTTCAGCGTTTTGATCAACAACGCATGCGGTTTGAGTGCTCGCCAAAAAGCCGGGGCATCCCCCGCCTGAGCGATTGTCTGGAGTTCCGCTTTCGCTGTGACTGTGGGATCCTCGGGTAATACATCTTCTGCGGTGAGTTCGGTGTCGTCATTGAGAAGGATGTCGATTTCCATTACGCACCCCTCCTGATCGCTTGGCACGCCGCGCTTGCGTTCCCGTCATGCCAGAGCAACGCATAAACCCCAAATGAATCATGAGCATGACCATCATTTAGGGCATCGTTGCTGTGGTGGCTGTAAACCCTGCCATCCTCGAAAATTACCAGGCCAGGTATCCCGCTCCCCGAGTTGGGGGCAAGCCATTTTTTGCCTTTTCGGACGTAACCCGCCTCCAGTAAAATTTCTTCAACGCGGTGAGTTTCGTTAAACTTTTGAATGAGCGATGTGCCGCCGCCCAGGGGCTTGCGCAGCATTTTCAACTGGCGCTTTTCTGCCGCTTCGGCCAGTGCTTTTGCCTCCAGGATTTTCACGGCTTCTGTAAGTCGTTGGGCCTTCAAACGCTTTCCCGCGGCGTTAGCAAACCACTGATAATGCGCCGCGCGTTCGGGGTGCACAGATGGCAAAAAAAACAACCGGGCTGCGTGCCAGCAGGACGGATCTGTAACGCTTGCGAATGGGGGCACGGATTCCGCCACGAGCCTATACGCCGTTTTTACATACTCGGGAGCCAGCAACCCATCCAGAGGGAATAAAATCCGGTAGCGTGGCGCTTCGGGGATGTGGCCGTGGGTTGTCCAACAGCAGAAAGTTAACCCAGTTCCGAGCAGACACCCCGCCGCGTCTTGTGGTGGCGGGGGTGGTGGCCCATCTTTCTGGGCTTCAATGTCCAGCGCCAGGCCAGTCAATCCCAACACGTTTTTGTTGGCAGCGTAGGGCACAGAAAACACGGCAGGGACGATGGCCTTTCCCTGTTTTTTATCCGTCAATGAGACGGGATGCGCCAGCCCTGCCACGAATTCCGAAAAATCCCCCGTCACAGTGTGGACGCTGTGATTCAGTGCGTGGGGGCAAACGCCGTAACTAAAGTCTTGCGAAAAATCTTCGTTAAGGTTAGGATTGCGCTGTGTGTTTTTGTAATCCCCCCGACAGCCACCCTCCCCGGTGGCGTTGGCTTTTACGGGGTTCATCTTTCCTCCCCTGCCAGAATCTGCCGAACCGTCCCAGCAGACAATCCCCGATGGCCCAAAACCCGAACAGGCTCAGGGAGCGTACCGTTTTTGAATTTACGATGAATGGTGCACGTTGAGCATCCCAGCAGTTGGGCTAGATCCCGGATCTGAATGTGGGCGTTATCGGGCAGGTTGCTAAATTTTTGAACAGATTGTTTGACAGGTTGTGCCATGATTGCCTCCAATATGCCGCGAAATGCAGCGAGTGGAGACAGCCTAGCAACCGCATCTCACGGGCTCGCTAACCCGTGAAATTCTTATTTTTTTGTGGCCCTTCTTTCCTCTGCGCAGACGTTACAGAACCGTTCAAAGTTCATGTTGTGGAACTTGGCAGGGCCTTCAATATACTTCCCGGCGCGGTTATCGCATACGGTAAACCCAGTAGGGGGGTTTCCCTTGATAGCGTCCCACAAGGATTCGTTCGTCATGCTCGGGGTTTTTTTCAGGTGCTTGGCGATGCACTTTCGGATAGGGCCCCCGGTACCCGGTTTGCGCCCGGATAGGAATTTTTCCCCAGTCTGCGCCGGTACAAGGTATTTTTGGTGCTGCCTCAGAATGTTCCCCCTGATTGTCCTAGCGACTTCCGCAGTTAGCGCTGGCTCGTAGGTAGCCGCTTCTTCGCAGTCGCGCTCAAAGGCGCTTGCATCGCCTATGCTCCCAGCCCATGCGCCGGGCTTGAAAGTGCCGCCTCGGTAGTTTTGAAACAACGCCAGTTCGACTTCTGAGAAGTGCCAAAGTGATTCCACCCATCCGCCATCCGCGTACCATTGTTCTAACCATGATGCTGTCATTAGTGGGAATACCGGATCGAATGTCCCGTCAGGCTTCGGACGATTAGGCATTAAAGTTGATCTAAGTTCTCCGTTTTTCGGCCCCCATCCCTCGAGGCATCCCGTTATAACCTGCACGATGATCAAATCCCCCCAGCGTTTCAGTGGTTTTTTGATGGCTTCCAGTGCTTGCTTTAGTGTCAGTCTGGCAGGTTTGCTCATGCTGACTTCCCCCTAATCGACAAAACTTTTCCCGCTTCTGGTTCTGGTGACTGGCAAAACTTCGCCCAATCTGCCATCAGTCTGCGCCGTTTCTCGAACAAATCCCCGCGCCGGTAACTAGCCTCAACTGCGTTGCCGATACTGTGGGCCAGCGCCATTTCCGCAACTTCTTTCGGGTAGTTCGTCTGTTCTGCGCACCAATCCCTGAAACTCGAACGGAAGCCGTGGGGCACGATCCATACGCCGCTTTTCTCATCAGTCCAAGGTGCCAGCCCATCCGCTGTCCTGCGTTCGTTTAAGCGCCTGCAAACTGCGCTTATGGTCATGTCCGAAAGCGTCCCCCCACGCATGGCAGGAAACACCAGAGCATTATCTTGTGGGAGTTTTTCCAAGATGGCCAGAGCCGCATCACTCAAAGGAACACGATGTTCTTTTGCCATTTTCATGCGTTCGCCGGGTATCGTCCAGACTGCGCCGGGTATGTCGAATTCAGTCCACTTGGCACCCCTCACTTCACCACTTCGGGATGCGCATAAAATAGCGAATTCCAGCGCCAGCGCACCCATACCTTCCACCTTGCGAAGATCCTCCAGGAAGTCGAAAATCTGCCGAAACGGTAAGGCCGGTTGTTTCGTCTTTACCGACACCTTGCCAGGCTGTGGCAGTATCTGATCCAAGTTACCCTTCCACTGTGCCGGGTTCGGGCCGGTACGGAAGCCCCTGACAGTCGCCATGCTCAAAACTGCCTCGATGCGCCCCCGCAGTTTGGTGGCCGTGTCTGAAATGGTGATCCATATCGGTTCGAGTGCCTTGACGATGTGGGGTAAGGAAATATCTTGAACCAACATATCCCCGAGGGTTGGGAAAACGTACATTTCAAAACTGGAACGCCATGCTTGGGTCATCCTGTCCGATTTCTCACCAGCCTTTGAATCAAGATACTGCTCGGCTACCTGACGGAATGTGACCTGCTTGGCTTGCTTGGCTTTCAATGCGCTTTGCTTGGCTTTTCGCTCTGCCACTGGATCAATGCCTGCCTGTACCTTCTCGCGCAACTCCTGCGCCTTCCTCCGGGCATCGGCAAGCCCTGTTTCTGGAAATGGTCCTAACCCAAGGTCGCGCCGCTTGTCACCTATCGTGATCCGCAGTATCCATGCTCGGGAGCCGCCAATGATCCGAAGGTGTAGACCGCGACATCCTCCCACTGAATGAAATCCTTCCTCGCTCAACCTCCCCACTTCCAAAGGTGTAAGCATCTTTGCAAGTTTCGGCATAATCTCCCCTCCTGTTTTTGGCTGTAAGTTCGATTCCCGCTTTTCAGAAGTGGGAATCCATACTTTCAATAGGGTTGTGGCTTTGCGAGGTGCAGGTGGAAAAAATGCTTGATAAACCCCACATCGTTTTCCGCCCCACCTCTAACCCAACATAAATTATGCGCTTAGTTGATACGGTGTGCAACTGTATAAAACAGAGATTTCAGAATAACCTTATGTTAGAAAAGGTTATAAGTGAATCATAGCGTGTCAATGAAAAGCACGAAAAGGCTAAAATGGTGGACGCCGCCTCCACCATTACCTTAAATCCCAACCCGTATCGGTTGGGGTTTTTTCTTGTCCGATCACGCCAGTTCCCGCGTGTTCGCGGGGGTTCGTGCGGAAGCCTGCGGACTTCACCGATCAGCCCGAGTACCCGCCCTAGGCCTCTTTCCACTCTCTCCCGGCCATTATTCTCTCCGGCTTCGCCCTCCGAATCCGGCCCGAAGTCCGCAAAGGACGCAAGCCAGCCCCATACAGATCAACAAGTTACGCGCGGACGAATCAAGCGGGTTTTATTGCGGCATCGGCTACCCGAGGGAATAAGGTACCGCTATCACAGCCGCTGAAATCTTTTTCATGGATCAATTGGGCACTCCGACAGGTCACGCGCGAGGAAATACCGCTGACTTCCAGCGACAGCGAGTCGATTTAGTTGCGCTAAATTTTCGGCGAGGATCATCCCGTCCGGCGCATTACCGACTAGCGCCAGTTTGGGCGTGAGCGGGATGATCATATACAACGGCGTGTCCGTGATAATGAACTCGCCAGATTTAGGCTGAATGACTCCCCACCGTTCCACACTCGACAAGTCCCTAGTGTAGCCATCGATTTGGCTTTGCAACCAGAGACCGTTCAGTTGTCGGGCCGGAACGATGCCTCCTGTCCTAGCAAATAGGTACCCATTCGCCTCAAGGTTCTCTTCCTGCTCCTTGGTAAGGTTTTCGCCACTGACCCCATTGAGCTTGATCTCTTGATCTTCCAATTCACCGTATCGAGACCGCATGTACCAAAGTGCAAAAAAGCGCTCAACGGCCTGCTTGTCTTCAACCGAGGAGATCGTGCTCTGTCCACTGATAAGAGGTTCAGCGAGAGTTTGAAACCGATTTTCAATATCCTTCATGTAGCCGGCTTCCGCTCGCTGATCCCAAGCGCGGCGAGCACAGAAAATGGAGTCGCTGGGTTTGGCTCGCCGAACCTGACACCTGGCTACGTCATGCACGGCAACTCGTTCGTCGTCCCCCGCAAACCGCGCGATGCTTCGCTGGGGATAGAGGTGCTGATAGACAGTTAACCGGTTGGGATTTTTCTTCCGCGTTTTCTCGGGTTTGGACTGCGACTGCCTGGGCAAAGGTTCCGGTCGCCCGGCGGCCATCGCGCCCATCAGGGCTGCGGCTAACTGGCTTCCGTCCGGGCTGAATACTTTGATTACACCCATTGAGTTCACCTATCCCTAGAAAATAAAGGCTCTATGTGATTTGTAGTGGGTGGTGCGATAATTCCGTCATGAATAGTACAACTTTATTTAGCATGGCGCTTGGCCTGCAATCGCCTTGGCAAGTGGACGATATTTCGTTTTCTGCCGATG
>NZ_JPOQ01000107.1 GCF_000735045.1 Ferrovum myxofaciens
ACGCAGCCACCCCGTTTGCAGCAGCACAGGTTTCTGAGCCGCCCACATCGTTTCAATATGGGATGGGTGGTGCGTGTTGCTCATAACGCAGCGTGCGAGGAATGCGGAATACACATCCCGTTGCACGACTCCCGACCCATCCCCCAGCACATGCCACCGCTGACTGAGCGGCTTCTTTGTGCAAACTTCGGTGGTGTGGTCGTACTGCGACATTTTCAGAGACCAGGTGTGCAAATCAATCAACTTGCCGCCAGCACTTTCAGCCTTGCGACGCAATTGTTCGACGAACATTCCGGGTGCTCTGACTTTCACGCTCTTGCCATAATTCTTCTGGAAGGCGAGGTAA
>NZ_JPOQ01000108.1 GCF_000735045.1 Ferrovum myxofaciens
GTGGATCTGGTGATCGACCCTAAATTTCCTGTTTCTCAAGGAATGCGCACCTCGGATATAGTGAAGTCCATGATTGGTCTGTTGAGTCTGGGCAAGAGTGATTTCGAGGCGATCGAACCTTTCCGCAATGATCGTTTTTTCAAGCAATCCTTGGGGTTGGTCAAGGTGCCAGGAAGTGTCTGGATGCGTCAACGACTGGATGCCAAGGCTGGGGAGTTGCGTGAATACACTGACGAACTGACCTTGCGTCTGCTGGAATCCACCCACGCTCCGATTACGCCCCACAAGGGGTATGTCTGTGTTGATCTCGATACTTTTGTGATGGACAACAGCAACACCCGGAAGGAAGAAGTGGGTCGGACCTACCAAGGGGTGGATGGGTATACCCCGATTGCTGCATATATTGGGAATGAGGGTTGGAACATCGGGTTGGAATTGCGCGCGGGGACCCAACACTCGGCTTGCGAAACCGACTATTTCCTGGAACGGGTTTTTCCGCGGGTTCAACGCCTGTGTTGCCGCGGGGAAAGCGTTCTGTGGCGGGATGACAGTGGTTTTGATTCGGTCCGGCTGTTGTTTATGAAAGCGCAGGAGAAGGATCGCTGGGCACTCAAGGGACAGC
>NZ_JPOQ01000109.1 GCF_000735045.1 Ferrovum myxofaciens
CTACCTGGTGGATGTGTTGCAACGGGTGGGACAGCATCCGGCCAGGGATATCGGGCAATTGACCCCACGCTGCTGGAAAGCGCACTTCGCAGACAACCCCCTGCGCTCCGATCTGTATCGTTTCACACAGCACAGCCATTCGTAACCCCCTCCCGATCATCTATCCTTGATGATCGGAGTATGCCGGGGTCAATCCTCCCTGAATACAACGCCGCTCAGTTACCGCGTACGGCAAAATCACGGTGGCAACACCGTTAGAGCAGGTCGTTTGTAATAGAGGGTTTGCCATCGGTCATGGCCTGGATGCTGTAGCGGCGACGCGAGAGCCAGGAGACCCCGGTGGGTTCGCCCTTAGAACCCCCTGCCTTTAGGCATGGGGAGGTTTAGTATCTCCAAGCAAACCATCGCTTCAGGACGAAACTGTTTGATTGACGAGCCGGACGGTCACAATGAGCGAACAGAAAATAAATTATACAAACAAAAATAATTTGATATAATTTCCCTAAAGGGGGAAAAATGTCAGATTTTGTCTTCCATCGTGCGGCATTAGCCAGCAGCATGATTGATGCCGTGACGGGCAACGGCATTTTGGATGCCAGTTCCGGGTTGTTTCTGGCTGCGCCAAGGCGAACCGGAAAGAGTACCTTTTTGACCGAGGATTTGATCCCCGCGTTAAAGTCTCGAGAGGTGCTTCCGATTTATGTCGATCTGTGGGAGGATCGGCGTGTCGACCCTTCCATCATGATTGCGAGCGCCATTAAAAAGGCGATAGCGGGTGAGGTTGGGGTTTTGTCAAAAGCCGCCAGGCAAATCGGAATTACAAAAGTGTCAACTCCGATATTTTCGTTTGACCTTGACAAGATCGGACGGGAAGACGGCGCCACCCTGAAAGAAGCGCTCGAATCCTTAATCCAAAAACGCAAGAGGCCCGTCGCGTTGATCGTTGATGAGGCGCAGCATGCTACCCTATCCAATGACGGCATGAACGCCATGTTCGCCCTAAAATCGGCGCGTGACACCATAAACTCTGGGGGCAATCACAATCTTTTGCTGGTTTTTACCGGATCGCATCGAGACCGTCTGGCGCGGCTTGTGACCCACAAAGACCAACCTTTTTTTGGCGCAAGAGTTACTGACTTTAAATTGTTGGGCCGCGATTACTGCGAAGCCTATACGCAGTGGTTCAATCGGAGTATTCAGCCAGAATCCCGCCTGGAAGTCGACGATGTTTATGCTGCTTTCGATACCGTGGGTCATCGCCCGGAATTGCTTAAAAATGTGGTGGCCGATGCGTTTTTGAACTACGATGGCCCGTTACCAAAAACAAAAGCATTACGAGAATTGGCTCTTTTGGTTAACGAAAGCCTTTCGGAAGAATTAAGCGAATCGTTTTTTTCTTTAACGCCCGTCCAGCGCGCCGTGTTGTTGAGAATTTCTAACAGCAAAGGCGATGACGGACTGTTTTCGTCATCCGCTATGACCGAGTATGCAGATCTTGTTGGATCCCTGGTAACAGCGTCATCGGCCCAGTCGGCCTTGCGGGGCTTGCGTGATCTGAACATCGTCTGGAAGTCGGCGAACGGCACTTACGAGACTGAAGATCCCCTCTTGGAAAGGTGGTTGAAAAACCATCCAAAAGGTTTTACAGAAACCAGCGAAGAGGCGGTTTGCAACAAATGCCACGCCGTTCCGTGCGTATGCGGGAACAGCAGACCGAGAGGCTAAACCTCCCCATGCCTAAAGGCATGGGGTTCTAAGGGCGAACCCGCTGGGGTCTCCTGGCTCTCGTCTTGCGACTACAGCATCCAAGCCATGACCAGCGGCAAACCCTCTATCACAAACGACCTGCTCTAACGGTGTTGCCACCGTGATTTTGCCCGAAGGCTCGATCTTCGCAGGTTCGGAACGCAGCCACCCCGTTTGCAGCAGCACAGGTTTCTGAGCCGC
>NZ_JPOQ01000110.1 GCF_000735045.1 Ferrovum myxofaciens
CCAGGGCATCAGCATTGAAACTGCGGGGGGTGATCCTTTGCGCATCCAGAAAGAGATCAGCGAGGACGGCAAAGAAGTTCGTTTATATTGTCACTCCCTGGGCCGCGAGAAGAAAGAAAGCGCCATGGTCGAGCGCTTTGCCACGGGCTTTGAGGCCGGGTTGAAAAAGATCGTCGAGGGGCTTGCCAAGCCGCGTGGCGAAAAGCGTTATGGCAAGTTGTTGGAGCGCATTGGTCGCCTCAAGGAGAAGAGCCGGGGAGCCGGCCAGCATTACCAAGTCGAACTTATCGCGGATGAATCTGGCAAGTTGGTCACGGGTCTGGCATGGAAAAAGGTGCCGGTGGATGGCACGATGGCGACGCATCCCGGCATCTATTGCCTGCGCAGCAACGAGACCACTTGGGACGAAGAAAAACTGTGGCGTACCTATACGATGCTGACGGATCTGGAGAGCGTATTCCGCAGCCTGAAGAGCGAGTTGGGTTTG
>NZ_JPOQ01000111.1 GCF_000735045.1 Ferrovum myxofaciens
CTCCGATCTGTATCGTTTCACCCAGCACAGCCATTCGTAACCCCCTCCCGATCATCTATCCTTGATGATCGGAGTATGCCGGGGTCAATCCTCCCTGAATACAACGCCGCTGGCTTACCGCGTACTCCTGCGCAATCTGTGGCGATCTTGAAACACAGCCGTTATTCCTTAAATGGCACCCTTGTAACTGCGCGCAATTCCTACGACTTTGTTAATTACAACCTCTATTTCATCAGCGGAAGCTTTGAGAAAAATTGAACCATTTTCATTTTCGAGTACGACCAACTTAGCTAGTTCCTGAATCAGGAATAACTTGGGCTCGGATTCGTTTCCGCTAACCATTATACGGAATCGTTCATCAGCAAAATCAATCAGAACTTCCACAGACTCCCCTCGCCACTTCAATTGGGCGAACGGAACGTAGTCTTCAGTATTAGCAGATATGTAATCCAAGGTGAATGGACTCAAAGTCCCGGCATCACTCATCTTCGTAAGCAGCGTGTGGTACAGGTAATAACTCCAAAGCTCTACGTGTTCCGAGCTTGTTCGTAGTTTGCTAATCAAGTACACCGCCCCGCCCTCTATCGGGCGGAACATCATCTGGCCACAATAGAGAATCATTCGCTGATCTTCCACGAGCATGCGCATCCACGGCTCCTTCGGTGAGGCAGTGCGAATAACCTCATCAAGCGACGCCTCAACGCCTTCTTCAAGATCAATTTTGTCGAACAAGTCCTTGACGAGGACGCGCTTAGTCTCTTGGGTAACATCCAAGATATGCCCACGTAGCAAGAGCTTCCAGGTCGGTCGACGCTCACCGCTCCCTGATTTATTTTGGAGAAAGCTTCTATTCCGCCCGTGACTTGCCATGTAGTCACCGAGTGAGAGGAGCGCCCGCTCGCACTTGTGGTCAGGAAACGAACGGAGCCCACCTGAATCAAAGATTGCTCTTGCCTTCTTCCAATAGCCAGCGAACCGATCTCGAGCTTTCACATCCTCTGCGTCAGACCAAACGATTGAGTTGTCCAGCAGCCAATGATCAAGAATGCCTGAAAACTTCAATAAAAACTCGATTTGCCCGTTAAAATAGCCGTGTTCTTCTGCTGCAACAATGAGATTTCTCCAATCAATGCCTTTCAGCAATAGAGCAGCCTTGATACGTTCCTCGCGTACCTGTTGGCGATTAAAGGCCGTCACCTCCAAGCCATTTGCAAGGTAGTCAAGAATATCGTCGGCATGGTTCTCTAATTGGCCGATGGACTTAAGGACTTCGACAAAATCAGTAGGGCGTTCAATATCCGAATTTTCGACAAGGTTGCTGACCACACGCAGCCAGTCCTTAAGATTTTCTGGATTCAGAGACGTGCCGAAGGTATGAACATATGCGCAGAATGCGGCAAATTTTGACAGGTCTGGATAAGAGAGGTCTCGACTAGTAGCGCCCTCAAATGCGACCCGACTATCAAACACCGGGGCATCGCTTTGGATCCAGTCAGCAGGATCAATTCCGCTCCAATAATCGAGAACGACTATGAGCGTATCTAACATCTTCTTGTTGAGAAACCCTCCGTCAAAGTATCGGGAGTATGAAACATTCGATTTCAATAATCTCAAGGTGCTAATGCTCTTCGCGGCCCCGTCATCCTCTGGGTCAACGCAAACCAGTGCCAATGCTTGGATCAGTCGCATCACCTCATCGTCATAGAGGTGGGTGCTCTGATTCCGGTGTGCCCAGAACAGGTTCGCCCACTTAGTATCCATGCTATGGCTGAAATATTCCTTGATCGAAACATCTTTTCCGTGCAACTCAATGGTTTCATTGGGCAATAGCTCATCCAAGTGTTGCTCAAGTCTTGCTTTAAATGTCTCGAATGGCGTCAAAGGCTTACCGCGCGCATTCATCTTAATGTAGAGATCGTCTGAAAGCCCGAAGCTCTTAAGTTCTAGTAATTGGAAGGTAATTCGGCGGTGCTGAGGATCAACCAGTCGCTGGTAGTAATGATCCGTTTGCAAAAATATCTTATGAATTTCTTCTAGCATCGTCAGGGAGGACACGATAGTGGGATCACGAGTCCACGACCTAAAAAACCATGACTTGTCCTGAATCAGCGCTTGAAGCGATCTGATCTCAACTGCATACTCAACAGGAAAATTGAGCGCGAGGCTATTAAAGAAATCATGACTGCTCGGGCGCACCTCATAAGAAAATCGAGACCTCTGCGCATCGACAAATCGCTCCTGAAAATCATTGGACTCTCCGTCTTTCCATGCAAGATACCAGTGGAGCAGAAAAAGGGTAGTTAGGCGCTGTTGCCCATCCAACGGGGCAAAACTGATACCACCATTTGCACCATCCCCTCCAAAAGCGCTCCCATAGACAAAGTCCAGGTCGAGGGGTTGAATGGGGTCTCCATCTTCCGCGTCTAAAGCAGTCTTTAGTGCAGTAAGAAAATCCTTCCGAAGTTCCTCTTGCCCAAGACGGCCCTGGGCATAATCGCGCTGGATGATCGGAATCTGGATACGTTGAAAATCCTTAAACAGCTCGCAAAAGGAAGCCTGTTTACCTATGGTCAAACTGGTGTCGGGCATTTCAGTATCCTTTAGTGCGCGAAGAAATTAGCCAGCGTTGTAACCATCGCCCGCCGATAATCATCTTGGTCTCTGGCGCCCCAGAAGAACATGTTTTCGACCTTTTGGCTATAGCATTTTAAAAAGGCGTTTCTCGTACACAGCGGCACGAATGTCCCTTCCTGGTCATACTGCAAAAGGCGTCTCCGCTTGATAGGGAAGACAGCATTCTTGTAGCCACGATTGGTCCCACTATCGAGAAGTGCAAGATTGCCCATGCCATTTTCGGCTTCGGTGCTTTCATATTCTTTGAAATGCCCAAGAATAGCGTCATAGAGGAGATCAAACGACTCTCCTGTGGTGTAGGTTTTAAGTTCGAGCATTTCCTTGACACGTTCTCGCAATCCAGTCTCGCTGCCGGTCTCAGCAAGGTAGTCGCGGACAGTCTCCAACCATGGTCGCTTCTCAATGTTCGCTTTGGGGCGCCCTGAAGCAACCGAACGGATATGTTCAATATCCCACTGCTCATTTTTGAAGTAGTCGAATCGAAAACGAACAATCGACTTATCATTTGAGATGATGCTGGCGATATTAAAAAGAAGCAGGAACGACTTAATCCGAGCCGATGGAGTTTCGTCATATTCGAGACTGCCTAGAACATCACCCAAGCCGGACTCCAACTCCTCATGGTTCTCAACCTTGTCGGCAAGGTCCGGTATTAGCTTTACCAGAATTCTTCGCTTAAGAACTTCCTGAATCCGTGTTCGAAGCCCTTAAAAACATATACAACCGTTTGAATTAATGAGATAATTAGTCATATTCTTTCTTCACCCAAACGAACATGGCACACTTTGAAGTCCGGCAATCCGAGAAAC
>NZ_JPOQ01000112.1 GCF_000735045.1 Ferrovum myxofaciens
TGCCTGCTGTGGCGAATTCTCCTGCTACGCTTGGTTTCCATACCTGCTCTCCTGTGTCACAATCTGAAGAGGAGTATGCAGAAAAATTATCCGGGAAAATACAACGCCGCTGGCTTACCGCTTACGGCTGTCCATCCGGGAGATAACCCGTGGCCGCCAGCACCTGCTGAAGCGTTGCAGCGCTCACGCCCTGCTCCGAATGGCTTCTGGGGGAAACGGCAACGTCGTCTGATTTGAGGCGGGCATTACGGGAAGCATGTGCCGTTGGATTTTGGCAATCAACGGTGCCAACGGAATCATCAGCGCGGGCTTGGCCGGCACCCTCGACGCCTCCTTCGTACAAGGTCGCCTCGATCGATGTGATGAACACAATGGCACCATCAAGCGAAGCCGGGCCGCTGGCGGCTAGCAATCGAAAGAGCGAATCGACGCCCGCGCTCAGGGTGGCAATGTGAACGCCAAACGAATTCACCAGTTCGTGTGTGACGGCCAACCCCAACAGGTCGGCAAAGGTGAACCGCGCGACCTTGCCTGTCTTGGAAGACAGATAGGGAATGGCCTTTCGCCAATGGCGCACAGTCTCAACCGACACGCCTGTGAGCGTGCGAGTTTGGTCCTGCGTGAATTGAATGGCGGTGATTTCAGACATTCTGGTTGCTGACAACGCAAAATATATTAGCATTCTGCACATAATAACAGGTGCTGGCAACATGCAGTGTTCGCTATGCTGTTCAGAAGGCGGCCATAAGTGCCCTTACTCTACCCGTGGCAATTCTTGTACTTCAATCCCGATACACGCAAGGAGGGCACTCGTTGCGCCCGTCTGCCCCGCGCAAGCCGTAGGACTTGCAAAGTGTCAGAAGTAGCCTCATAATTCTATCAGTCAGGAGATATCGCCATGCAGACCCTCGCCAAACAAGTTCTGGAGCACGCCGCCGGATTGCCGGAGGGCACCCCTTTGGTCGCCAAAGAACTGTTGCACCTGGGCAGTCGCGCAGCCGTAGACCAAGTGTTGTCCCGCCTGGTGCAGCGCGGCGCCCTGCTGCGCGCTGGCCGCGGCATCTATGTCCTGCCCGTCGAGAGTCGCTTTGGCACCCGTGCGCCTTCGGCCGTCAAGATGGTCGAGGGCTTGGCGAACCAGCGTGGGGAAACCATCGTGTCGCACGGCGCCGCCGCCGCCAACGCGCTGGGCCTGACCACGCAGGTGCCGATGCGTGCGGTCTATCTCACGTCCGGCCCCAGTCGCCGCTTGAAATTGGGCGCGCAGATGGTCGAGTTCCGGCACGCGCCGATCTGGCAACTCATCTTTCCTGGGCGGGCCGCCGGCGAAGTAGTGCGGGCACTGGCTTGGCTGGGCCCGGAAAAAGCCGGGGAAGCGATCCGGAAGCTGCGCGCCAAGCTGCCGCCGTCGGAGCTGAAAGAAGTTGTGTCGGCGCGGTCGCGCCTGCCAACGTGGATGGCCCAAGAGGTCAGCGCCCTGGTGACCCATGGCTGAGTTCTTCCAACTCTCCACCACCGAACGCCTGGACGCGCTCGACGCGGCAGCCAACACATCGGGCCTCCTGCCCCATCTGCTGGAAAAAGACATCTGGGTGGTCTGGTCGCTGCGGCACCTCTTTGCCGGCCCCTACGCTGACCACCTGGTATTCAAGGGCGGCACTTCCTTGTCAAAGGCCTACGGCGTCATCCGGCGCTTCTCCGAAGACGTGGACCTGACCTATGACATCCGCGCCATCGCCGGCGATCTGGTGGGCGATGCGGATGCCCCGCTGCCGGCCAGCAAGAGCCAGGAGAAGAAGTGGAGCAAGGAGATTCGTGCGCGCCTGTCGGACTGGGTCAGCGCCGAGATCGTGCCACGTCTCAAGCACGACCTTGAGCAATATAGCCTACCGGCAACCGTGCGGGCCGAGGGCGACAAAGTGTTCATCGACTACGCACCGCTGGCCACCGGCACCGGTTATGTCGCGCCCGCCGTCATGTTGGAGTTCGGTGCCCGCTCGACCGGCGAGCCCAGCGGACCACGTGCTATCCGCTGCGACGCGGCCACGTATCTGCAAGGGGTGGAGTTTCCGACCGCCACACCGCAGGTCATGCGCGCCGAGCGCACCTTCTGGGAGAAAGCCACGGCGATTCACGTCTTCTGCACGCAAGGCGAGTTCCGGGGTGGTGACCGCTTCGCGCGTCACTGGCACGACGTGACAAGACTGGATGCCGCCGGCTTCGCCGACGCAGCCATCGCGGACAAAGCCCTCGCCCGCGCAGTTGCCGAACACAAGAGCGTGTTCTTTGCAGAAAAGAATACGCATGGCGAGGTCATCGACTATCACGTTGCCATCGCAGGCGGACTCCAGCTTGTGCCTGATGACGGCGCATTGGCCAAATTGGCTGCCGACTATCAGCACATGGTCGATGACGGTTTGTTTCTCGATGATGCCGAACCTTTCGACGCTCTGCTGGAGCGATGCCGAGCAATTCAGCAGAAAGCCAATGCAAAGCAACCACCACAATGAAATTCAATTGACATGAGATGAGAATCTCTGCGGGGCACACTGCCTGGACGGAGAGGATCAAAGGAGGCCGTATGGCTGGAATAATCGACTGGTCCCAGAATTACGGTCGCCTAATAGGGGGCAAGTGAATGCACATTCAGCACATCGAGGTCAGCAATTTTCGGAAACTCAAGGACGTCCGCATCGACTTCTCAGAGACGAACACCGTTTTCGTTGGAGCTAACAACAGCGGGAAAACATCGGCCATGGTGGCGCTGCGCCGGTTTCTCGTCGACCGGTCTGACTTCTCCATCAACGATTTCACCCTAACGCACTGGGCGAAGATTGATGCCGCCGCAGCACAGTGTGAGGCGGTAGCAAGTGGCGATCCCGTGGACTTGCTTGATTGGAACAACTTCCTTCCCTTTCTGGATGTGTGGCTCAACGTACCGACGCACGAACTGCACTACGTTCAAAAACTACTGCCGACACTCGACTGGAACGGAACAAGCATCGGTGTTCGTCTTCGCGTAAGCGGTAAGCCAGCGGCGTTGTATTTTCCCGGATAATTTTTCTGCATACTCCTCTTCAGATTGTGACACAGGAGAGCAGGTATGGAAACCAAGCGTAGCAGGAGAATTCGCCACAGCAGGC
>NZ_JPOQ01000113.1 GCF_000735045.1 Ferrovum myxofaciens
AAGCGGTATTGGAAAAATGTGTTGTGGTCGCCATCGTACTTTGCCTCTTCGTGTGGAGGTGCGCCGATTGGCATCATCAAACAATATATCGAGCAACAGCAAACGCCACTATAGGAAACGAAGATGCCGATTGGTGGACAGATCCTTGGGCGGATGCGGTTCGCGCCTTCTTTAGTGAAACCAATCTTGACATGGAACTGCCCGATGTTTGCCCGTGGTCCTTCGAGTCGATAATGGATGAATCCAGGTAGGAAAAAATTAACGGGATATTTACCCCTTTGACTGTTGCAAATATACAACAACCTCTCTGCTCAAAAATACAGATCGGCATATATCACTGGCATCACAGGTAGGAAGTCTTTACACTGTGACGGAATTTGGGTCTGTCTGAAGCAGCACCCATCGGGGAGGCAATGAGCCAGAAACCAGTTACCATTGGTCTGCTGGCGGTAGTCTTAGCGTCACAATAACCAAATCATGGAGAGTACCTATGAAATTCGAAAAGAAATTGCTGGTGTTGGCCCTCATGGGCTTACCCATTGCCTCGGCCTTTGCTGATGGCGTATTGTCCACCACCGAAAGTGATGTCAAATCGGCAGGAACCACTGTAGTCAATGGGGTTGAAACCGCCGGAACCACGGTGGAGAACGGGGCCAAGGATACCATGGATGATGTGGATAATTTCCTGACTCGCTACCACGGTCCCTTCACCGGTGCCTATGTGGGTGCCAAGGCTGGGGTCAATGATTCCAACATGGGCGTGGGCAATGCCGCCGCCTTATCAGGTGGTGCAACCCCTGGAATCCCCAACAATCAAAACTATGGTACGGCTCTTGGGCTTGAGGCCGGTTATGGTTGGGCCTTAGGACGCACCGTTCTGGGCATTGATGCAGGTTATGGCTACAACACCACCGGTCGTTCCAGTTATTTCTCCGGAAACCAAGGTTATGGCAGTCACGACTACGGCTTGGGCCTGAAGTTCGGGATTCCGATAACCGACAAGTTGATGCCTTATGCCAAACTGGGCTATGGTCACCTGGTCGGAACTGGTTCTGCCTCTGGCTTGTCGGGTAATGGAGCCAATGGTGGACTAGGGGTCGAGTATCTGTTTGCCCCTCATTGGAGTGTGGCGGGCGAATGGAACACCATGTCGGTGTCCAATAACTCCAACACCATGAACAACAACGTCTATACCATGGGTGTGAACTACTACTTCGGCGCTGCCAAAGCACCCCGCCATGTTGCCGCCGCAGCACCGGCACCTATGGTTGCCCCCGCTCCAGAACCCGTAGTGGCTCCTCCCGCTCCTGCGCAGCAGGAACGGTGGCGCATCATCACCGAAGAAAAACCCGTCAGTCTCGATGGAGCCAACTTCAAATTCAATTCGGCCGTATTGAACAAGACCGCCGACGAAAAGTTGATGCAAGTGGTGGACTTCTCCAAGAAGTATCCTGAAGCCGATGTCAACGTTGACGGTTATACCGACAGCACCGGACCCAAGGCTTACAACGTGAAGTTGTCCCAACGACGTGCCGATGCCGTCAGGGCTTATCTGGTCAGGAATGGCGTGGCAGCGGATCGTATCCATACCAAGGGTTATGGCATGGCAAATCCCGTTGCTTCCAACAAGACCGCCGAAGGCCGTGCCCAGAATCGTCATGTGGAAGTCCGCTACACAGTGCGTGAAGAAAAGAAAGTTCACGTCATGCAGTAACAACCCAAAAATACAGGATGCCTCGTGCCTCCTGTGCAGCACACTCCAACCCGAGAGATCACATCTCTCGGGTTTTTACTCCTGACCGTCTCCCAATAAAGCGTCTCCCACTCGCTCCAGCCACAAGCGCCTTACTGCCGCATCTACCCCCACCGTCAGCCCCTGCTCATCAAAAAACACACCACGAATCTGGATGGTGGCAACCAAAGCACGGATGAATGCAGACACGCACCCAGGATCCGGACGGGGCGGAGCCATCCAAAAAGCATCCAGCCCATTCTGGGCAGTCAGTCCAGGACTGTGGTAGATCGCCTGCCCCAGAACCGCCACAGGGCAGCCCAACTGCAGAGCACGCACCCCCCGAGGTGCTGTTGACCGTCACCATCCCTTTGGCCTTCTCGATCAAGCGATCGAGATTTCCTCCTTCAAGGTACGTCACGCGCTCTCCGATTCCATAAAAATCCGACCAGTACCGAACTTTTTTGGCCCAATTCCTGAAACCGGGGTCCCAGGGATGACGCTTGATCACCAAACGATCCATCCCGTCGGCATACCGTGCAAAGGACCCTATGACTTTTTCCAGGGCTTCATCCAGGGAATTCAGAGAAGAATAACTGATGATCTGAAAGTCATGTTCCAGTTGCAAGGGAAACACAAAAAAAACCCCTTTCTCCACCAGCACGTCGGACAGTTGTGCCTGAATCCGGTTTTTTTTCAAGTGCATGCGCAGCAAGGTCAGCCCCATGACAGGGAAATACCGGAACGGATGAGGCCGATGGTCGCTTCGTTGATAACGCGGAAAAAATGGCCAAAAGAAAACTGTCGAAAAACTGTACAACAGATCGCCCTTCGCCATATTAAGCGCACTGTCCCGATAGGATTCGGACAGATCCGGTTCAGCCACTCCTCGTGCCAAAACTTCCAAGACCTCGGGATCACGGGGAAAACGGGAGTTTCCTCCCATGCCGTCCTGTTCCAGCGTGATCCAGTCGGGCCGCAGGTAACCAAAATCTGTCACGGTAACCCGCACGCCCAGGGTTTTGGCTACAGCCACCGCCTCCTTGTGGTAACGTCGCTGTTCTCCCAGCAAGACTAGGTCCGTGACCGTTTTTGACTGGCAATAGCGATGAAAAAAATCGCTCCATTGCGCCAGACTGCCCCGGTAAAATCACAGAGTGCCTTCTTCAGTTACGCTGCTGCATGGATGACGAAATCGGCCCGGATCTCTTCGAAAGGAACGAAGATTTTTCCTTCCGGATTTTTCTCGATCAACCCGACCCTGATCAAGGCGTGGGTATCCTCGTGGACACGCTTCACATCCCGATGTAACGTCCTGGAGAGCGCTCGAATGCTCATGGCCCCCTGGGATTGCAGCGCCTCGATCAATTCCCAGCGTTTTGGTGTGATGGCGCGAAAAAGGGCTGCTGGTGACTCGAATTCGAAAAATTCGCCCTGGTATTTTCCGGAATCCCATGTATTCAAAAATTTCCTTCGCAAATCCGCAAGAGTGGCGTTCAAGTCTTTCCTGATGCGAATGGTGGCGGTTTTCATAAGTTGCTCCTTTCCCTGGCGATGTCGGCCAGAAAATCATCCATGAGTTTTTCTGGCCCGGTGAACGCATACCGCTCTTCTCCGCCGCTGGTGTGCCGGTGGTCTCCCTTGGAACGCTCATTGTCATATCCGATGATGCGTCGTCCGAGAAAACCATAAAAAAGCCTGTATTTGTACGGATGAGTGCATCCTTCCACGGGTTCTGGTACTTGCCAGATGACAACCTCGAGGATGGCCCCATCATCAAATTCGCGGCGAAAGCGGTAAAGCGGAGAGGCTTTCATGCGGTCATTCTAGACAACACCAAATTTGTTGTCAAATTAGCCAACATCCGGTTTGTTGCGTACGGGCCACCCAGTTGTTGTCTCCCGCACTCAACACCAGATTTACGCGGATTCTGACAACCATCTACACCGCACGAGGGATGACATCCATGACCACTAAATCCAAAAAACGTCACCCGTTACAAGCCAAAGGCTTTAGCAGTGGGAGGCTTCATGCGTTTGACTTCCGTTCTCGACGTGTATAAGATATTATACAGAGTGAAATGGTGAACGACGAAAAAGAGATTCGCTGGGTGGGTTCCGCCTACAACGACTTGTTGGCATTCCCGGACGAGCCACGTCGCTCCGCTGGTTTCCAGTTGGGCAAGGATGAAGTTGGGTTGGACCCGGATGATTGGAAGCCGTTCGATGATGTCGGGGTTGGCACCAAGGAAATCCGCATTCGGGAGGCCAGTGGCATCTATCGGGTGATGTACGTCGCCAAGTTCGAGGAAGCCGTGTATGTCCTGCACTGCTTCCAGAAGAAGACTCAGGCAACCAGCAAGCAGGACAAGGGTATTGCCGAGGCGCGCTATCGCGCCGTGGTCAACGCGAGAAAGACACGAAAATGAAGATCGACACCGAAATCCGCCATGTGACGAAGGCGGGAGCAAACATTTTCCTGGAGCTTGGCTTCGCACCCGCTGAGGCCAAGCGCTTGCAGGTAGCCTCTCGCAAACAGATCAAAGACACCCAGTTGCTGAAGCAGCAGTTGATGGAAGAGTTGTCCACCTGGATTGCCGAGCATCACCTGAAGCAAGCCGAGGCCGCCGAAATCCTGATGGTCTCGCGCCCGCGCGTGTCCGATGTGGTGAACAAGAAGACGGCCAAGTTCACCATTGACACGCTGGTGGAAATGCTCAGCCGCGTTGGCATATCGGTCAAGCTGGTCATCGGTTGACGCGCTAAACAACTGACTGAAGTGGACCCTTGTGTCAAGACAATAATGCCTTGACACAAGGGTCCACTTCAATATTAGATAATAAACTGATTTAATTACATATTTAATGTCTCGCCGTCACATCCACTGACACTGATGCTGCGCCTGACGGGATCGAGGTGAAAGTCCCTACTGCGGTGGACGGCAAACAAAAATCCCGCGCTCCTCACCGGTTGCGGTACCATGCTCTCCTGCGCACGTTGTTACCCATTCCTTTGAAGATCTATTGATTACTACCCATGCCTCTCATCATTCTGGATGCTGTCTCCTTGGCCTTCGGGCTGGACCCTTTACTCGATCATATCGACTTTCAAATCGATCCCGGCGAACGTATTGGACTGATCGGCCGCAATGGCGGCGGAAAATCCACCCTTTTGCGCATCATACTGGGAATTATCGCACCGGACGAGGGCAAGGTCTGGCGCCAGCCTGGCCTCAGAATGGGCTATGTTCCGCAAGAACCCGAACTGGACCCCGAATCATCGATCTTTGATGCAGTGGCCCAAGGGCTGACAGAATGCGGAATGCCCGTGGCCTCCTATCAGGTGGAACGACAACTGTCCCAGATGGGACTTGAGCCGGAGGGACAGGTCGGACAACTGTCGGGGGGATGGAAAAAACGTGTCGCTCTGGCCCGCGCCCTGGTCAGCGAACCGGATCTGTTGATCCTGGACGAACCCACCAACCATCTGGATGTGGCGGCCATCGAACGACTGGAAGGAGCCTTGAGAAATTTCCCCGGCGCCGTACTGTTCATTACCCACGACCGACATTTTCTGGATCAGGTCGTCACCCGCGTGGTGGAATTGGATCGAGGTCAATTATCGACTTTCGGTATTTCCTTTGCCGACTATCTGCGCCGCAAAGCCGAGCAACTTGCCTCAGAGGCTCTTGAACAGCGTCGTTTCGACAAGTTGCTCAGTCAAGAGGAAGTATGGATTCGCAAGGGGGTCCAGGCACGTCGTACCCGCAATGAAGGACGGGTACGACGACTGGAAGAACTGCGCCGGGAACGTGCCCTGCGCCGTGATCAAATCGGGTCGGTCCGTCTGGCCGTGGATTCCGGGGATCGTTCCGGGGAACTGATCGCCGAATTGCAGGAAGTCACGTTGCGCTACGAAAACCAGATCCTTGTGCAAGGGTTTTCCACCCGCATCCAGCGCGGCGACAAAATCGGAATCATGGGGCCCAACGGTGTGGGGAAAACCACTCTGCTGCGGACCTTGCTGGGATTGCATACCCCCGACGAAGGAACCGTGCGCAGCGGCACCCGCCTGAATATTGCCTACTTCGACCAATGGCGCGAACAGTTGGACCTTTCGGCCACCTTGGTGGAAACCATCAGTCCGGGATCCGATTTTATCGAGATCGGCGGCACGCGCAAACATGTCATCAGTTATCTTGGCGATTTTTTATTCCCCCCCGAGCGGGCACGGGCCAAGGTGGCCTCGCTATCCGGTGGGGAGCGCAATCGCCTGCTCCTGGCGCGCCTGTTTGCCCGCCCGTCCAATGTGCTGGTCCTGGACGAACCCACCAATGACCTGGATATTGAAACCCTGGAATTGCTGGAGTCCCTGCTCATCGAGTATCCCGGCACCCTGTTCCTGGTCAGCCATGATCGTGCCTTTCTGGATGCAGTGGTCACCCAGGTCATCGTCCTTGAGGGTCAGGGCATCGTCACGGAGAATGCCGGGGGTTACAGCGACTGGATCCGTTACCTGGCCCAGCGAAAAAAAATTCAAGCAAACAAAGAATCCCCTGTCAGTGCCGCCTCTGAAACCGGCGGAACGAACCGACCCTCGGCGATCAAACCACGCAAAGCCCAGACCGGGCGGTTGTCCTACAAGGAGCAGAAGGAACTGGAAACCCTTCCAGACACCATCGCCCACCTGGAAAAAGAAGAGGCCGAACTGGCCCAGACCCTGGCGGACGGAACCCTCTACCGCAACTCGCCCGACGAGGTCAAGCGCCTCAGTCAGCGGCAAGCCGAACTGACCCACCAACTGGAACAGGCGTTTCTGCGCTGGGAAGCACTGCAGCAGAAACACGACAAGGAACCATGACCTGCCAAAGTGTCAGATTTTATTACATTTTCGACCGATGATCCGCCCATACAAAAATTTTATTATAAAATATCAACGGGTTGTAAATTCGGCGTAATTTTTGCTTATCTTCCGTGATACCAAGCGTTTCTGTCAAACGACGAAAAAAATCAACCCCACACCGCGAGAATCCCCTCGCTTTAGCCATGGGGAGGAAAGCGGGAAGTTGGTTTTGACTTAGATTTGTCTTGCATTATATATCTAGCATCTGTATAATTAGTACATGAACGATTACACCATAAAATACAAGAGCAACCTGAACGTGGTTTACTCCTGCAAGTACCAGGTTATTTGGTGTCCTAAGTATCGGCGTTCGGTTTTAGTGAAGGGCGTTGACGTTCGTCTGAAAGAGATTATACAAGACGTTGCTACTGAGTATAAATGTGAAATATTGGAACTTGAGGTTATGCCGGATCATGTACATTTACTGGTAGAGGTTGACCCCCAGTTCGGAATACACCGGCTGATTAAGCTGATGAAGGGCAGATCATCGAAACTGATACGCGAAGAATTTAAATGGATAAAGTCGCGGCTACCGACCTTGTGGACGAATAGTTACTTTGTATCGACGATTGGCGGCGCACCGCTTGAAGTGGTTAAACAATATATCGAGCAGCAAAAGCACAAATGAAACGCACCGCCA
>NZ_JPOQ01000114.1 GCF_000735045.1 Ferrovum myxofaciens
CTCCGATCTGTATCGTTTCACCCAGCACAGCCATTCGTAACCCCCTCCCGATCATCTATCCTTGATGATCGGAGTATGCCGGGGTCAATCCTCCCTGAATACAACGCCGCTCAGTTACCGCGTACGTTCGTGCAAGGATCCAGCACCTGATCCATGGTCAATCCCAGAGCAGGCAGATTCTTGCTGTTGATCTGGGCCAGACCGATATCGACGGAGTGGCCCAGACGGATCAAGTCTCCTGCCATTTGGGCGGCTTCGTACAGACTTCCCAAATGGTAGGTTTTTCCAGAATCATTGTCGTGCAAAGCGAGGGAATCTCCCCCGCTTTCCTGTTGCACGATGGCGGCCATGGTGATGGGAGCCACCTGGGGAGCGCACTGCACAATGAGTTGTGCCGGCTCAGCAGACAGAGCCCCCATCATCGCTCCGGACCCAAAGCCTGCTCGATTTTCTGGTCGGTTTTGTACTGGCTCAAGGCATAGACTGCCCATATGACCGCCGGGATCCACCCAATGAGGGTGATCTGCAGCAGGAAACAAACAACCCCTGAGATTGGACGACCGATTGTAAAGAATGTGAGCCAGGGCAGACAGAATGCAATGATGAGCCTCATGATTTATATTCCTTGTGGAAACATGGTGTTCCAGTTATTGGAAACTGATAGGCCACCCTGTGCGTTACCGTTCTGGTAACTTGCGTGCCCACAGGTATCCTGATAACCATAAGGACCGAAAAGAGGATAACTGCCAGCATGTGTCTGATAATTTTCCGATCCTATCAATTTGCTCCTGTAAGCCAGCAATTTTGACTTGGGAACATGACCATCCAGGTCGTTGATTTTTTCATGTACAGAACTATTCCAGCCTGACAAATAACCATCTTTGAATCCGTCTATAAAAGCCTGCTGATTACAGGTGCCCGTCGGTATGGAGATATTAAAAATGGGTTGATACCCTGTGCCATCGCCAAGTTGCCCAACCGGCACGGAAACTGATGGGTTAAATTGCGCCAATGAAGTATTGAGTTGAGGTAAATTTGCGCATCCCGAAAGGATGATCAGCAGGCCGAGCGAAGCCATTGTATGTGTTTTTTTCATCTTCGAATTCTCCAGTTGAAGGGAATGTATAACGAGCTCAATACAAAGGGGTTGTTGGAGTATTGAGCATCTTCAAGAGACCTTGGGTCTGCGCGTCCTGCGCGTGGGTCTGCCCCGCCACATAGTTGGCCATCATCTGATTCCCTGCGTTCATGTCTTGCTGTAATGATTGAAGTTGATTGATCATCAAGCCGGATATCTGGTTTCCGGCCTGTAACACTTGCATTCGTCCGGGAGCTGATTGGCTCGCGGCCTGAATAGCCGCCAAGGACGCTTGTGTAGTTCCGAAATCTTGTTGACTGAGGCCGTATTGTTGAAGGGTTGCCGCAATCTGACTGTCTGTATTCTCTGTCCATTTTTGCAGACTACCCTGATAATCAGACAGAGCCTGGCTGGGGTCACCATACTGTTGTTGAACATCTGCCACGGTATTCTGGGTGGCGTAGTTCAGCCCTTGGGCATTACCCACGAGACTGACCAGCGTGTTGAGGGTCGGCAGGGTGGACTGCCACAACTGATCAGGAAAACTCTGAAGATTCCTGACCTGATTCTGAACCATCATCAACTGCTGCTGAAGTTGCATGGCCTCTTGGCTGTACTGTTGCACAGCAGTAATTTCCTGGACGATCTGCTCGGGAAATGTGGCACCTCCCGTAAAAGTTCCTGCTGTGGCACCGACTGACCCCAACGAAATACAGAGTGTTATGACAGTTTTTTTCATCACTGCTCCTTTCTTCAAAGATGGTCATCGGAACGATGGCCCTGATCAGACTCTGCGGGGAGGGAACGGAAGAATTTCTGGCTATTTGCAATCTGAGGTTAGATCGGACTATTTTTTGATCGAGCGAGGCTGATTCAGGGCCTATTATTCTGGTTGGAATTCGATTTTAGAGCCAGACCTTCGAAAAATTCAATTGGTTGGGTTTGCTGCTGAAATGGCAGCTCTGAACCTGAACCAGCCTGCCAGGCGTTACTAATTCATGCCATTCAAACGGCCGCAGGACTCTGAAACCTGCCATACCGCCTATGCGAATTGCTCGGCCTCAGCGGTCATTGAGGGCGTGCTGCTTGAATGACAGCCACGATTCGCATTGCCGATGTTCGAGTATTCGAGGCGAAAATCTTTCGATGGTGAATTCGGGCGACTGCTTACCGAAAAGCGTTACTCACCCTATGCGCCATCAACCGCTATTCAAATGACTGGGTTTGAACGACCAATCCCCACCGGATAGTAGATGTTCGCGCTCATGCTCGCGAATCAGCGCAGGACACCGCTCTGATACGGTCCCTCGGACTGAGGCATCATTGGCAACGATTACTGGACGAAGGAAAGTACCGAACGATGACCGAGATCGCCGCTGCCGAAAATCGACCTTGGTCAAGCCAGTCGAATTGCCCGGCTGACGCAACTGGCTCCCGACATTGTGGAGGTGTGCATGGCGGATGAGGGGAACGGATTGGCGTTGGAGCACCTGATCCGCCGAGGTATCTCGGCGGACTGGAATGAACAGCGCTTGAGATTTCTTATTCCCCACGGATGAGGGTTCTCGGAATCTTGACTGCTGTCAGGGTTTGAACCGCCGCTGGTTCCAGGTATCTTGCATCAGGCGTATGCGATGTGCAGACCATTGCCCGAGATTGTCAACGATTTCCTGAACTGAGAGGCGAGCATGCATTTTGTCTTCAGGTAACAACTCAAAATAGTGTCAGTAAACTTTACACTCTTGCCATCCCATCCCATCCCATCCCATCCCATAACAGTATGTTATTTATGGATTATTATTTCATGTTGAATAGGTGGCACGATTTGTGCTTTTTAATTTCCGTGAGACATTCCATCTCAGAGGGAACGGAATGTCCGGGTCGAACCAATAATAATTCATCAATAACGGGTTAGGGGGTACATCATGCGACACGAGTTCAAGGCTGCAATCCTGCTTGCAGCAGGATTATTGAGTGTGAATGCTGCGCAGGCGAGTTTGATCGCGGATGGACCGGGTTTGGTCTACGACAATGTGGCGAATGTGACCTGGAGTTCGAATGGCAATCTTTTTGGCTCCATGTATGCTACTGATCCCAACCTGATAAACCAGATCATCGCGGCAGTGCCCACGGTGCATGATACGCCCAACGCCTATGACAATGCCGGTCCCGGCAATTACAACCTGAGCGCAAGCGATTTCAATGCCGCGGGTTATAGTGTAATAGACTGGTGGGGGGCGATGGCGTGGGCGAAGTATCTGGACAGTACCAATTATCTGGGCCACAACACCTGGGAGTTGCCGACCACCTACAACCAGAACTGCGTGGGTTACAACTGCACCAACAGCATGCTGGGGGAACTGTTCTACACGGGTCTTGGCGGCACGGCAGGTCAACCCATCACCACCACTCACAATGCCAGTTACGGCCTGTTCACGAACGTCCAGAACGTCGCGTACTGGTCCGGTACGGAGTACGCGTCCAATCCTGATCTCGCGTGGTACTTCTACACCGGTAACGGCGGCCAGTACGAGTACTACAAGTTCTACAACAACTATTCGTGGGCCGTGCTTCCCGGCAATGCTGGTGCCGCCAACGTGCCGGAGCCAGCGAGTGTGGCATTGCTTGGAATCGGGTTGTTGGGATTGATGGCAGGACTGCGGCGGCATCGGCGCTTTGGGTGATTTGACCCTTTCGGGGGTGCAGGGGGAGGTAGCCCCCTGCGGACTATCGGAAAAGCAGTTCGCAGGGACGGAGCGAAGTGTGGTATTCCATATTAGAGGAAACGGAATGTTCGGTTCGAATCAATAATGATTTAGTGGGGTATTCAGCTTAGTGCTGTGATATTAGAATTATGCAATGGAATCAAAAACTCCGCAAGTTCGATCCGTCGCGCCCCGCGCCGGGGTCGACTACCCACGCAACTACGCAGAATTTAAGGCGTGGTTCCCAGATGATGCCGCCTGCCTCGA
>NZ_JPOQ01000115.1 GCF_000735045.1 Ferrovum myxofaciens
TCGGTACTTCCTGCCCGGACCTACTCCCCCCAGGATAAAGCCAAAGTCGAGTCTGCGGTGCAGGTGGTTGAGCGTTGGATCATGGCTCGTCTGCGTCATCACCGGTTTACCACGGTTAACGAGGTGAATGAGGAAATCACCCCGTTGCTGGAACGGCTCAATCACAAACCGTTTCAGAAACTGCCCGGCAGCCGTGCCAGTACTTTTGCAGTGCTGGATGCACCGGCATTGCAACCCCTGCCGGTTCAACGCT
>NZ_JPOQ01000116.1 GCF_000735045.1 Ferrovum myxofaciens
GGTGCTTACAGCGAGAAAGACCTGGAGTTGGCCATCCTGCGCGAAATGGAATCGGTGCTGCTGGAACTGGGCAGCGGCTTCTGCTTCGTCGCCCGACAAAAGCGCATGAGCGTCGGCAAAGACGATTTCTATCTCGATCTGCTCTTTTACCATCGCCACTTGCGCCGCCTGGTTGCGGTTGAGCTCAAGCTGGAATCCTTCCAGCCGGCGCACACCGGCCAGATGGAACTCTATCTGCGCTGGCTGGACAAGCACGAGCGCGCACCCGGCGAGGAAGCGCCCATTGGCCTCATCCTGTGCGCCGGGGCGGATGCCGAGCAGGTCGAACTGCTGCAACTGGACGAAAAATCCATCCACGTCGCCGAATACCTGACCGAACTGCCGCCAGCCAATGTGTTACGGGAACGGTTGCATCGCGCAATTGCGTATGCCCGTGAGCGGGTAGCGGTACTACCGATGCCGGAAGGAGATAACGTATGAGTCATTACAAACCTTACCCTGCCTACAAAGATTCGGGGGTGGAGTGGATTGGGGAGGTGCCTGAGGGTTGGGATGTTGCAAGAATCAA
>NZ_JPOQ01000117.1 GCF_000735045.1 Ferrovum myxofaciens
TGGAGTAAGCGAACCGTCTTGGAATCCTGGGTCGCTGAAAACCTGACCGTTGCAGTTCGACGGTGGGCGAATGGGAAGATCCCATAGAAAATCTTGTAACTGGAGCCAGCAGGCTAAGGTCGTGACTTTGGTAACTAATGTGGGAACCGCTAAGGCTATTGGATGGGGTGGCACCTGTTCAGGCTACGCGGGGGAGACTTGGTGAGTAGTGCCAGACCGGAGGATTGGTTGGGGCAGGTTTCATGGGCAGACTTGCTGTTTTGTTCATGGATCGAAAGCTGGGAGCAGTCGAAATTGTATGTTGAAACCCTTGGCAGGGTGTGTTGTAACTCACGGGGCCGTTGGCGCGGTTCCGTAATCCGGTTGGCACCGGATGTTGTTGAGATTTGCGATAGTTTGGAGCCTCTGGAACAGGCATTTATTAACCATAACCCAATAAATAGAGGGCTTCTGCCCATTGATCGACCGGCATGTCATAAAACTGCTGGACTGGATAAGTCCTAAACGCATACCGGCCCCTTGTGGGCCGGTTTTTTCTCACGGAAAATAAAAACGGGCCAGAATAAACTAGCCCGTTCTTTGCTCAACCCTCGCCTTGCCGCGCCATGCCTCGCCAAGCCGTGCCTTACCTTGCCAAGCCGCTTTGCTTAAAAACTTGCGATGCCACGCCGTCCTTCCTGAATTGTTATGCGTCGTGAGCAAACGCACATCTGAAGGTGCCATCAGTAAAACCTAACAGCGTGGTTCGTACTCTACCCCACACAAAATCCAAAGTCAACAAATTTACACAATCATGAAAAGCAATACCTATGAACACATTGTCCATAATGCAGAAAGCATACGCGGCTTAATTGGCACAATAAACCCCGGATGATCTCCGGGGTTTATATCACGGAAAAATAAATACGTGTCAGCATGAGGTTACCCCTTCATGCAAAACAATATCCTGTGAACGCATTGTTCCAGAATGCACAGATGCCACAATGTTGGCAGCCATAATCGGCACAATAAACCCCGGATGATCTCCGGGGTTTTTATATTGCATGATATGGTATAATTCTCATACAATCAGCATGTTATAAATACTTGCAATAGTCGGTGGTGTGTCCGGCTTGGAGAACCCTCCCATGAGGCATGCCATTCCTGTATATGATAAAAAAGAAGTTGCCATGCAACGGATTTCTGATGGGGTCACGCGGGGTTACCCGTTGTACTGTGACGGCTCGATCAGCGCAGAAAAACTACCTCGCCTGGTGGACAAGTTTCGCATAAATTATCAGGTCGACGCTGACAAGAACTCGCGCGCCTACCGACAACGGAAAGGACTCGGCAATGCGAAGTTGATCCTCTGGAAAAAATTTGACGATCTGGTTCTGTGGTGGCTGTTCGTATCCGAGAACGGGGAACATGCCGCCCGTGATCTGGAGACTTTGAAAAACGCGAGGAAAGACCGCGTCCGGTGTGACGATTTCGAACTTGTCCTGCTGACCAAAAAAGATGCTCCAAAACCGCGTATGACATGGCGCTACACCTCGACCAAGTACAACGAGCATCGAGAAGCCATCATAGCAGCCGTGCGGTCAAGGAGCCCTGCGTCAATGAGTCGAACCATCGCCCTTGCGTTTTTTGGTCAGGGCTGCGGTTTTTACGG
>NZ_JPOQ01000118.1 GCF_000735045.1 Ferrovum myxofaciens
CGGGAAGTTGAGGGTTCTGTGAATCTGGATTATGTGACAGTCACAATAAATATCACCCCCCCTTAGCCGACTTGACTTCCAATTTCAAACTGCTGCTTTTGGCCCAATTTCAAGTTGCTGATGACACCATGAGCGCTGCATAGGCGACAAACAGCGACACTGCTACGGCAATCGTGATCCCGGCGATGTGAAGTGGACCCCTGTGTCAAGACAATAATGCCTTGAGTTTAAGTTGTGCATTCGACTTCACTCGCAGCTGGACGGCGCTGCCCCGATTTTGCATCTGGTTTGGTTTTCACTATTTCATCTGATG
>NZ_JPOQ01000119.1 GCF_000735045.1 Ferrovum myxofaciens
CGGAGCGCAGACCAGAGTTTGGGTTTCCTTGAGTTTGATGACGGGACGCACATACTTGAGGATCACATAACTGGCAGGACGTTGGGCCAGGCGGTGCGAGACCTTCTCGCTGACGATCTCGTACTGTGCCGGATCCAGCCCCTCTGCCTCTTTGCAGGGCAGGGTGATGGTTTCCACGGGGAGTTTGGAATCGTCGAAGAACAGTCCGTCTTCAGCGGGAGGGGTGGGCTTGGCGGGTTTGTTCCGGGAATGGGCAGCGACGGTCTGGGTGTCCGGGGCAGGAAGCGGAGTATTGCCTTCCCCACCCAAGTCACTGAAGGCCAGTTGGAGGCTG
>NZ_JPOQ01000120.1 GCF_000735045.1 Ferrovum myxofaciens
CTGTTGAATTGTCTGATTGACGAGGAGTACACACGGCATCCGTTTTATGGCAGCCGCAAGATGGTGATATTTCTCAAGGGGCTTGGCCACACCGTCAACCGCAAGCGGGTACAACGCCTGATGCGAGGGATGGGGTTGGCTGGCATGGCACCGGGGCCAAACACCAGCAAAGCGCATCCTGAGCATAAGGTATATCCCTACCTGCTGCGTGGTGTCGCGGTGGTCAGACCTAACCAGGTCTGGAGTACGGATATAACCTATGTCCGGCTGGCGCATGGCTTCGCCTACCTGGTGGCGATCATCGACTGGTACTCGCGCCGGGTACTTGGCTGGCGGATCAGCAACAGCATGGAAGCGGTATTCTGTGTCGATTGCCTGGAGGAGACTATGCGCACCCACGGCAAGCCGGAGATCTTCAATAGCGATCAAGGTTCGCAGTTCACCAGCGAAGCCTTCACCAGCGTATTGAAGCGCGAAGGCATTGTCATCAGCATGGATGGGCGGGGGCGAGCATTCGACAATATCTTTGTTGAGCGGCTCTGGCGTAGCGTCAAACATGAGGATGTGTACCTGAAGGGCTATGCCTCGATGGGCGAGTTGATGGTGGGCCTGACCGAGTACTTTGCCTTCTACAACAGTGAGCGACCGCACCAATCGTTGGGAAACAGGACGCCTGATATCG
>NZ_JPOQ01000121.1 GCF_000735045.1 Ferrovum myxofaciens
CAATTACCCATCGAACACTGGCATGCGTGGATCGGGGATGCCACCATTGCTGACGCCCTGCTGGATCGGGTTATGCAACGGCATCACCGTTTCACGCTGACCGGAGAATCCTTACGGAGAGGAAAAACAAAGGAGGCTCAGAGTGAGGTGTCCGGCACGGACCCTGGTGAATAAATTTGCCGGATTCGGCCCATTGAAATTCCCGGAAAAATTGAGCGGAAATAAGTCAGTCGGTCTCTGTGACTGCGTAACGAAGGAGAAATAGAATGAAGAAGGATGTGACAACTGCAGCAGAAAGGCAAGCCGCCTACCGCAAGCGTCGGTGTGAGGCGGGAGAGAATGGTGAACGCCGTATAAACCTGTGGGTATCGACCGG
>NZ_JPOQ01000122.1 GCF_000735045.1 Ferrovum myxofaciens
ACGAAGGAGAAATAGAATGAAGAAGGATGTGACAACTGCAGCAGAAAGGCAAGCCGCCTACCGCAAGCGTCGGTGTGAGGCGGGAGAGAATGGTGAACGCCGTATAAACCTGTGGGTATCGACCGGTGCCAGTCTGGCGGTCCAGCGATTGGCGTCCCGTTACTGCGTAACGAAGCGAGAATTGGTTGAGCGACTGGTAGTGGCAGAAGAGAAAAAGATCCTATCTGGGATAAGTAGCGATGAATTGGATGTA
>NZ_JPOQ01000123.1 GCF_000735045.1 Ferrovum myxofaciens
CAAATTGATATCATGACGGGTTTGCACAAAGTGGGCAGCGTGTTGCTGCGTTCGTTACGCGTTGATATTTCAGTGTTTTCGCACCCATGGAGAGGCTAAACACCGCATTTATATGGATACCCCACATATATTTTCTCCCCGGTTACGCCTCAAACATTATTTCAGACTTTTGCTTTTGTTATCGTGGGATATTATCTGCGCAACCTGACAATGTGTATAGACTATTTATTCTGATTACCGTGTAGCAATAATGCTACCAACGGAGGGTGGTCCTGATCCACGGATAATGGTTGAACAATGTCAACCTCTAATTTGTTCGAGGAGCCATTGACGCAATTGATCGCTGGATTCCTGATGTTTGTCGGGATGATTCGGGTTGGTGAGGATATCCAGAAGTTCGATTCCGGTTTTGTTTTTCGCGGGATGGCGCAACAGGAAGTCTCTGAAGGGACAGCCCTCTGGTGCGGGCGCCCGGTAGGGGGGGGCGGTGGGATCGATTCTCAGGTGGCGCCAGTAATAGGCCAAGGCACCCAGATAAGATTGGAATGTATTTTGAGAGGCAGGGTTGAAGTCCATGGGGCAAGTCCAGGATTTCAGTGCCTGGATCGGCATGGGTCTGGCGAGGGCATAACCCTGACCAAACCGTCCTCCCAAAAGGGTGACGACTTCAATGATGTCGGTGTTTTCCAGTCCTTCGACAATGACGGTACGTTCAAAATCATGGCCGATCTGGACCATGGTTCGAATCAGTTTTAATGTCTTGATGGGATCGGAAGAGATGTTTTTCAGGATGGATCTGTCAATCTTAATGATATCAAAGGGAAAATCAGAAAATCGCTGGAGGCTGCTATAACCCGACCCCAGATCATCGATGGCCAATTGGACCCCCAAACGTTTCAAACGTTTCATGGCCAGATCCACTTCCTGGATATCAAATTCCTGATCTTCCAGTAACTCCAGGGTTAATTGTCGCGGCATTACGGCATACCTGCCCAGATTTTCCTCGATCCACAGAGAACATTCGGGGTGGAGAAGGGTGCTGGGGGGAAGATTCAGGGCGATATGCACCTCCTGTTCATTATCCCGGCTGATTTGAATCAACTCGAGACATTGTTTCAGTCCTTGAAGGAAAAGGGTGCTCAGGTCGCTGGCACGCAACGCAGGAATGAAGTCATTGGGCAGGATGACCCGTCCTGCGGGATCCACCAGGCGAGCCAGCGCTTCGATCTTTACCATGCGTCCGGTGTGCAAATCAATGACCGGTTGCACGAACATGGTTAGTCCATTCGCATGTAACAATTTGCGATAAAAGGAAGCATTGGGGGTGTCCGGGGACAGGGATACCCGTTGGTAAGTGACGGAGATTTGATGCCAGCGGTTCTGTAATGAAGTGACAAAAGTTTGCATCCAGTCTATTGCAAACTGATGAGGATACTTGCCAATCAGAACGAGAATGCATTCAATGTCCTGGGTACCGCGGATCGGGATGGCCACTGCACTGCGCAGGCCCAGTGGATGGAAAAATGGTTGCCAGAGCAGGGTTCTCGAATCCTGACCATAGGCATTGCTGATCTGTACTTGTCCTGTATGCCAGGCACTGGCAATTAATCCCTGGCCTGCCGGGACACGGGTGTCCAGAACGGGCTGCGTTTCCGGGTTGGTCAGAATACGGGTCAATTCCGCAGACAACGCTCCCGAACTCCGTTCAATGGTAAAAGAACCTTGAGTATTGGGGCGCAGGACCTGACACGCCAAAATACCGGGGAGAAGGGCCAGATCATCCAGTTCCGATTGTTTTCTTCTTCCGTGGGTGAGAGGGGGGATGGAAAGGAGGGCATTGTATTGATCCATGACCTTCTGGATATTATCCAGTTGGACCTCGACATCCAGCAGCAATCGCGCCGCCACGGCGCGCATGATTCTATGGCGTTCTCTGGCCATGAGAGGCATGGTGTCGAGATGGCGGCGAAAGACTGCCCAATAAGTACTCATGGCACGGGTCAGCCAGGAACCGGAAACACCGATCAGCGCATGAACCTGGCCCAAGTGGCTGGCCTGCGCCGTGATGGATTCAATGGTGCTTTGGGGGGCAATCAGGGTTTTCAGGTAGTTGGCCTGTGTTTCGATTAACTTTTTCCATTCGTCGGGGGTCAAACACTGGAGGATGTTAGATGGCGTAGCCTGTTGTTTCAATTCCGCATAAAAGAAACTGAAAAAATCATTTCCAATTCGGTCCAGATGCTCTTGCACTGCCAGAAGCGACTGCCTGGCGTATTCTCCAAAGGGATTGAAGGGAGGTTCGATGGAGGGGGTGCTGGAAGGGATGGGCCCCCAATGCCACCACTCCCGACGGTCCTTTTTGTTTACCTTGGCCTGATACATGGCAGCGTCTGCTTTTCTGAGCAGTTCGCGGGGTCTTGTGCCATCTTCGGGATAGAGGGCCAGTCCCAGGCTCATGCCGATGGTAACGGGTTTATCGGTCTCGGAGAGCAGGAAAGGAGAGTCTACGGCGCAGTGCAGGCGGTCCAAAAGTTTTTTGAGTTCGGCCAGGACATCGGTTTCGATGAGCGCATTGAATATGACGACAAATTCATCCCCTTCCAGGCGTGCCAGAAAGTTTTCTTCCCCGAGATTGCTTTTTAAGCGCCGGGTGAGTTCGATCAATAAGGTATTGCCTTTTTCATGCCCCAGGAAGTCGTTGACTGGTTTGAAATCATCCAGATCGATGATGCCCACGGCCATGACCTGCTGTTGTTGACTTGCCTGTTCCAGGGCCCAGGGTAAGTATTCATCCAGAGCCAGACGGTTGGGAAGACCGGTTAATGGGTCCGTGCGTGCAAGCCGTGCTTCCTCCGCCGGGGAGGAAGGGGGGACTGAGTTGGAATGTTCCGGAAAATTCACAAAAAACCACCTCGAAAAGGATATGTTTGGTTTTTGTCTAAAACCTGTCAGAGATGACTGAGGGAAGCCTTGGCTTCATTTTTTTGAGGAAAATCCTTGGGGCTATTGACGAGTTCCTCAAGAATTCGACGACCCTGGTCCTTGTTTCCCGTTTGAATGAGTGCCTCGGCATAGTGGTACTGAATATCCAGTGCATCGGGCATTTGGGTGGCGACTGGTTTTAAAAGTTCCAGTCCCTTCTGGGGGTTTCCCTGGCGGGTGTAGATCCATCCCAGGGTATCTTCGATATTGGGATTGCGGGGAGCCAGTTGGTAAGCCTTTTGGGCCGTTGCCAAAGCCTGCGGATTATGGGTTTCCAGATACAAATAGGCCAGATTGTTCAGAACAATCGGGTTATTGGGGGTCTTTTGCAGGAGGTACTGATATTGTTCGATGGCAGATTTATCATTATTCTCGGTCAAATCCCGTGCGGCAAGGTAATTGCGACTCACCAGATCGTTGGGGTGCAGGGCCAGCCAGTGGCGTATATGTTGGTCGGCTTCCTGGGTTTTTCCACTTTGGGTCAGCGCATTATCCAGTTTTATTTCACCCACGGTGGTGGCGAGTACTTTCTGGGCTTGAGCGTAGGCCGCAATGGCGGCATCATAGTGTTTCTGCTGGAAGGCGGTGTCTCCCTCCAGGATCGCGCCTTCGGGGGATTTGGGATGGGATCGTTGATAATTTTCAGCCAGGCTTTGGGCTTCTGTGTAATTTCCCGCCGCCAGTTCGAGTCCTGCCAGGCGATTCAGTATATCCAGATTTTCGGGTTGCAATTGATGCGCTTTATTCAGCGAGGTGATGGCTCCTTCGCTATCGTTGCTGAGGCTTTGTGCCATCGCCAGGCGAAAATAGGCCGGCGAAGATTTCGGGTTCATTTCGACAATTTTTCCGTAGGTAGCCACGGCGTCCTTGTTTTTCCCTGATTTCAGTTGTGTCTCGGCCAGTAGTTCCATGGCCATGGCATTGTTCGGGTTGGCCGTGACTGCGGCCTGAGCCTGGTCGAGGGCTGCACCTTCCTGTTTCTTTTGCAGGTAGAAGCCAATCAGTTCGACATCCGGAGTCAGCGCCGAAGGATTGGCCACCGAGGCTTTCTTCAACCAATCCACATAGGTCTGCTCCTGTCCCTGGAGGGCGGCCAGGCCGGCCAGGGCTTCCATTGCCTGGAGATTTTTCCGGTCATGACTCAGAACGGATTCGAGGGTTTTCTGCGCGCCAGGGATGTCATGCTTTTTAACGGATATTTGGGCCAGATTCAAGGCGGCAGGACTGTAGGCGGGATCCAGGGCCAGTGCCTGGGTAAAACTTGTTTGGGCATTCGCCCAATTTCCCAAACCAATGTAGGCCGCTCCCTGAAGATTGTAAAAGTTTGGATTCTTGGGATTTTTATTGATCAGTAATTGGATGTATTTAAGGGCTTTGTCGTAATTTTTGTTGCCCAGATAGGTCAAGGCCAGGGCATTGTCCGCCTGAAGATAGTTGGGGTCCAACTTGCTGGCTGCTTCAAGATCGGAAATCGCACGGTTTTCCTGACCCGTGGCCAGCAGCGTCAAGGCAAGTTGGGTGCGCAGAACGGCATTCTGGGGATTCTTCTGGGCTGAAAGGGCGAGGACCTGGGAGGCTTTTTCAAAATCACCCGAATCGGTGTAGATCTGGGCTGCCAGGGCATTGGTTTCGGGGTCTGTTTGTTCCGTTCCCAGAAGAGGGGTCAGCGTTTTGAGCGCTTCCTGGGGTTGGTGTTCCTTGAGTTCGATACGGGCCAGAATTTTTCTGGCGTAATTATTTTTCGGAAAAGTTTCCACAAACCGACTCAAATCTTTTTGAGCTTCCTCGTAGTGGGTGAGTTGCAGGGCAGTCAATCCGCGCAGAAGAATGGCGGGCATGAAATCCGGGGAGGACTTCATCACCGTGTCGAGGTCATCCTGTGCCACCAGGTATCGTTTGTTTCCATAATCGATGAGTGCCTGCAGATATTTGCCCATGAGGGAATTGGGGAGCACTTTGTTGTAGGTGTTCACTTCGGCTTCGGCTTCGGCTTGGTCAATCTTTCCCATGGCCAGATACAGTGATGCCAGACTGGCCAGTGCCGGGCCGCTTTTGGGGTCGGCAACCAAAGCCTGTTGATAGGTGGAGAGGACCTTTTCAGGAGGCGCACCATGACTGCGTAGCAAATCCCCTTTCATGATCCAGGCAGTGGCGTCATTGGGGTTGGTTTGGGTAATTTGGTCAATGAGTTGGGTGGCTTCGTCGGTTTTTCCCTGAGCCAACAGGAAACGGGCCTGGCCCCGCTGTGCCTGGACATCTTTGGGGGCCAGTTTCAGTGCAGTATCGAAGGCTGTTTGAGCATGGGTCAGATCATTCAATCCCAGATAACCATCTCCACGCAGGATCCAAACTCCCGCCTGCTGATCAGGGGGAGAAGAGGGGTTGGGTTGAATTTCATCGATGATTTTCTGGAATTCTCCCCGTGCGAGATAGGCTTGTCCCAAGGTTTCCTCAACCTTGCCCCCGCTGTTCCCAGACTGAAGAACCCGGTGCAGTTCATCTTCGGCAGCGGCCAGATTGCCCGTGTTCAGATAAATGCTTCCCAACAGGGTGCGTGCTTGAATATTACCGGGATCTTTCTGGAGTGCGTTCTTGAGTTGAATGATGGCGGATTGATCTTTTCCCTGGGCCTGATAACTCTGGGCTTCCTTGATCATATCCGGAACCGAAGCGCTTTTTCCGCAGCCGGAAAGAGTGAAAACAGAGAAAATCAGGGTCGAACAAAGGATCGAGAGGGGGGGTGTCCTGACTTTGAAGGAATGGGACATGGTCGTTGATTCCTTGAACGTTAAAAGGTGGATATCCTGATTATAACGAGTGTGTGGAACCTCAAGAGAATTCTTTGTGCACCAAAGAGTTGACCCATTCAGCGCTGTGCTGAATGACCTGATTGTTCCAGTGACGTTGTGAAAAGGTGTGATCTGCTTCCGGTAAGTCATGACGGGTAACGACTGGGGATGAAAGCCAGGATTTCCAGAGATCGGAGGTTTTCACGGTATCTTCGAATTCCCTGGCCGTTAGATCCTGACCGCTGAGAATGAGCAGGGTTGGCCCTGTGTAGTCTGCCAAGGCCTGTTGCATTCTTTCGGGCAAAGGGAGAAGTGAGTCTTGAGTGGGGGATGACCGGGTGGTTTTCAGGACAGCAGAGCAAAGTTCCCGGAGTGACTGAGTCAACTTGAGTTGTCCGGAGAAAATTTTCTTCCACAGTTGCGGATTGGTGAGACGGCTTCGATAATAGTGTTTGATCTGTGCCTTGGCCAAACTTTGCTCGGTACGGGTCCACGGGTTGCAAAGAATCAAACCGGCAATCTCCGGGTTGAGACGGGTATGAAAGATGGCGGCGGAGGCGGCATCGCACAGGCCCCATAATACGATGCGTCGGGTGGTGGGCGAATGGGTCAGAAACCCCTGGAGGGCGGAGGTGATGTCCTCCTGAATCTCCTCAAAATTCCGCAAGGTGCCCGTACTGTCCCCCATGCCCCGATAATCGAAGCGCAGACTGGGGATCCCCTGCTGGGCCAGACCCCGTGCCAGCAAGGTAAACTGACGGTGGCTGCCTGTGCGGCACTGGGGTCCTCCCACAATGATCAGCACTCCGAGCGGAGCAGGGGTCTCTGGTTGAGTCAGAATCCCCACCAGAGCATCTCCCTGGCATTCCATTGTCAGGGGGGTTTCAGCGTAGGACATGAGCCATCTGCTCGGTGGATTGGGCAAGGAGATCCGGACAGTCGGTGATTTCCTGAGTCTGCCAAAAAGGTTCCCCCGCAAAGGAATGGAGCATGACGGGCGCGCCCCTGGCTTGCCAGGATTCGAGAAGTCGCTGGGTTGCCGGTGCCGGCAAACCCTGGGGACCCTGCAACTCGAACCAGTGAATCGGCAGAGGAGGGGGTTCCACGATGTGGAGGTGATCCAGTGCATGGGACAACGCCGGGTTGAGGTCGTACCCTCCGATCTCCAGAATTTCTCCCTGGAGAAGTTTTTCCCGGAGCATTTGGGTCGTGATCCGGGAGGTATTTCCTGAAGCCATGGATGCCGCCACCCGCAGGCGCAGAAACTGGGTCAGGAAAGTCGAACCATTGAACACAGGTTGCCACAGGACGCAGGGCAACGAAGTCCCCTCCCGTCCCAGAAAATCCAGGGCCAGCAGGGCGCCCAATCTCAATCCCCAAAGACCCACCGGACAAGGGAAGCGGGTGGAAAGCCAGGATAAGCCCAGATGCAGGTCATCATGCCAGGTTTCCCAGCGCGTATCACGCAGTTCGCCTTCACTGTCTCCGCAGCCGTGCAGATCCATCACCAGGACGGCCACGCCCGAGACCGCCAGAGCCTGGGCCTGCAGGGAGACCATCCGGCGCGATTTGTTCATTTCCTCGCCAAAGGGCGGTACATACAACCAAGCGCTGGAAGGAGTCTGGAGGGGGGCATGAAGAACGCAAAACCGTTTTCCCTCGCCGGCCTGAAGATAAAAAGGCAAGGGAAACGACGGGCCGGTCATGGATGTAACTTGTGATCTACGAAGGCGGTCAGGGTACCCAGGGTACCGAATACTTCCGCATTGATTTCATCATCATCGATGGTAAAACCAAAATGCTCTTCCAGCGTGGTGATCAGATTGACCACTGCCATGGAATCCAGTTCGGGAATACTGCCCAGCAACGGGGTTTCGGCATGAAAAGAAGAAACTCGAGGGCCGAGTTGCAGTACTTGATCCAATAGATCCCGAAGGGAATTTTCAGTACTCATGACAGGAATTTCTCCAAAATCGACCTGCTGCATTATATACGAAGAAAGAGACAATTCCTTAATGCCTGTGGTTTCAGCCCCCACTCATGACCAGATCGAAGGCACGGCGCAGTAGATTCAATTCCATCATCGGGGTGCCGCGCATTTCGCTGATGGGTTTGAATATGCCGCCGTGAGGTTCTAACGCTGCACAAGGGGGATCGAAGGTGGTAAACCGGAAGAGATGGATACGAATCGGGGCCGCAGAACTCCCCATCCATTCCCGGAAGCCGGTGGCGTGAGTCAATTCTGCCGGAGCAAAGCCATACCGCACGATCAGGGCCGCCTTCACCACCTCGGGCGCATGACATTCGGTGATGTCGGCAGGTTCTGCAATGGCGCCAGCGCCTTCCGGCAATGGTGCTGGCGCCAGAATACTGGAGCCGTAGCGCGCAAAAAACGAGGCGGGGCTATAGTTGTCAAAATGACACAGGATCACGCGATTGTGATCAAAAATATTGGCGCTATCCATGGGGGGTGTTCCTTATGAAAGTGAGCAAGATCAGGCAGTGGTGTACATTTTGATGCCGTGGTGGTCGCTTACGCCCGCGCCGCCGGACGAGCCAAATCCATTCCGCGAAAGGCAGAGCAGCGCTGAAATACGTCCACCGTCGGTTCCACCTTTTTTTGGTGACAGAACTTTGCAGCCAACTTCGCCAGTCCCTTGATGTCCCGTCCGGTCGCAGCCGGGAACATTTCCACCAATTCGTCTACCAGTTCCGCATTGACGTTCAGTTCAAATTGCTCCACCATCACCTGCCAGATTTTGCGCCGGTCATCGCTTTGCGGTGGGTAGAATTTGATCATGGCGATGCAACGGGAAATGATTGCTTCGTCGATGTCATCCACGCGGTTAGTGGTCAGAAACAGCAGGCCGTTGAAATATTCCAGAACGCGCAGGAACACGCCCACCACCGCATTCATCGTGATATTGTCGTCGCGGCGCTTGATGTAGACATCCGCTTCGTCTATCAGCATGACTGCGCCCCAACGCTGAGCCCGGGTCAACACGTCTTTGAGCGCTGTCTCCATCGCGGCCACATTCAATCCCAGTTGTCCCGAGTGCACGCGGTACAGAGGTCGCTTGATGATTTCGGAATAGACTTCGGCGGTCAGGGTTTTTCCGACGCCCGCCGGACCGGCGCACAGTACCGTGGTGCCGCCGGATTTTCCGACCACGATATCGTCCATCAGGACATCCATCTCGGCGGTCAGGATGTCGATGAGATCGGTCTGTTCCTGCGGTAGTATCAACTTTTGTTTCAGCGCCGGTTGATATTGATAGGGGGTCATGTCGTCGACGTGAACCCATAAATAATGGTGCAGTTCCAGGTGGAACATGAGGATATAAGCGTGAACCGGGAGTTGAGAAAACAACCCCTTCGGTATCGCGGCTTGCGATTCCTTGACTTCATCCTCGGCGTCGTAGCGATTGCTCTTGGCCGATTTGCTCAGATACTGGCCCAGGATATCTCCCGTCACCTCCAGAGTTGAGGTGCGCGAAGTCAGGATGCTCTCGTCGTTGACCAGACGGGCAGTGCCGCCTCCGGTGGACAACACCACCACATCTTTGCGCGACCAGTCGGTATTGCGATGTGAAGAATTCGGATCCTCGGTAAAAAAGCCGGTGCCTTGACCGGAAAACTGTGCTCCATATTGGGCGCGCCAATTGAAGTAACGCGCCACGGTTTCATCGTAAACCCGGATGAGTTCGGGCGTCTCTTTCAGGAAGCCTTTGGCAGCAAAGATTTCTGCAATCGTTTTCTTGTCAATATCTTTCGCGTCAATTCTGAAAGTGGCCATCGTGATGGTTCCCTTTGCATTGGCCTTCAATTCGACGAATACTTTTCCAGTTTCGTCGTTTGACGACGGCGTATAGTCCAGTCGTGTAACGACGTAGGGCAGGGGCTTGCCGGAAACATTCGCGGTGAACAACCAGCCGCGGATCGCGTTGGTCATCAAATAGCGCGCAATGGCCGGTACGATCATTTCCAGTGCTTCAGCCTCGAACCGGACCCCATTGTCGTTCATGACTTCTTGTAGCGTGGCAAGTTGAGCGGCGCGGGCGCTCATCTCCGGTCCCGCTGCTTGATAGAGATCTCTCAGGTAACTGAGTTCGGCATTCGACAGTTGCCCGAACGGCACCTCAACTTTATTGCCGAAACGAAGTTGCTCCTTCAAGGGCGCCAGCCCAGGGAACGTATCAACCATCGCATCCAGGTATGATCCTTCGATTTGAAGTTTCATGTGCGGTTTCGCTCGGGCGCGTCGTTGCTCAGAGAGACTATGGAAGACTTCACCCGCAGTTCGGAGGTGTTGTTGCCGTCCATGCCCCAGTAGTCGTAGATTGGCATGAGGTTTCCTTGTAGGGTTTCAGACTGAAAACACTTTGCCTGAAACTTTAAGCAAGAAATATACCTATCGAACCAGTCGACGTGGATATGTCGGCGTTATTTTAAGGGATCCCTTTTGTCAAAGGGACTATCAAACACTCCGGTTTTCCCCGCAGGGCACCGCAATCTTGGCTCCCCATTCCTGGCTTCGGCATGCCAAGATGAAATCCCTGGACATAGTCGATCCCCATGTCTTTCAATGCCTCAAATATTGCTTCCGATTCGACGAACTCGGCCACAGTCAGGATGCCGGTGTCCTGACACAGGTGGCTTAAATTGCGCACGAGGGCATAGTCGATTTTGGAATTCAGAATGTTCCTCACGAAAGCACCGTCTATTTTGACGTAATCAAAGCGCAATTCGCGCAGGTAATGGAAGGAATTGTAACCGCTACCGAAATCGTCGATGGCGAAAGAGAAACCTTTCTTCCCGAGGTCGGTCAGAAATTTTCGCATACTGGTCATGTCGCTGATGGCGTCGCGTTCCAAAATTTCGAAGACTACATTTTTCGGCGGGATTTCCAGATTGTTGCATAGCCTCTCTGCATAACCAAGGATTCCCCTGCCTTGTATTTCCTGGGCGGAAAGGTTTATGAAAAGACGAGTGGGTGTACTTCCTTCCTCGGTAATCCAACTTTTTAGCGCCATCAGTGATTTTTCAATCATCGGACGATCGAGTTCGCGACCCATGCCATATTTTTCTATCGTTTCGACGAACATGCCGGCAGAAATAATTTCTCCATTCGTTTCCTGAAGCCTGGCCAGGGCTTCATAAGCGAAAAGCTTTCCGTTTTTGCAATCGAAGATAGGCTGGAAATAGGGAATGATCCTGTCGTTCTTCAGGGCATCCCACAACTGTTCGGCACGATCCCGTATTTTCCTGCCGGCATGAATCTGATCTTTCACCGCGTCGACAGTGCTGGTTCCATCTTTACCCATTCCCTTGGCACGATAAAGCCCCATATCCACGCTTGCCATAAGATCCGAAATGTTCTGCGCATCTTCCGGGTAGGTGGCCAATCCAATGGAAGTCGTGATGTGGAAGCCTTTGCCATCAGGGCCTTCAAAGGTCGCATCCCGTAATTCTGACCTGAGTTTTTCAGCCACAGCAAAAGCGCCATTCTTGCCTGTTTCGCTCAGGACAATGGCAAATTCGTCTCCGCCGATGCGCGTTGCGAGATCACCTCTGCGCATGGAGTTGCGCATGATTTCGGCCATCTGCTTCAGGACGGCATCTCCGCAGGGATGTCCATAGGTATCGTTGACATCCTTGAAGTCATCCATGTCCAGCATGAGGATCGAGAATTCATGCTTGTGGCGTTCAGAGCGGCCCACTTCGTACTCAAGCATTTCGTTGAAATAGCGTCGGTTGTGCAACCCCGTCAGGGGGTCGTGTGTCGAATAGAATTCAAGTTCGGACAGGGTAAGGTTCAGCGCCTTGCTTGATCCTATGACCATTTCCATGACGGCCATGATTGAGCGGATTACGCTTTCCTCCTGCTCGCTCAAACTCTGTACTGTCCCACAAGCCACGCCCACCAGTCCGGCAAGATTCAGTTTCTTTTCTCCTGGAACTGCCACGATCAGCATCTTCATATCTCCGAAAGTGGCGTATTCCCCACTTTCCAGAATCTGGAATTCCTCTATGTTCAGAAGGGCATCGAGAGGAAGGTTTAATTTGGCGATCATTTCCTCGGTGAATCTCGTTCTGGCTATTGCCTTCGCTTCTTCCGTGTAACTGCCCACGTAATAGATAAAAATGGAGAGGTCCTGTTTTTCTGCAAAGGCGATGAAAAAAACATTGAAAGAAAAAATAGAATAAAAGTTGGTAAGAATTTCCTGGACGAACTTCTTCCACTGGGAAACCTTTTCATGGAAAAGTATGATGTTCTCCAAAACCCGGCTCTGACGTTCCAGCAGATCTTTTTTGACCAGAGTATCGGCTAATTTTTCTGCTGTTTGATTGACGGAAGACCCTAACAGCAACTTGTTGGTTTGAACCGAACAGAGCAGTTCGCCCATTTCGTCACGTCTGGTAACATCCAGCGGGTTTAAGTAATCGCCGTCGACGATCTCGTGAAGATGTTTTTTTATTTTCTCGATGGGGCGTGACACGAATCTCCTGTTAACCCATCCGATGAATGAAAACATGAAGATCTGCAGTAGGGACAGCCCTGCAATGAGCGACAAAATAGTAGTGTGCAACCGTTTGAAATCCCCGGAAAGATCGATCATGAGATCCGACGCGCCGTTGGAACTGCCAACCTGAACGTGGTGACAAACGAGACAGTCAGTGCCATGAAAATTGTGGGACACGATATACGGTGTGATCGCCCTGAATACAGGCTTTCCCTCGGCAAACTCAAGCGCGAAATAGGGGATGGACTTACCCTGCGCCACCGAATTCTCAATCGTCCGTTTTACCACGGGATCATCGAGGTGCTCTTCCGGCAGTCCGGGTCCAAATTGCCGGACTACCTGATCGGTTCGCATCAGTCTTAACGATTGGAGGTGCTGTCCTTCCATGATTTTTTTTTATCATCAGTTTGCGGTTTGCAGGGATCGAGATTTCTCCGGTAACCATCAGCATGTTGGCGCTGTCGATGACCTGCATGGCGGTAGCCACGGCCCGGCGCTGCACATTGTCTATCATGGTCGCCTTCATCTGGCTGTAGACGCCGAAGGTAGCGAGTACGCCCACGATCAGAAGCGCTGGCTGGATCATGATCTGAAGTTTGGTTTGCAGGTTCAGATTACTGAACCACCGTTGGATCGAGAACGGCGGACGCGGCGCCTCGGCCATGCGGTAAAGTTTCTCTGCTTCCGAAATTTCCAATCTGGAGGGCTTTTGCCACAATGACAGATAGCCAACGACCTGACCTGAGCGCATGACTGGGGAAACCGTGGCTCGCACCCAATACTGGGCGCTGCTCTTGGTGCGGTTCTTGATGATCCCCTGCCAGGGATGTCCACCCTTGACCGTTTTCCACAGGTCTTCAAAGGCCCATTGTGGCATGTAGGGATGATGGACGATGTTGAGGTTTTCCCCGATCAGCTCATTTCGGGAAAAACCGGACATTTTCACGAACGTATCGTTTACGTAAGTAATGATTCCATCAAGGTCGGTCTCGATGTAGAACGCATCAGACTCATCCAAGTCGACATCGGGTTGTTCCACTCCGGATTGTAATTCGTTAGGCAGAGATCTTCCTTTTCGTGATAAACGCGATCCCAAACAAACCAAGGCAGATCAGTACCAGGGGCATGGGTTCGGGAACGGCGCTGGGACGGGGGGGGTGTCTCTCATCCCGGCATTGGTAAAGGCGGTGGAATAGGATTTTCCGCTGGAATCGGTTCCATAGGCCACGGCAAAGGTGCCTTCGGGCAAGAGGTTGGTATGGATGTTGAGGTAATCGTTTCCGGCAAACCCATTGCTGTAGAGGGAGAACAGGTAGATTCCAAAATTATGGCTCTATGTGATTTGTAGTGGGTGGTGCGATAATTCCGTCATGAATAGTACAACTTTATTTAGCATGGCGCTTGGCCTGCAATCGCCTTGGCAAGTGGACGATATTTCGTTTTCTGCCGATG
>NZ_JPOQ01000124.1 GCF_000735045.1 Ferrovum myxofaciens
AAACTCTATTCCTCAGGCATGCATGCCCGCCTCGCCTTCGCCCTCGTCGCCCACGTCGATGCCGATCTCCTCATCGTCGATGAAGCCCTCGCCGTCGGTGATGCCGCTTTCTCCCAAAAATGCATGCGTTTCATGCGCGAATTCCGCAACCGTGGCACCCTCTGCTTCGTCTCCCATGATGCCGCCGCCGTCATCAACCTGTGCGATTCCGCTCTCTGGCTCGACCACGGTAAACTCCAAGCCTTCGATGACGCACGTTCCGTGTGCCGGGAATATAATGCAATGATGTTGGGCCAGACGCGACAACAGGGAATTCATCGATCAGGCGGGCGCATTCTGCCCCCCCCCGTGGTTACCGAAATACCGGAGCCCTTGCTGACGGCCCCCGTAACGGAATGGCCGAACTGCTTCCTGGATACAGTCGATTTGGTCGATGAAACAGGCGCTTCGGTCCATGCCCTACGGGGCGGTGAGCGACTCTCCCTGCAACTGTCGGGAAGGATCGACAAGTCCGACCCGTCGCTGAATGCGGGATTCATTTTCAAGGATCGATTGGGGCAAGCCCTGTTTGGCGCTCTGACCGATGTCACACTGAACGCGCATTGCGATGCAGACGGAAGTTTCGAAGCACGATTCATTTTTGACCTGCCTATGCTTCGGGCCGGAGATTTTTCCTTCACGGCAATACTGGCATCACAATGCGATCATTCATTGATCGTCCGGGCACGCCGCGATGAGGCCTTCGTCGTTCGCCTCGACCCGCAACGGGTGACTCACGGGCTGTTGCCTATCCCCGTCGAGGTTGATTATCGTGTTGTTTCAAGAGTCCATAATTTCAGAAAGAGTGAATCATGAATAATATATCCCCCGAGACGCTGTCCCGCCTGGGTACGTCCCTGGTCTTCGCAGAACCTGCCCTGGTCAGCCCCGACACGGCCTGGAGTTGTCATCTGCCCTTTGCTTTCTGGCTGGTGGAAGCGTTACGCCCGAATATCCTGGTCGAACTGGGGGTGCACAACGGGGTTTCCTACTGTGCCTTTTGCCAGGCGGTGGCACACCTGGGTTTGCCGACCGCAACCTATGGCGTGGATACCTGGCAGGGGGATGCTCACGCCGGTTCCTATGGCGACCGGGTATTCGACACCCTGCGTGCCCATCATGATCCGCGCTATGGCAGTTTTTCCAGCCTGGTGCGCACGAACTTCGATGCGGCACAAACACATTTCTCCCCAGGGTCCATCGATCTGTTGCACATTGACGGTCTGCACACCTATGAAGCGGTACGGCACGATTTCGAAACCTGGCTACCCTTGATGTCTGAGCGCGGGGTCGTGCTGTTCCACGATACCATGGTGCGTGAACGCGATTTCCGTGTCTGGAAACTATGGCAGGAACTGAGTGGCCACTACCCATCATTTTCTTTCCCCTTTGGCCATGGACTGGGGGTTCTCGGCGTAGGCAGTCGTTTACCTGATGCGATTGACTGGTTGCTGCGCCAGACCAGCCTGGGTAACCGTGGTGCGGTGGTTCGTTTCTTCTCCGTACTGGGGGAAAGACTGGAAACCCGTTCAGGAATGGCACGCGCCTTGCGGGACGGCTTGCAGGAACGAGAGCGCCACAAAACTCAGGTCCACAGACTCATGACTGAAGTCTCTGAACTCCATGAGCAAAGAGCGTCCGCAACAAGCGCGCTGAATGCCTGTCGCGCTGAGATTTCCCTTCTCAAAACCTCGACTTCGTGGCGAATCACGGCCCCTCTGCGCCTTGCAAATCAGAAAATCCACCAGATCATGGATAGCCGCACGACCCCCGATGTCTCAACTGTCGTGCCCACGCCCGTACCTGAGTCCTGCCAAACAGAACTCAAACAGGACTACCCGTTGCGCGAAGCATGGTACGACAGCGAATTGCCTGAGGTGTCATTGGTCGTCCTGAACTACAATCGCTCGGACCTGACGCTCGCCTGCCTGGATTCCCTGTGGGAACATACGACGGACCACCGTTACGAAATCGTATTGGTGGACAATGGCAGCGATGCCAGTGACTTCCTGCAATTGGCACCCTCCGTCGTCGGTGCACGCATGGTCCGCCTGGGCATCAATCGATTCTTCAGCGAAGGTAACAATATCGGCTTTGAGGCTTCCCGTGGCCGCTATGTGGTGTTTCTGAACAATGATGTCACGGTGACGCCGGGTTGGCTGGCACCGCTGATCCGCCGCCTGATAAATGACCCCGGCATCGGCGCCGTCGGCCCCAAGATGGTGTATCCCAACGGGGTACTGCAGGAAGCAGGGGCAGAAGTTCGTCTCGACGGGAGCAGTTGCCAGTTCGGTAAAGGTGGGGATCCTCTTGACCCGCTCTATGGAATGGAACGGGAGGTCATGTATGTCTCGGCAGCAGCCCTGGCCCTGCGCCGCGAAACATTCGAACAGGTTCTTGGGTTCGACCTGTGTTATGAGCCGGCATATTACGAAGACAGCGACCTGTGCATGAAAATACGACAGGTGGGATTGCGCATCGTGTATTGTTCGGATTCCACCATAGTGCACCACGAGAGCGCTACTTCCCGCGATCTGGTCCAACAACTCCGGCTCGACACCGTCGTTCCGCTGAACCAGGCACGCTTTCTGGAGCGTTGGAAACCGGTCATGACCGGCGAAATCGCTACCCTGGCCGGATTGATTCCCCCACCCGCCCCGCCCCTCCGGCATCAGGCAGAATTACCTGATGTCCTGCTTTACACGCCTTATCCTCTCATTCCCGGGGGAGGCGAACGTTATCTGCTCACCATTGCCGCAGGACTTGCCGGGCTTGCCAATGTCACGCTGGCGACCCCATACCCCTATTCACGCCTCAGACTGCGCACCATGGGGCGCGAGTTGTCGCTCGATCTGGATGCCGTCGACATCACCACGCTCGATCAGGCGACGAAATTTTCGTCTTACGACTGGTCGATTGTAATCGGCAACGAGGTGGTTCCTGCAATTCCCGCAAAGGGAAAGCGTAACCTCTTCATATGCCAGTTTCCCTTCCCGGTTCCGGAGCAGGTGCTGGTGGATAGATGGAGTTACGCTGACGGCTACGAGCGGGTGGTGGTGTACAGCCCGTACGTCCAACGTCATTATTCCTCCTTGTTGTCAGCTGTCGGCAAACCGAAGTTGCCGATCTCGGTTGTCAGCCCACCTGCACCGTCCGTGTTGGCGCCCGATGCAGCGACCCCGGTGAAAAAATTCATGATATTGGGCGTCGGACGCTTCTTCGTTGGAGGTCATGCCAAGCGCCAGGATCTCATGATCGATGCTTTCCAGAAACTTGTCGTTTTGCATCCTGAAGCGGAATTGCACCTGGCCGGTTCGCTTTCCACCGATAGCGAGTTTCGCGCCTATTTTGTCGATTTGCAAAAGAAAGCCGAAGGATTGCCGATCTTTTTTCATCCCAATGCTTCTCCTGAACAACTGGCCCGGCTTTATGCCGATGCTTCACTTTACTGGCATTTGTCGGGGTATGGTATCGATGAAACAAAAGAAGCCTATCGCTGCGAACACTTTGGCATCACTATCGTCGAAGCCATGTCGGCCGGTTGCATTCCCCTGGTGGTCAATCGCGGCGGCCCCCCGGAAATCGTTCAGCAGGGAGTTACCGGCCATGTGTTCGAATCTCTCGACGATCTCGTGAAGATCAGCGACCGAATCCTGTCCTCGCCGGAGGATGATGCGGACATCGCCACCCTACGAAAAGCCGCGATGAAAGCAAGCAAGCAATTCAGCAGCGCACGTTTCACCGCTGAGTTTCTAAGCCTGATGGAGCTTTCTGGTCGATGACCTCACAGAAGAATCCCGGCAATGGCATGGATATCCTAACCGAGCACGTCATTGCCTGCGCCGAATTGGGCAAAGCGTATACGATTTACGCGCGCCCGGAGGACCGCCTGAAGGAGTGGCTGAAAGGCGGTCACCACGGGGACACTTTCTGGGCTCTGAGGGATGTATCGCTGAGCATACGCCCCGGTCAAACAGTGGGCATCATCGGGCGTAACGGATCAGGCAAATCCACCTTCCTGCAAATGGTGGCCGGCATTCTCAACCCAACCGAAGGCGTCCTCCATACCCGCGGCCGCATCGCCGCACTGCTCGAACTCGGCACCGGCTTCAACCCCGAATTCACCGGCCGCGAAAACATCCGCCTCGGCGCCTCCCTCCTCGGCCTCGAC
>NZ_JPOQ01000125.1 GCF_000735045.1 Ferrovum myxofaciens
AAGGTGTTGACGGTTGATGTGCCATGGTCCCGCCCCGGCAGTGGATTTACGCTGTTGTTTGAGGCATTTGCCATGGCGTTAATCGAACGCGAAATGCCGGTGAATCGGGTGGCCGAAATATTGGGAGTTAACCCACAACGAGTATGGGCGGTGTTCAATCACTGGATTGCTCAAGCACGCGATGCAGATGATCCGTCCTCAATCACCCGGCTTGGTGTGGATGAGACCTCATCACGTAAAGGTCATAAATACGTCACGTTAGGCGTCGATCTGGAGACCGCTCGCGTCATTCATGCGTGTGAGGGTAAAGGCAAAGAAACCTTGAAGAACATTCAGCAACACCTTGAATCCAAGGGTGCGCCAAAGGAGCAGATTACGCAGCTCAGTATGGATCTGTCGCCAGCGTTCATTGCCGGTGCTGCGGAATCCTTCCCAGCTGCGGCCATCACTTTTGATCGGTTTCATGTCGTCAAATTGCTCAATGAAGCAATGGATAAGGTACGCAGAGTTGAACGGATTGAGCATGAGGAATTAAAAGGGCACAAGTACACGTTCCTGAGAAACCGACAAAACTTATCAGACAAACAAGAACAATCACTATCAGAAATGATCGAACTTTATCCCAATCTGGGCAAAGCCTATAGGTTGAAAGTGCTGTTCAATGATCTGTGGGAAATGCCCAACAAAGCGGCTGCAACCACGTTTCTGACCAACTGGTGTAACGAGGTAGAAGAGGCTAAAATCCCCGCCTTTATGGCCTTCTCAAAAATGGTCAGGGGGCATTGGTCCGGCATCATTCATTTTGTAGAATCGCGCATCACCAACGGCATCCTGGAAGGAATCAACAGCAAGGTTCAACTAGCAAAAAGACGCGCCAGGGGCTACCGCAATACTGGAAATTTCATCAACATGATTTACTTTTTGTGCGGCAAACTGAAATTCAGTTACCCACTGTATTTCA
>NZ_JPOQ01000126.1 GCF_000735045.1 Ferrovum myxofaciens
CCGGCATCACACCCTGGATCAGCAGTTCTGCCGATGGCTCCTGCTGAGCCTCGATCGTTTGCCCTCCAACGAACTGATCATGACCCAGGAACTGATCGCCGCCATGCTCGGGGTACGTCGCGAAGGCGTCACGGAGGCCGCCGGAAATGTGCAGAAAGCGGGCTTGATCAAGTACAGTCGGGGCCACATTACCATTCTTGACCGGGTAGGTCTGGAGAAGCGGGTCTGCGAATGTTACGCAGTGGTCAGGAAAGAGTTCGATCGCCTGCTCCCCAAGTAGTTTCTACCCACAGCCGGTCTTTATTTGAAGAACCGAATTGCCGTTCAAAGCAGGCAAACTGCCAGGCAGTTGCGCTCAGGTCCAACAGTCTGATAAGCCCCCCTCTGTTCGGCATCGCACAGAACATATCAACCGGTCAGGACACCATACAAGGTTCAGGTCTGCCTCTTTGCTTGTTACCAGAGGAGGGGGGATCACTCCCCCGCACTTGAGCAGTTTCTTGAAAAACATGCCGCCCTCCAGAAAACTGAAGGCCCTAACGCACCATCGACAAGCAGGCAGGTCTATGTCCAAAAAACCACTCAATTCACTCCTGTCTGTCGACTATGCCACCCCCACGGAAGACTGCATCACGGAACGCCGCCGTCAAGTGGCTCTGCCGATAACAGGCGCTTTGCAGAACGCAATTTTCAACAGCGCCAATTTCTCGAGTATCGCCACTGACGCAAAGGGCGTCATTCAAATCTTCAATGTCGGTGCCGAGTGTATGCTCGGCTACACGGCCGCCGAAGTGATGAACAAAATCACACCGGCCGACATTTCCGATCCACAGGAAGTCATTGCGCGTGCCAAAGCATTGAGCCTCGAACTTGGAACGCCCATTACGCCTGGCTTCGAGGCTTTGGTGTTCAAGGCTTCGCGCGGGATCGAGGACATCTATGAGTTGACCTACTTTCGCAAGGACGGAAGCCGCTTTCCTGCAGTGGTATCCGTCACGGCGCTACGCGACGCGCAGGACGCCATCATCGGCTATCTGTTGATCGGTACCGACAATACCGCGCGCAAGCAGGTCGAAGCAGAACAGAAGAAACTCAATCAGCGCTTACGCGACCAGCAGTTCTACACACGCTCGCTCATCGAATCCAATATTGACGCAATCATAACGACCGATCCTTGCGGAATCATTACCGACATCAATAAGCAGATGGAGGCACTCACCGATTGCACGCGCGACGAATTGATCGGTACACCGTTCAAGAACTACTTTACCGATCCAGATCGAGCCGAGGCAGCCATCAAACTGGTACTGAGTGAAAAGAAAGTCACCAATTACGAGCTCACCGCGCGCACCCGGGATGGCAAGAAAACAGTCGTGTCCTACAATGCGACCGTCTTCTACGACCAAGACAGGACCCTTCAGGGTGTATTTGCTGCAGCCCGTGTGAGCGGAATCAAGATGATTGATGGTTTGATTTGCACGCTCTGTGATGGGTTGTAGACGGCTGTCAGAATCCGCATAAATCTGATGGTGGATTTGACTGAGCAATATTGTGACCGTCACGCAAAT
>NZ_JPOQ01000127.1 GCF_000735045.1 Ferrovum myxofaciens
GGCATCATCAAACAATATATCGAGCAACAGCAAACGCCACTATAGGAAACGAAGATGGATGCCTTCGGCATCCGCGCTATTCATCCCCGCCCTGAACGACGGGGCTTTTCGCGCAGTCCGGTAATTTTCCAATGGCTATGCTCCACAAGCATTTTCGTCATCCGACACGATCAGGGCTGTAACGGACAATACCGAAAAAATAAGTGGGGTATCCAGCTTAATACGGTAATGTTAGTATTTCAGAATGGAATCAAGCATGCCGAAAGTCCTGCCTGTCTCGCCAAAGGCTGGGATTGACTACCCTCGCAACTACGCCGAGTTTCTGGCGTGGTTTCACAATGATGCCGCCTGTCTTGACTACCTGAACTGGATTCGCTGTAAGGGAGTCTTCACTTGCCCATCGTGCCACGGCACCAAGGGCTGGCGTATGAAGGATGGGCGATGGTGGTGTGATGCGTGCCGCAATCGCGTGTCCGCTACAGCAGGCACGATCTTCCATCGCACCAGAACTCCGCTTACCGTCTGGTTTGCCGCAGCTTGGCACCTGACTTCCGCTAAAAACGGCGTCTCCGCCAAAACGCTGCATCGAATCCTCGGGTTTGGCTCTTATCAAACTGCGTGGGCGATGCTGCACCGGTTTCGGTGTGCAATCAGTAATGCCGGGCACGACATGCTGTCCGGACACGTTGAAGTAGATGAGACCGTTTTCGGTGGTGTGCGGCACGGCAAGCGCGGGCGTGGTGCCGAAGGTAAGGTGCTGGTGGCTATCGCTGTGGAATTGCTTTCGCCAAAGGGATTCGGTCGCTGCCGCTTGCAGATTATTCCCAGCGCAGAAACCGAAACGCTCAAGATGTTTATTCAGAATCACATTAAACCCGGTTCGACTATTTACACCGATGGGCTTCCATCCTATCCCGGCGCAGCCAAAGACGAATACATCCATCACGGAACATCTATCAAGGGATCCGGTAAAGATGCCAACGAGGTTTTGCCGGGCGTACACCGTGTCGCGGCGCTCGTTAAGCGCTGGCTGATGGGTACGCATCAGGGCTCCTTCGAAGAAGACCATCTGCAGGCTTATCTGGATGAATTTTCCTTTCGGTTCAATCGGCGCAAGTCCACGCATCGAGGCATGCTCTTTTTTCGTCTCATTGAACAGTCGGTTGCAATGCATTCCATGCCCTTTCATGATCTCGTCGCCAATCCACAACCAAAAGGTCCGCAACAAGAGCCCGCAGCACCATCTAAACCTCGCAGTAAAGCGCCTTCTTCCCTCGATATTGCCGTGCCAATTCATCCGTGGCGATCATAGTTACCGTATTAAGCTGGATACCCCACAAAAATAATCTCGGCGGTGAGCAACAGAACTATCATCCAAGTCGGTTTTCCATCCAGATAGATGCCGAGTAGTCGTCCCAGTGCGGCACTTGAGAGCATGAGCAAGGACGCCAGCAAACCAGACCGGAATGCGCCCGTTCGTGCGCAGTGACCCAAAAACAGCCCGATGCCCAGCGACAGTCCGCCGTAGGTGGCACGCATGTCGGTTAAACCGCCAGGTGAGGCAGGTGCTGATTCTGTGACCAGCATGGCCATCTGTGCCGGCAGAATCAGAAACCCCGCTCCGAACAGGGCGAATAACAGGCCATTGGCCCAAAGCAAGAAAGATGGAAATTTCATACCTACCCCTCAATGTGATCATTATTCACTTTACATTTGACCATAAAAAATGTCAACATTGCTCACATGGAAAAAAGAAGCCAGTATCATCACGGAAATTTGGGGCAAGCCCTGATCGAGGCAGCAGTTGCTCTAATCGCTCAGCATGGCGTAGCGGGATTCAGCCTACGGGAAGCAGCGGCCCATGTCGGGGTATCGCCCAGTGCCGCTTATCGGCATTTCTCCAGCAAGGAAGATCTGCTGAATGCGGTGGCCATGGACGGATTTCAGCGTCTCGCCCTGCAGATGGAACACGCCACGGCAGAAGCCCGTTCTCTCAATCCAGAGAGCCCTGCCCTAGCGGCATTCCAGGCATTGGGTCTGGCTTATGTCACTTTCGCCGTGAACAATCCCCTCCACTTTCAGGTGATGTTCGGCATGCCATTGCAGGCGGAGCCTAGGACAGAAGAGACATCCCCCTACCAACTGCTTCAGGCGGCACTTGACGATCTTGTGGCAGAGAAAGTACTGGCGGTTGAAGACAGGACGGGGGCCGAACTCTATACCTGGTCGGTGGTTCATGGACTGGCGGGACTGTTGACCGGCGGCGCGATTTGCCTATCTGACGGGGGCATTACCGAAATTTTCAATAGCCTCGTCCCCCGGATTCTGGCGGGACTCTGTTCGGCGGGAAATACTATCCTGCGGGGGTCAGCCCCTCCCTTTGTCGTGGAAACCCATTTGGCGGAAGGTTGCCAATCACTGAAATCTTGACGAAAATTTTCTTTCCTTCACCAAGTAGGTCACCATGAAACCACACGCCGCATCCTCCGATGTCCCTTCAGAAAGTGCAATCAACGCACGACTGTCCGGTGCGTATTTCCACGATTGTTATATTATTTCCGTTCCGGACACCACACGCACGGCGCTTGGCTATTTCCTGACTGCCTTGGCAAACACTCCGACCTGGATTCATTCACTCATGGCTTTGCGGAACAAGATCGTTCAGTTTGTCGGCTTGAAAGACCTTGGTAGTCTTGGAAAATTGAACCCATCAAAGCCTGCGTCAACTTACGCGCCTGGAGATCGAGTAGGGATCTTCACACTCTTTTCCAATTCCCCCAATGAGGTGCTCTTGGGAGATCGCGACAAGCATCTGGATGTCGTACTCTCCGTATACAAACACCCTCTTGACCAAAAAGGGATTCAGTCCGTCTCGGTGACAACGGTTGTCCACATTCACAACCTGCTGGGACGAATTTATATGCTTCCGGTGATGCCGTTGCATAGACTCATTGCTCCAACAGTCCTCACTCGGATCATCGACGAGAAAAATGCGAACTAACGGCACTCAATGTCAGGCATACACAAAAAATTTTCCATAAATTATGGGGGGGTATTATGACTAAAATACTGGCTGGTGGTTGCCTCTGCGGGAATGTTCGCTATGAATCCACCGGGGAGGTAGTTTTCTCGGGCAATTGTCATTGTCGTGATTGCCAGAGAACTTCGGGGGGCGCTTTTACACCAGCTCTGTTTGTTCCAGAGAAAACGGTAAAGATCAGTGGCACGGTAAAATACTATGAGTCAACTGCGGATAGCAGAAATAAAATAAGTCGGGGATTTTGCCCCAATTGTGGTTCCCAGTTATTTGCCAAATTAGGGAATTTTACAAATCTATTGGGACTTCGCGCAGGAACCCTTGACGATCCCTCGCTCTTTAAGCCCATGCTCGACATTTATACTTCAAGTGCAGCGCATTGGGATTTCATGAACCCCGATCTGCCAAAATTTCCCAAGGCATTTCAGGCACCTCAGTAACACTTGGAAATCCAACCAAAGTCCGGAAAACCGCCGCTTTCTGGACACATTCTGCGCCAGACTTTAATAAGAGATCAGATTCAGTTTCTCGAATTCCTGGACTTCAAAGTGTGCCATGTTCGTTTGGGCGAAGAATTCATATAACGAATTATCTCATTAATTCAAATTATTGAATATTATTTCCGGATCAAAGAACACGGATCCAGGATTAATGCAAGGCATTTAATTTTCCCATATCCGAACAAATGGCAACATTGTAAAACAGAACGCCGATAGCTTCATTGCTGTCGCAATATAGATCAACCAATCTTGCATGTGTCATTCAAAGGCTGTCTTGTGAATCTACCGCTTCTCACCCCACTGGTTCCAAGCCATTCGCAATAGTGCCGCGTTGAGTGTGATCAGTTATTTTGATGGATTTTCAGGGGGATGCTCTTTGGAAGTAGAATAAAAAACTTAGAAAGTGAAGCGACAAGTATCCTGAAATGCGCCGGGCCAAGTTGCTGAACATCAGTCGTGGTTCCGTTTACTACCCTGCCAAAGCCGACCAGCGCGACGGACCTGGCGATTATGAACGCCATCGACAAGTTGCATCTGGACTTTCCGTTCATGGGCTCGCGCCAACTTTGCCGGGCACTGGTCAAACAGGGACATGAGTTGGGCAGGCTTCATGTGCGCTCTCTGATGCGCAGAATGGGCATTTCCGCGCTTGCACCACAGTCAGGTACCAGCCAGCGTAACCCTCTGAGCCAAGAGCGTCTATACTCCGGGTTTTCAAACCAAGGGAATGCCAGACATGAACAAGACCGAACTGATCGATCACATCGCCAAAAAAGCCGAAATCACCAAGGCTGATGCCGGACGGGCCTTGAATGCCACCCTCGAAACCATCATCGAAACGCTGACCAAGGGTGAAGATGTCGCTCTGCCCGGATTCGGATCATTCAGAACGACCATTCGTGCTGCCCGCGAAGGAAAAAATCCTCGTACCGGTGAGAAACTGGCTATTCCAGAGAGTTCCGTGCCGAAGTTCTCCGCCGGTGCCTCTTTCAAAGCAGCTGTGGCGAAGAAGTAATCAGTTATCAGCGCCTGAGGTCACGGTAGAAATTCTCGTGTGAACCTACCGTGAGCAGTTTCACGCTGTCCTCGTCCAATACCCGATATGCCAGCAGCGTCAACTGATTGACCATGCGAAACTTGTAGACCCGAATTCCAAGGAGATCCCCCACCTTGGCCTCTCCAATGAGAGGATCTGCGGCAATACAGCGGACCGCCTCATCCAGTTCCACTTTCTGCTGACGATGCATTTTCTTGACGACCCGGTCAAAGGTCGCGGTAACGAGAATTTTCATCAGCCAAACTGATATTCGCCAACAGGCGCTTCCTGGTCAGCAATCAGAATTTCCCGGATCAGGGAAAATGGCAAATCAGGATTCTCCTCGGCAATCTTTCCGATTTGTGACCAATATTCGATCTGCTTAGGCAAAGACCGATGCTGGATCACCGCATGACGCCGAGCCTGATCGACCAGGGATTCAGAGAGTTTGACATTGATGGACATGGTGATTCTCCCATAGATAACAATTCATTCTAGCCCATATGGGTCCATAATGGAACCTGTCACGAATTGCACCGTAGCACAGCAACCCCGGCTTGAGCCAGGGTCAATGCTGCTGCGTGGTAACTGGGATGAGCCAAATGCGGCACATATTTCGCGTCATCCAGCATTTGCCCAATTACCTCTTTGCTTTTTGGGTATTCCCCTCAACCGTCAACCTGGGGCCGATGTCAAAGATCACAGGGTGGACTGCGCCATGTTTCTGGCCCGTGTTATGTGTGTTACTGCACAGAAAAACTGTGATCGTTTAGGCAGCATGAACCCTGAAAGATGCCGCATGACATGAGGGTCGCAATAGTTTCCGTGTCAGGCACTTCTCATTCGATTACCAAAAGGAAACCCAATGAAAACAATGTCTACTACTGAAAAACATTCACCCACGAGTAAAGCAGCACCACATATGGGGAGTTTCCGTTATAAAACTTTCGTTATTTATCCAAGATTCGCCGATGTCGGCACCGCTGTGGCTTTATTGAACAAAGAGGGTTTTACCAACGACCAAATCAGTTTGCTCGGGCGAGAGCAGCCGCATTGGCAGGAAAATATCAAGGAAGAATGGGACGCGCTTAAAACTGCGAAAGGTGCTTTGGGAGGTGCCGCATTGGGATCGATTCCCGGATTGGTAATCATCACTGGTATGGCTTTGACGGGTGGCGTTGGGTTGTTGGCGGCGGGACCGTTGGTTGTCGCTTTGTCGACACTGGGCGTTGGTGCGCTGAGTGGTGGTTTGGTGGGAGGGGGAGGTGCGATGGGACTCGGTTTGAGCGATCTTAATACCCATGAAAAAACAATGGAAATGGATATTGGAGCGGAAATAAAAGATGCCATCAGCCTTGGACATTGGATTGTCATTGCCCATACTCATAACGAATCTGAGGCCATGCATGCTCAAGGATTGCTCCCAGGTAGCCGCACAGTTCATGAACACGAATCAAAATAGCAATTAGCCCAAACAGATCACGTACAGCCAAGGAATAAAACATGCTACCCAGCGCCAAGAGCCTAGAAGGTAAACCCGTCCCCAGGGTGACATTTAAAACCCGCACTAATAGCCAGTGGAAAGACGTGACTACGGACGAACTTTTCCACGGACAAACCGTTGTCGTGTTTGCTCTGCCCGGTGCCTATACGCCGACGTGTTCGGGCACACACCTGCCGCGCTACAAGGAATTAGCCAATCTCTTCCGAGCCAATGGGGTGAATGAGATCGTCTGCCTGGCAGTGAATGATGCCTTTGTGATGAACGAATGGCAGAAGGATCAAGGAGCCGATAACTTGAAGATGATTCCGGACGGAAACGGCGAATTCGCCGCCGGGATGGGATTACTGGTGGACAAATCCGATGTTGGATTTGGCAAGCGTTCTTGGCGTTATTCCATGTTGGTCAAGAATGGCGTGATCGAAAAAATATTCATCGAACCGGAAAAGGAAGGCGACCCACTCGAAGTTTCCGATGCCGAAACCATGATCAAATACATCAACCCGAAGGTTGTCGTGCCAGAACCCGTGCTGATTTTTTCCAAACCCGGTTGCCCTTACTGTGCACGTGCCAAGGCATTACTCGAATCCAAGGGAGTTGTCTACGACGAAATCAGTCTTGGCAAGCACATCACTTCAAGCACGTTGCGCGCAGTTTCTGGTAGCAGCACTTGGCCACAGGTCTTTATCGGCGGCAAACTCATCGGCAGCGCGGATGATCTGGAAACGTATTTTACCGCACGCAAAGCAGTCTGAATCGGCATCCGGCAGGACATGAAAACCGTACGGGTTGATGTTGCTGTCATCGGCGCCGGCACTGCAGGTCTTGGCGCCTACCACGCAGCGATAGCCGCAGGAGCGCGCACTGCAATTATTGAAGAGAGCAATTATGGCACCACCTGCGCGCGCGTAGGCTGCATGCCGAGCAAACTTCTCATTGCCGCAGCCGAAGCTGCCCATGCCATTGGGAAGGCCTCGGGGTTTGGCATCCAAGTGGAGGGTGTTATCCGCATTGATGGCCGCAGGGTCATGGATCGCATCCAACGCGAGCGCGATCGATTTATTGGTTTCGTGTTGCGCGAAACGCAAGCTATTCCCGAAGAAAACCGTATTCATGGCCACGCACGTTTTTTAAACAATCATACGATTGCGGTCGATGACCATACCCGCCTGACAGCAAAAAGTATCGTTATCGCAACCGGTTCCCGCGCCGACTATCCCGATTCGTTCAAGGCGCTGGGTGACCGCCTGATCATCAGTGACGACATATTTAACTGGCTCGATCTGCCCAAATCTGTGGCCGTGATTGGTCCGGGAATTATCGGTCTGGAAATGGGTCAGGCTCTGCATCGGTTGGGCGTTCATGTTGTCGTACTTGGACGAGGAGGCAGTGTCGGTCCTATCAGTGACCCGGAGATACGTTCTTACGCTATCTCGACCTTCAACGAAGAATTCACTCTGGAACCGGACGCCCACATTGCTGCCATGCTACGGGACGGCGACCGCGTTGCCATTCATCGCTCAAGACCCGACGGCTCCCACCAAAAGACCGAATATTTTGATTATGTCCTGGCTTCCACCGGGCGTATCCCTAATGTCACAGGTATTGATCTCATCCAGACCTCGCTCAGGCTCGACGTTAAAGGGGTGCCTTTATTCGACCCGGAAACCACTCGGACAGAGAGCACAGACGGAGCAAGTCCGATTTTTATCGCGGGCGATGCCAGCAACTTCATCCCGCTTCTTCACGAAGCCATTGACGAGGGGGTTATTGCAGGCAAAAATGCTGCATTGCTTGCGCTGGGCAAGCCTGTGACTCCAAGCTTGCGCCGGGCGCCCATCGGGATCGTATTTACCGATCCCCAGATCGGTATCATAGGTGGAGGATTCCACTCAATGAAAACCGGTACCTTCGCTACCGGTCAAGCGAGTTTCGAGAATCAGGGCCGTGCGCGTATCCTGCTCAAAAACAAGGGCCTGTTGAATGTCTACGGAGATCCGATGACTGACCGCTTTCTGGGCGCGGAAATGCTGACTCCTGCCGCCGAGCATTTGGCGCATCTTCTTTCCTGGGCATTGCAGAGCAAAATGACAATCACGCAGATGCTTGAAATGCCGTTTTACCATCCGGTTATCGAAGAAGGATTGCGCACGGCCTTGCAACATCTCCATACCAAATTTTACTGTCTGCCCCACCCCAACACCGGGAGAAGACCTGTCCATTAACAGCCTGTTAAGAACCAGTCTGGAATTATTTTGTTTTCATCGAATATTTATCTTATTGATTGATATGAATAACTATTAGACAGTGACATAGTTAAAAGGAAAACAGTGATGTGGCTTCGTACAGGATGTGGTATTACTTTTGATGTGAGCGTGGCTACTCCTTTTATTCTTATGCTGCGTCCGCGCAGCGGGATACAACAATGGGTAGCAAGAGAGTCATATACTTTGAAGCCCAGTGTGCCAGCCATTGAATATACAGATAATTTTGGCAACCTTTGCCAACGCCTGGTGGCTCCGCCAGGCGAGTTCTCTATCCACACAACTGCGGATATTTTGACGGTTGACTGCATCGACGTAAATCCAGGTGTGCCTTTCGAGGATGTGCAAAACTTACCTGATTCAGTGCTCACCTATCTCTTACCCACACGTTACTGCGAGTCAGACAAGTTTATAGATTTGGGTCGGGAAATAGTGGCAGGCGCAACACCAGGTTATGATCAAGTGGCTGCCATAGTAACGTGGATACGTGACAATATTAGTTTTAATCCGTATTCCACGTACTTTCAACTATCTGCGGTCGAGGTCAATGAGCGGCGTGAGGGTGTGTGCCGTGAACTCACGCATCTGGGTATAGCGTTATGCCGTGGCATGTGCATTCCGGCACGTATGGTGGTGGGGTATTTGCATAAACTTGAGCCCATGGACTTTCATGCTTGGTTTGAAGCTTATGTAGGAGGTCGCTGGTATACTTTTGATGCAACCCAACCTACCCTGAAAGGTGGGCGTGTCACTGTGGCTTATGGACGTGATGCCGCTGATGTGGCCATATTCAATCAGTTTGGTCCGGCATTGTACCCGAAGGAGATGAAAGTTAACGTCGAAATGCTGGATGTTGAACCGAAATAAATGTCATGCAGAGATTGCACATTAAACACCTGACGGAATATCTTTTTCCAACTCATGTCATACTCAATCCGCACCGGCTTTTGCTCCGTCCGCGGGAAGGGCACGATGTGCGTATCGAGACATCCAAACTGGTCATTACGCCTGCGCAAAATATAAAATGGCATCGGGATGTGTTCGATAATTCTTTGGCAATTGTAAACTTTCTTGAGCGCTCTGATAAACTGACTATAGCCAGTGAAGTCATCATCCAGCATTATGCGCCGCCACCTTACGACTTCCTGCTCGAAGATTATGCGGTGAATTATCCTTTTTCCTATTCGGTCGGCGAACAAATTGATCTGGCAGTTTTTCAACATCCCATTTTCGTCAACGACAGCCAAATCATCAATGACTGGCTGAAACAACAGAAGATATGCGGCATGCAGACTTTTGGCCTGTTGGTCAAATTGAATCAGGCCATCAATAGCCAATTTCATTATCAAATGAGAGAGGAAGCAGGCGTCCAATCACCGGCGCAAACGCTGGCCCAGCGCAGTGGATCTTGCCGCGATTATGCCACGTTGTTTATCGAGGCTTGTCGTTGCCTGGGTTTTGCCAGTCGTTTTGTCAGCGGATATTTGCACGCTCCCGCAACCGAGGCCGGCTTTGCCACTACTCACGCCTGGGTAGAAATATATTTACCCGGCACAGGTTGGAAGGGCTTCGATCCTACTTCCGGTGAAGTAACTGGTAACCGGCATATCGCAGTTGCGGTTGCTCGCGACCCGGAAACAGTGCCGCCAGTCTCTGGTAGTTTTATTGGATCAGGCACAAGAATGCCTAGGATGCAGGTGAATGTGCAAGTAAGTTTGCTTGCATAAAACCGGCGTCAGGGTTGCAACGCAAGCGATGCAGTGCGCCCTATCCTGCTGGACTGCGTTTCTCTTATTGCTGCTGCATCAACTTGCCGGGTATACTTTCCATGACCTGTTCAGGTGCACGGCGCAAATCAAGGGTCAGCGGATAATCCGGACTGCGTCCTTCACGTCGTACGTGCATAGGCCCTGGGGTGTGCCCATGACTCCAGAAACGTGCAACGCGTCGTGCCTCAGCCTCGTTGGCATTGACAGGAAAGGTGTCGTAATTTCGACCACCAGGGTGGATAACGTGGTAGGTACAACCACCGATTGAACGTCCGCTCCAGGTATCCACCAGATCGAACACAAGGGGGGCCTGCACGCCTATGGTCGGATGCAATCCTGAAGGAGGTGCCCAGGCACGGTAGCGCACGGCAGCAACATATTCGCCACGAGTGCCAGTGCATGTTAGCGGTAGTGGACGACCATTGCAGGCCAGGACGTGTCGGTTGTCGTTCATAAAACGCACTTTGACTTGCATACGCTCAAGAGATGAGTCGACGTAGCGCGCTGTACCGCCAGCGGCGACTTCTTCACCTAGCACATGCCAAGGTTCAATGGCCTGACGCAATTCGATTTCAATGTTCTGATGCACGACGGTGCCGAAGCGAGGAAAGCGAAACTCAAGGAAAGGTGCAAACCAGTCGAAATCAAAAGCGTAGCCGGAACACCGCAAATCCAGTACGACATCTTTCATGTCCTCTGCTACAAAATGCGGCATCATGTAGCGATCATGCAATTCTGTTCCCCATCGATTAAGGTTGCCTTTATAGGGCACTTGCCAAAAACGCGCAACTAACGCACGCAGTAATAACATTTGCAGCAGCGACATCTGCGCATGTGGCGGCATTTCGAAACCGCGGAACTCGACGAGGCCCAGGCGACCGGTCGGACTGTCTGGCGAATACAGTTTGTCGATACAGAATTCCGCGCGGTGTGTATTTCCGGACAGATCCACCAGCAGATTACGCAGTAAACGGTCCACCAACCACGGCTGTGTGCTCTCTTCTCCAGGTTTGAGGTGTTCTGCCATTTGTTGAAAGGCGATTTCCAACTCGTACAGGCTTTCATGACGAGCTTCATCTACGCGAGGTGCCTGGCTTGTAGGTCCAATGAACAGACCAGAGAACAAATAGGACAGCGCCGGATGATGCTGCCAATAGGTAATCAGACTCATCAGCACATCCGGTCGCCTAAGACAGGGTGAGTCAACGGGCATTGCCGCACCTAACGTAACATGGTTGCCTCCGCCTGTTCCTGTATGCCGTCCGTCCAGCATGAACTTTTCTGTGCCCAAACGGCATAAACGCGCTTCCTCATAGAGCGTTTCCGTATTCTTCACGAGTTGAGACCAGTTGGCGGATGGATGAATGTTAACCTCAATAACGCCGGGATCAGGGGTGATACGGAACTCTCTGATGCGTGGATCTACAGGCGGGGTATATCCCTCCAGTCGTAGCGGTAACTTTAACGCGGCGGCAGTGTTTTCTATGGCTGTGATCAATACCAAGAAATCTTCTAGCAAAGGCACTGGTGGCAGAAAAACACATAAAACGCCAGTCCGCACTTCGGCACATAAGGCAGTGTGGATAATTTCATGTGGATCGTTGTTGTCCTCTGGCGAAGATGCTTTTGATACCTTTGTTTTTTTTGAGGTAGATTTGACATCAGGTGTTTCACTTGTTGCATCGAATGGATCGCGACCGAATTCCTCTTCCTTTTCTGCTATCCAAGGTAAAGATGCCAACGGCAGACGCAGACCCAGTGGCGAATCCCCCGCCGTCAAATAAAGATGCTCACGTCGCAATGGCCATGGACTCGAGCGAAAACCTGCTGAAACCAGGGCTTTTGCGGTACGTTGAGCAGTTTTGGCTGGCAATGCCTTGAGCGGCAATACGTAGCCTGCAGGTTCACCCAACCCGCGTTCAATCAACTTTGCTTGTCGCCGCCGTTCATCGGTTTTTGTTAAGTCTGATTTGAGCGGATCCAGATTTTCCGGCCAGCATTGCTCCTGAGTGATAATCTGGATCACATCTTCAAATGCCGTGATCACAAAGCGTTCATCCAATTCAAGTTCGCGGGCAAGGTGCTGCATGAAATTTTGCGCATCCTTGGTCTGTTGTGCGCCGACACAGTCAGCAGTGACCAGAAGAGTGCGGTCACGCCACAGCGGTTCACCATCAAGACGCCAGTAACAACCAAGCGCCCAGCGAGGCAGTGGTTCTCCGGGATACCACTTGCCCTGGCCGAAATGCAACATTGCACCCGGTGCAAAATGTCCTTGAAGGCGATTGAGCAACTTTCCAGAAAGTTCCCGCTTCTTGTCTGAGAGTGCAGTGTAATTCCATTCCGGCCCCTCCATATCATCGATAGAAACAAAGGTCGGTTCCCCACCCATGGTAAGTCGCACGTCATGTTTGTTCAATTCAATATCGACCTGATGACCCAAGTCCAGTATGGCTTGCCATTGTGCCTCGGTGTATGGCTTGGTTACGCGTGGATCTTCATGGATGCGAATCACGCTCATGGCAAAATCAAAGCGTGATTCGCAAACTTCGGTGACACCAGTTACCGGAGCTGCCGAAGAAGGTATCGCCGTGCAGGCTAGCGGAATATGTCCTTCGCCAGCCAAAAGACCTGAAGTCGGATCGAGACCGATCCAGCCAGCCCCCGGTATATAAACTTCTGTCCAGGCATGCAGATCAGTGAAATCGTGGTCAGTTCCGGATGGACCATCGAGTGCTGCGACATCTGCCTTTAATTGGATCAGATAACCCGATGCAAAGCGTGCAGCCAGTCCCAAATGGCGCAGTGCCTGGACCAGAAGCCAGGCTGAATCGCGGCAGGAACCGAACTTGAATGTCAAAGTTTGTTCCGGTGTTTGCACCCCGGCTTCAAGTCGAACAATATAACCGACTTCATCTTTGACACGCTGGTTGACTGCCACCAGCATATCGATCGTGCGTAGCGGCTTACTGAGCAACTCAGACCTTGTTCGCGCCAGCCAGTCCGTGAACAAAGGCGGGGCGGGGTCTGCTTCCAGGTAGGGACCAAGTTCACGCTTCAAGCCATCTGGATATTCAAAGGGGTAATTTTCAGCGGTTTCATCCATGAAGAAATCAAATGGGTTGATCACAGTCATGTCAGCGACCAGATCAACCGTAATTTTCAACGATTCGGCTTTTTCTGGAAACACCAGACGAGCGACCCAGTTACCAAATGGATCCTGCTGCCAGTTCAGAAAGTGACCGGCAGGCTCGACGTTGAGCGAATAACTTAAAATTGGCGTGCGGCTATGTACCGCAGGCCGCAGCCGAATTTCATGTGGCCACAAATTCACGGCGCGATCAAAGTTGTAATGGGTCTGGTGATTCAGTGCAATACGGATAGTCATGTGTAATCTTTTTTTGAAGTTGGTTGATCAGCACTCAAATTTAGAAATCGGGAAAAAGTGCGCCTCACGCCTTACCCCAATTCCTGTGTAATCGCCGCATATTGAAATAGTGGGGTATTCAGCTTAGTGCTGTGCCTAGCTTCTCCATGGGTGCGAAGGCACAGAAATATCCAGAGAAGCTGGCGCTTTATGGCGAAGCTTGGCTGACACCGCGAACTCATGCGCCACAACTTT
>NZ_JPOQ01000128.1 GCF_000735045.1 Ferrovum myxofaciens
CCTGTGGAGAATTGGCGCAATCAGGCCGTTCCGTGAAGCAGGAACCCGCCGAAGCGACTACACAGGGGCTTGCCCTTGTGTAGCGCCGTAGGAATCTCCGGCATTCATGCCGGGGAGGATGTCAACTCAACCAAAATTCCAAGGTGTCAAAGTCGATGCTCCAAACATGCTTTCTTGGATCCGAGGTCGGTTTCGTCCGCTATCGCGGCTTCCACCAGGGAATAGTTGATCATTTCCTGTTCCAGTCGGAGGTGGGTGCGGATCCGGTTATCCCTCAACTCGTCGTATAAGGCACCTTCGATTTTTGTGAGGTTTGGCAGGTCGTGGGTGATGGGGTCGGGTTCTGAACCCCATGAGGTTAGGTGTGCCATCAAGGTTGACCGGTCCATGAGCAACGATTTGGTATGAGGGAAGTGACGACGCAATTGATCCAGAATGGCGAATCCATGGGTATCGATGTCGCCCCAGTAAGACAGGTCACAACGGTGCAACCATGTGGCCCGAGACAGTGCTTCCCAGCCGTAGCCGGCGCCGAAAATGACGATGGCTTCGGAGGCTTGGGGAAATGCCAGGAAATTCGTTTCGTTTTCGGTGATGAACACCCGGCGAAGTGGCGGGTTGAGGTGGGCGAAACTGTTAGCATCCAAGGTGATATCGGGACAAGGGGACCCCGAAATCCATCTGATCTGTGGGTCGAGCACACGCAGACGAATACGCGTCGGTTTGTCGAGAAAACCATAGCGTGGAGCAAATTGACGGATTCCGGTATGCTCTGCAGCAATTGCCGAGGCCGGCAAGACAAGGTCGAACCATTCGGCCAGAACGCTGCGATGGGCCTCGATGAATTTGCTATGGACCCCTGCAATATTTACTTGCCGCAGGTAGATGCCGGGGTGCGGGTGCTGTTGCATCCAGATCACCACCTCGAGCAGTTGAGGCCACACTTCAACCAGTTCGAGCGCTTGGAAGGGTCGTTTGGCCAACCATGCCAGAAGTGCTGCATGGGTTGAGCGGGTCAGGGATGCGAGTTCTTCGAAGCGGGCAGCTTCGGCACGCCGGCCGATCCAGAGAAGCGCGTCTTCCAGGCAATCCACCCAGATCGACTGGGGGAGTCGTTGCGTGCCCTGAACCCGATGATTGATTTCGCGCCACTCGATCCGAGTATGGGGGAGGGCAGTCAGACCCGCGATCCAGACACGCACAGCATCAAAACGCTCGGTGAGTTCTGCAGAAGTGGGAATTGTCAGGGCCAGTTTCAGCGGGAATCGGGATTCTCCCGTGATTTCTGAGCGCAGCAGGTCCCCCCGCTCCCAGAGACGAACTACCTGTTGCTTCAACTCGCGGGCCGTGGTCCAACTCATGCCGGTAGCGTTTGGGGCCGATGGGTGCGGTATTCCTCAATGGTCAGATTGCGCAATTTAGACGCCTGCCCCCCCTCGTTATGTACGAAACCAACATGAGCGATGAAAGGTTCGATGGTGTGGATTTTTTGGAGGGGGGTAACGATCAGGAGTTGCAGATTCAGTTGTTTGAACAACTTCAATCCATATTGGGCAGATTCGTCTGATCCTCGGCCAAAGGCTTCATCAATGACCACGAAACGGAAGGATCGGGACTTGACTTCGCCCCATTTCAGGCCAAATTGATAGGCCAGACTGGCTGCGAGTACAGTATAGGCCAGTTTCTCCTTCTGCCCCCCCGATTTTCCACCGGAGTCCGAGTAATGTTCGTACTCGATATCGTCGGCACGCCAGCGTTCCGAGGCGGCAAAGAGGAACCAGTTACGTACATCGGTGACCTTGGCAGTCCATTTTCTATCCTGATCGGCGAGTCCGTCGCGGCCCCGGAAGCGATCCACAATGATTTTTACCTGAAGAAACTTGGCTTCGGAATACTGGGCATCTTCCGAACCGGTGAGGGTTCCTTCCGTACAGGCCCGCAACTCTGACTGAAAATCCCGAATGTCCGCATCTGGACTGGGTTGGGATTCCAGCACGATATAGCGCCCGGAATTGTAGTCAATTTGTGTCAGCGATTCGTTGATGCGCCCGATCCGTTCCTTGATCAGTTCCCGATCACGGTTCTGCCGGGCATTAAAATTGGCAATTTCATTGATCGTATTGGTGTTCAGCAGTTCCTTGAAGCGCGTCTCAAAGCGGGGCAGGTCATCCCGATTCAACCGATCGAGCAGATTTTGGTACTCGAAAGCGGCATCAATATTGGCGTCAAAATCCGCTGTTTCCAATTTGAACCACTCTTTGAACGCCATCATCTCCTGAATGATCTTGTCACGCAAATCTGACAGTTTCTTGGTTGTTCCATCGATGCGTCCTTGTAACCAACCACGAACTTGTTGCTCATGGTTATCACAGGACTCCACGGTGAGCAGATGTTGACCCAGGGCCTCGGTGCGCGTGTTTTCCAAGCGGGCGCTGAGCGCCGCATCAAGGGGTTTCTCCGTGATCTGAGCGGAGACCGCCTGCCTGTACAGATCCGTGTCCATGCGCTTTTGCTCGGTTTTGGAGCGTTTGTCCCGGGCGGTATCCAGATCTTTGCGGAGATTCTCTAGTCTCTGGTTTGCCTCACGATATTGGTCATTCAACTGCTTCAATTTATCGGATGACGATTCGAATTGTTTGAATTCATCTTCGAGCCGAGCCACTTCTGCGGCTTTGGTCGTCCAATCCAGTTCGTCGAATTCGGTGAATTCTTCTAGTCTGGATAATGCGATGAGGCGCGTCTGAACCTCTTTGCGTGCCCCCTGGACCTTACCGATCAGGTGACCCAGTTCGCCTAATTGTCGTTCGAGGCGGTGGAATTTATCCTCCAGAGCCGCGATCTTGGCGCTGTTGGTCCAGCCCAACACATAGCGGCTACGATCTTCGATCCGATAGCGGTCATCTTTTTCATGGCGCCCTGTGGGATCCTTGATTTGTCCGGCTCGGGTCATGGCGCGGGTTTCGCGGCGAAACTGCTCCGGTGTGACACAGCATGCCACATCGAAGCGGTGGGTCAACTCGCGCTCCAGCCAGTCATAGAACGGAGAGTCCGGCTTGATCGAGAGTTTTCTGATCAAAGAATCCCGGTGCAGCGTAGGGAAATCGAGGGATTTTTTCTGGGGACGCACATGAAAAAAGACCAGACGACCGCGCAGTTGGTTTGTGTCTACCCACTCAGCCACCGCCGGATAGCGTGCATCGGGTACCAGCAGAGACAGCCCGAAACTGCGCAAAAACCGCTCGGCCGCGCCTTCCCAGGCGCGCTCTTCTTCGCGTATTTGAATCAGTTCGCCAGCGAAGGGCATGTCCTCCTCCGGTATCCCCAATGCTGCACAGAGCGTTGTGCGGATTTGCACCTGGATGTTTTCGATATTGCTGCGGCGATGTTTCAGGCTGGAAATTTCTTCGCTGAGGGCTTGATACTCCTCCCTGCCTTTGCGGAAGGCAAAATCGTGTTCTCGTTCTTGATTTTCCAGAGCCGCTGATTGTTCTGCCACCGTTTCGGCATATACGGACAAACGGGCACGCTGATCCACAAAGCCATCCCCGTCGGAGGCGGGTACTTCACCCACTGCGGTGATCAGTTCTTCATAGCGATGCGCCTTCTGGCGACAACGATCCCTTTCTTCACCCTTGCGCTTGATCTCGGACGACAGTCTTTCCAAATGATCTCCACCATTGGCGGCAATCCCCCGCTTGATCTCATCGATGACAGCCCGTTGCTGATCCTGATGGTCGTCGAGTCGTTCAACCTGAGCATTGAGTTTTTCCCATTCTCCCTTGAGGTTGATCAGGCGTTTGTCGAGCAAGGCGAGTTTCAGACCTGCAAAATAGGTGTGCAGTCCTTCGCGGCCTTTCCGCCATTCCTCAATCTCGTTGGCCAGATTCGCATGCCGTTGACAGTCCGCCACCATGGGCGTGAGCAGTTCCACCTGCCGTTTGGCCTTGAGCACGGCTTCGTGGGCACGGTTCAAATCATCGAAGTGGGTAATCAGTGCCTGAATGTACGGCGCCACCTCGAAGGGTTCCAGCATGTGACTGCGAACGAAGTCAGTCAAGTTACCCACTGATTTCATCGATACCGTCTGATGGAACAGTTCCAGTGCCTGATCGTTATTGATGCCAAAGCGGCGTCGAAACCAGGATCCGTACGGGGGAAAACTGTCCATGATTTCCGCGCCCAGATGACGCAATTTTTTGCGCAATGCGGAAATTTCAGTGCCAAAACGGGCGAAGTCGGTGGTGATGGTCAGGTCCCGTTCGGCTCCCAGGAAGAAGCGCGCTGGCTGTCCGGCGGCATCTTTCATCCAGAAAACTTGGGCCAGGGTTACGGTTTGGTCATAGCCGGCATTGTGAAACACGCCGAGAATCACTGAATAATTTTTATGATCGCGCAAGGATACTGGTCGAGCGGTGCCCGTAATTTCGTTGCGCTCCGATTTGTAGTGGCCCAATACGTATGAGCGCAGGGACCGCTCCTTGGTATCAGCGCCCGCTGCCTTGTTATAGGTTATGCGCTGGGCAGGGATCAGCAGGGTGGTGATGGCATCCACCAGGGTGGATTTCCCGGAGCCGATATCTCCCGTCAATAGCCCGTTCTTGCCCTCTAGGTTAAGCGTCCATACCTGGCCATCGAAGGTGCCCCAGTTGAATACCTCCAGTCGTTTCAGGCGAAAACCCGACAGGGTATCGTCGGCGACGAAGTCAAAACTCTGGGATCGGGTTTCATTCATCGCTAACCTCTCCGGCGGAGTCGATATTTTCCGTGAATTGTGCCTGGTAGGCGGCCAGACGGTCATTGAAGTCGGCCAGCCACTGAGCATCGACAAATGCCTTCAGGATTCGTTTTACCTCGTAACTTGTCGGGCCCGTAGTGGTGCCAGCGCCAACTTTCAGGCGCCGCAGGAACCCGAGATCGACAATTTTGTTGATGTGGGTTTCGATTTGGTCGACCAATTTCACCTCATTGCTCGCTGTAGGAAGAAACACCCGCACCAATTCGAGGATGTCTTCGCGGGTCAGTACCAACCGGGTGTCGCCCCCTCCGGCATCCGACTCCGCCAACTTCTTGCGCAGCAGAGCCAACAGCAGGCTGACGGGAAAGGACAGAGGGCGCCGCGCCACCAATCGGGGAAGTTTTGGGCTTCCTTCCTCATCTTCCGATTCGAGACGGCTTTTCAGGAAGGCATAGCCTTCGGCCTCGTCGAGTACCAAAGCCAAAGCCAGCACCGATACATAATCCCTGACCCTGGCCTGGAGAGAAAGCAACGCTCCCCATAGGCGTTCGTTATCATCGCGGTAGATCACGCCCTTGAGCAGACTGATGATCAGTACCGACAAATCAGGGGGGTCGATTTGACCGAGAGAAGGGGTCATGGCAAGAGTGTCATCGTCCATCGTCATCTCACAAAAATCATCCGAGGTAGATTTGCCGTCCGGTGTACGATGACCCCATCCTCAGCAGTTGTTTCCCAGCCAACGAGGTCCCGCGTGGACTCATCCACCACGGCGGCGAAGGTTTGGCTACCCAATTGTACATACGCCACCAATTCCGCCAGCCCTTGTTCGAGCGGATACGCTTTGGCCAATTCGGCGAGAGTGATTTGGGCTCGCTCCTGCAATGCCTGAGTGATATTCCGGGCCAGTTGTACGGTATCCACTACCACCTGATCATAGAGCGCCGCCATATCCCCCTCCTCTGTGCCTGCGTGCAACTCGATGTCGGCGATCAGCGGTTTCAGCGTGGGGGTGAACAAGGGGCGCTCCATCGGCAATTCCAAAGAGGCGGCCGGAATGGCGAGGTTCATGATGTCTTTGGTTGGGGGGTGTTCCCGGAGCGCCAGCGCCTGGGCTTCGATACCATGAAGGATATCCATGATGCGGCGGTTCTCCAGCCACGCCTGATCGTCCAGAAAGCGTCGGAGTTGCTGAGAAAGTTGGGCCACCGTCCGTTGGGTATGTTCGCTGGCTTCCAGCCAGTCATAATGTACTCGCCGCGTGCGAGCATCCGGCTGGAGGTCAGCGACGGGCGCCAAAGAGAGCACGGTCGACAGCAATTCGGTCAATTCTTCTTGTCGCCGGCTGGACATCAGAAAATCCCAGAAGGCCCGGAAACTCTTGCCCTGATCGGAATCGGCGATGGCGTCTCGCTCGCCCATGATTTCTTCCAACAGGGCTCCCTTGGAGCCTTCCCAGAGGGCGATGCGCTCGCGCACCCGGCGGTCGAGCATGCGGAAGTTATGCTCGACCTCGCGAAAGTCAGTCAGCAGTTCTCGCGCCAACTGCATGAATTGCTGAAATCGATCCTTCAGTGCCGTGTCGTCCAGTATAGGCACATCCCCAGACAACACCCGTGCGATCTCGGCATCGATTTCCTCGCGGCGCTTGTGCAATTCGGTGATGCGCTTGGCCGGATCGATTTCGGAACCCGCGCTCATTTGCCGGAGCAGTTCGAACAGGGTCATCAAGCGCGATTCAGTGCCGACGAAACTACGCTCGGTGAGTGTCCCCAGCCAGGCAATGGCCTTCTCGGTGGCCGATGTCAGGTCAAATTGCGGTTCATCGGTTCCCTGGCGGTAGTATTTGCGCAGCCAACCTTTTTCGGTGCTGGCCCAGTCGTTCAGATAATCCATCCCGTTTTTGGGGAAGGCAGTGTCACCAAATCGCTGGCGCAAACCATAGAGTTCATCCTCCAGCGCCTCGGCCAAATCGGTGGCATTCATTCCGCGCACATTGGACGACACGAACACCCGATGTAAAAAACTGGCCACCAGGGGGGCATGATCCGAGCGCAGCAACTTCCAAGCCGGATGGTGGTTGCGCAGGGTGTCCAAAGTAGCATAGTCGAGGGCCATATGTTGATATTCTCTAATTTCGCGACATCCGAACCAGACTCCTGGTTGATCACGGTGCGCGCGTGTTCGATACCCAACGGGGCAAGCATCTTGTCACTTGATACAAAAAGATGCAACAGTATTATGCCATGTCCCACTTTCGCTCTTCGCCTGGTTGCAGGTTTGGGGAGGTTCTCTGAGTAGATCATGCACACATGTTATGGAGGTGAGATGGTGATAGAATGCGCAGGCGCGTCCCCGTAGTTAAATGGATATAACGGCCCCCTCCTAAACATCATTGGGCACCCGTCATCGAAAGAGGCTGGTGAATGCATTCAAAGTCGGTGAACCCCCTGTGCCTGGCACGAGGCAATACCGAGCAAAGTTCCAGAGTGCTGGAAAATGTGTAGAGACTTGACGGATGCGGCCTGTCATCCCGGTTCGGGATTAGGGTCAAGGTAAAGTCCAGCCCACGAACGAAAGGATTTTCGGCGGCGAAAGCCGAAGTGGGAAGAAGGGGCAATTACAGGTTCGATTCCCGTCGGGGGCGCCATTTCAAAAAACCTTTGTTACGCAAAAATTCCTTGAAATTCATTATTGTCTTGACATAGGGGTCCACTTCAGAATGACGGGTCTTTGAAGGAATCTGACGGGACGTTGACGTTATTGTTTGTTCCGATTAAATACTAACGCCCGTTGGTGTTCGTATCAGCCATTTCTGCATCTATCACAGGAGATGAATCATGACCATTGCAGACGAACTTCAGGCCACCATCGAGCAGATGGTGCAACCTGGCAAGGGTATTCTCGCCGCCGACGAGAGCCATCTCACCATCGCCAAACGCTTTGCGGCGATCAAGGTTGAGTCTACTGAGGAGAATCGCCGCGTCTACCGCGCCCTGCTGTTTACTACCCCCGGAATTGAGGACTATATCAGCGGCGTGATCCAGTTTGAGGAGACCCTGGACCAGACCAGCGATGACGATATCCTTTTGCCCGAAGTTCTGGCGCGGCGAGGTATTGTTCCCGGTATCAAGGTGGACAAGGGCAAGGGTCCGCTGGCGCTGTCGCCCGGCGATCTCATTACCTATGGACTGGACGGTCTGGCGGAACGCTTGCAACACTGCAAAAGCCAGGGTGCGCGTTTTGCCAAGTGGCGCGATGTCTATCAGATCAGCGGACACAATCCCACGTCTCTTGCCATCAGCGCCAACGCCGAGATGCTGGCGCGCTATTCGGCAGTCTGCCAGGAACTAGGTATTGTGCCCATCGTCGAGCCGGAGGTGTTGATCGACGGTGATCATAGTCTGGCCCGTTGCGCCGAAGTAATCGAAGCGGTGCAAAAGGAAATATTTCATGCACTGCACCGCCATCATGTGGTACTGGAGCACATTATTTTGAAACCCAGTATGGTGTTGCCGGGTAAGGACCATTCCGTCAGGGCCAGTCCCGAAGAGATCGCAGTAGCGACCCTGCGGGTATTCAGGCGCACGGTACCGGCAGCGGTGCCTGGCATCAATTTTCTCTCCGGTGGACTGAGTCCGGAACAGGCGACGGCCAACCTTAATGCCATGAATGTCGGTGATGCGCCCTGGTTGCTTTCATTTTCCTATGGCCGCGCCCTGCAACAGCCGGTGTTGCAAGCTTGGCAGGGTAAGGCGGAGAACGTTGGCGCGGCCCAGCAGGCTCTGCTGAAACGGGCACGCTTGAATGGTGCTGCACAGCGGGGTGAGTATCAGGAAAGCATGGAAAATACGGCGTGAGTGGGGCGCATTGATTGGACTTTACGGGCGATATCCTGTGCTGATTTTGATTAGTGTTTTGCAGCGGTCGCAGCGCGAGCATCCCGATATGTCCTGAGTGCGCTAACGAACAGATACGTTCCGCAGAGGCGGGCATGCTCCTTAACCTGTGCACGGCAAAAGAGGTTCCTGTGCATGCTCACCATCCGAGAAATATTCGCTTCTTTAATTACAGAGGCTGAACTTTAGACATTCACGGGTTTTTCCAAATATCGAAGGTACCCATCTGCGCGATAAATATTTTCAAAAAATGCAAAAAACACTTGCTGATCATCGACGATACGCTGGTTCCTCGTTGCGCGAAGAAGGGGCCAGGGATCAGCGTCAAACACGATCACAGCCACAAGGCCAACCGGCCTACCTTTTTGAACAGCCAAGGTTGGGTTACACTGGCCCTGGTGGTGCGGGTCCGATTGGGTTCGGCGCTCAATTTATCGGGCTTCCCGTACGCCATGCCTCACCTTGTGCGCACAGCGACAACCCGAAGTCGGGGAATTTCGTGATGCCTTTCCCCACTCAGGATCAACGATTGCAGTGCTGAGGCGCGCAACCCCCTGTCCTCATTCGATGATAGCCAGGACGGGTTTGCCGCGTTCTCGATCTTGATAAAAAAGGAGCACTGAAAAATGAAGACAAACACGCTTTCTGCAGAACAGTTGCACAAGATGGACGCCTACTGGCGTGCCGCCAACTACCTGTCGGTCGGCCAGATTTTCTTGTGTGACAATCCGCTACTGAAACGTCCGCTGACAATTACGGATATAAAGAAAATGCTGCTGGGCCACTGGGGCACAACGCCGGGGCAGAACTTCATCTACGCGCATTTGAATCGGGTCATCAAGAAGTACGACCTCGACATGATCTACGTTGCCGGCCCCGGGCACGGAGGTCCGGCGGTGGTGGGCAACACCTATCTCGAGGGTACTTACAGCGAAGTCTATCCCGACATCAGTCAGGATGAGGCCGGACTGCAGAAGTTGTTTTTGCAATTTTCGTTTCCCGGCGGCATACCCAGTCACGCCTCACCGGAGTGTCCCGGCTCGATTCATGAAGGCGGCGAGCTAGGCTATTCGTTAAGCCATTCGTTCGGCGCTGTATTCGATAATCCCGATCTGATCGTCGCCTGTGTCGTCGGCGATGGAGAGGCGGAAACAGGACCGCTGGCTACCGCGTGGCATTCCAATAAATTTCTCGATGCGGCTACCGACGGCGCGGTGCTGCCGATATTGCACCTCAATGGCTACAAGATTTCCAACCCGACCATACTCGCCCGAATCGAACATGAGGAACTGGAACAGTTGCTGCGTGGCTATGGCTGGATGCCGATCTTTGTCGAGGGGTACGACCCTACGCTGATGCATGAGGTGATGGCCACAGCACTCGACACAGCAGTGGAACAGATCAAAAAAATCCAGCACGACGCGCGCGCGCTCGGCGACCTCACCCGTCCGCGCTGGCCGATGATCGTGCTCAAATCGCCCAAGGGTTGGACCGGCCCCAAGGTCGTCGACGGCCTGCAGATTGAGGGTACCTTCCGTGCGCACCAGGTACCGCTGCACCCGCACAAACATCCTGAACACTTAAAACTGCTGGAAGACTGGATGAAGAGTTACCGGCCTGAGGAACTTTTCGACAAGCAGGGACGCCTGAAAACGGAACTGGCCGAACTTGTACCTCTGGGCTGTCGCCGCATGGGCGCTAACCCGCACGCCAATGGTGGCATCCTGCTGCGCGATCTGCGTATGCCGGATTTTCGCGACTATGCGGTCAGCGTGCCTGAGCCTGGCGCGCCGGGCATCGGCGACACGCATGTGCTTGGCCCATTCCTGCGCGATATTGCCAAGCTGAACGATGAGCAGCACAATTTCCGTGTGTTTGGTCCCGACGAAACACTTTCCAACGGCTTGGAAGCATTGTTTGACGTGACCGAACGCCAGTGGGATGCTGCGACTCTGCCGAATGACGAATGTCTTGCACCGAGCGGTCGTGTGATGGAAATGCTCAGCGAACACCAGTGTGAAGGCTGGCTCGAGGGCTATCTGCTTACCGGGCGACACGGGCTGTTCAACTGCTACGAAGCCTTCATCCACATCATCGACTCGATGTTCAACCAGCACGCAAAATGGCTGAAAGTCACCGCGCACATACCGTGGCGCAGAAAAATTGCATCGCTGAATTATTTACTTGCCTCGCATGTATGGCGCCAGGATCACAACGGCTTCACCCATCAGGATCCCGGCTTTATCGACCATGTGGTGAACAAGAAGGCAGAAGTGGTGCGCGTGTATTTTCCACCCGATGCAAACTGCCTGCTATCGGTGATGGACCACTGTCTGCGCAGCCGTCATTACGTCAACGTGGTGGTTGCGGGTAAACATCCGGCGCCGCAGTGGCTGAGCATGGACGAAGCAGTCAAGCACTGCACCGAGGGTATCGGCATCTGGCAATGGGCCAGTAACGATCAGGCGGTGTCACCCGACGTGGTGATGGCCTGCTGCGGCGATGTGCCCACGCTGGAAATACTTGCTGCCGTTTCTATCATGCGTGAGCATCTGCCCGATCTGAAAATCCGCGTGGTCAATATCGTTGACCTGATGAAATTGCAACCACCCAGCGAGCACCCGCACGGCTTGAGTGATATGGATTTTGACGAGCTCTTCACCAAAGACAAGCCGGTGATCTTTGCCTACCACGCCTACCCGTGGTTGATCCACCGCCTGACCTACCGTCGCATCAACCACAACAACTTCCACGTGCGCGGCTACAAGGAAGAGGGCACTATCACCACGCCCTTCGACATGACGGTGCTGAACGACCTGGACCGCTTCCACCTGGTAATGGACGCCATCGACCGCCTGCCACAGACCGGCGACAAGGGTATGGACCTGAAACAGCAACTCAAGGACAAGTTGATCGAGCACAAGCAGTACATCGACAAGAATGGTCAGGACATGCCCGAGATTCGTAACTGGCGCTGGAGTGCTGGGCGGGCCGCTGACAATTCAAGGGATATGAGGCAGATACTGACAGAGCAGCGTGCTGGACTCAGCAGTCAGGATGCGAAATGACTTGTATCTGTCCCGTCATCACTCTCTCGCCGCGCGACTATGATGCCGTTCTGTTCGATCTGGATGGGGTGCTGACGAAAAGCGCGAGCGTGCATGCCTCGGCCTGGAAAAAGCTCTTCGACGAGTTTCTCAAGCAGCGCGCCACCAAGGCAGGGGAGGCGTTCGTGCCCTTTGATATCGATACCGATTACCCGGACTGCGCGAAAAGCCCCGTCGTTCAGGGCGGGGATGAATAGCGCGGATGCCGAAGGCATCCATCTTCGTTTCCTATAGTGGCGTTTGCTGTTGCTCGATATATTGTTTGATGATGC
>NZ_JPOQ01000129.1 GCF_000735045.1 Ferrovum myxofaciens
TACTGGTTAAAAATCATGCATGCCCAGTGACGAATCCGCGCGACGCGGATGCGCTGGCCTAACCGAGCAGCACGCCCGGAGACATGCAGTGGAATGGTGAAGTTGCTCATGATTTTTGGCTTACATACACTTAACGACCATGACAGTGTCAGGCAATCTGCACGTAAACGTGTTTGCCGAGCACGTTGGCAGCAGCCTCGATCTGGTCGAGTTTTGAAGCATGACGCAAATCGAACAAGCGATCAACTTGCGGCATATGCCATCCCAAGCGGCGGGCGAGTTCCGCCTTCTTGATCCCCTGATCGGTCATCGCTTGGTAAACGCCCAGCTTGGCACATTCCAGCGCCGATGGTCGCACGGTCTTTTGTCCAGCCGCCGACTGACTGGCGACGGGTAGCGATTTGCGAGCATCGACATAAAACGACAAGCCCGTTTCCAGCGCATCGATTGCGTTCAGCAGGGCTTCATCCTCATCGGCACCGAAGGTGATGGCTTCGGGCACATCGGCAAATGTAACTAGCATGGTGCCGTCATCGGGGGTCAAGGTCACGGGGTAGTCGAACATCATTTTCTCCTTCACTTCACAAACCAAGCTGTCGTCTAATCGCGGCTTCCAGCCCTTTACCAAGTTCGGCGGTACCGTGCATGGGGAGGGAAGACTGCTTGCCATTCAGAAACACCTTCAGGTGCGAGCCTTTACCGGGCTGGAAAGTCGCGCCCTGTTGCTCTAGCCATTTCTTCATCTGCTTGGAGTTCATGTGCGAAGCCTAACAGAAGTGTTGTGTTTGTCAAGTGGAATACGACACTTCTATTGTTTTTCGCGGTTCCTGATTATGTCTCTATCTCAGTGCGCACCATCAGTTTCTTTCCAGAACAATGAGTTGCACACATGAGCGCCACGGAAAGTCTTGGCACCATCGCTGCCAGGTTGCGGGCCTCAACTTTCAAAAAAGAAGCACTCAGGCAAGATGGCCGGAGCGATGTAGTCTGCGTCTTGGGCAGACACGCCACATGCGAAGAAGCTCTCGCGCCACTGACGCGCGACTGCCACGATCTGGTGGATTTCCCTGCGGGCCTCTTCGGCTGACAACCCGAAACGACCTGACTGCGATAGCAAGTTGTAGACACTGGCCGTGCGGCCGTAGTTGCCCACGGTCAGTGCCAAGTCGCGTCGCTCCAGGCTAACCACAGGTGAGGGCACCAGGTCGTAGGCGGGCGATAGGCGCCATCCCTTTGGCCGGCGCAGCAACGCGTGGTTTCGCGGGTGATCATCGTTGTTGGTCACTGCGGCGTTGAAGACCATGCGCCGGAACAGTTCAGCGCAATCGGCTTCGGGCTTGTCAGACCAGCGACGCAGGTTGTCGGCCAGCAGCGGATAGGACCAGCGTTCACGGTTCAGATAGTTGTCGTCGCAGTCGAGTACTGTGAGACCACTGACCAGTCCAAAGCGCAGATAGCCCTTGTCCGTGTGTTCACGATCGAAGCGCTGCAGCATCAACACATCGCTGTCGCCGACCGCCTGCAGGCGTGCCTGCGTGACGTTCAGGCCGCAGCGGCGTGCGAGGTCGAGAGTGGCGTACTCGATGCGCTGCAAGTTGCAGCGATCATCTTTGGCGGGAAACTTGCCCAGCCACAGACACTGCGCATCCTCGATGGTGGCTTTGGGTCGAGCACCACCCATGCTGGTGCCGGGATCGAGTTGCTCCAGCAGATGTGCGGGCACCGGCTTTCCGTCTTCGATGGCTTGAGTTGCGGCAATCAATTCGGCAATCTGGTGGGTGCGGTTGTACGGGCGCTTGGGGGCGGGTGGTTCGACCTTGAGGCCAAAGCTCAAATAGCCAGCGCCATCCTGCGGGCCATGCAGCAGGTAGTCGATTTCATGTAAATCGCCGACAGCGCATTCGAGTTTGTACTCGATGACCCGCCGTCCCCAAGCGTCTGGACTCGCATCGCGCAGCGCACCGGGAATACCCTTGAGTTGGGTGAACTCATGGACGGTTTTATCCAGCGGCAGTCGGTACGGGTCGAGTGCAACCGCTTCGGCACGCTGGAGATAACGATCGCCATAGCGAAAGCGGCCAATCTGCGTGCCGTCGGGCAAGGTCTGCACTTTCAGCAGCGCCGCCGGCACTGTATCCAGGGTGCCGGGGAGTTGGACGTAGACGTAGGCTTCGCGTTCAGAAGTCATAGTCGTTGCTGATCTTGCGTGGCTTGCCCACGCGGGTAGGACGACGCGAGGCTTCGAGCGCCTTGCCGTGAACATCGGTGTCGGGGTCGGCCACGGCGTCCAGAGATTTTTCCAGACCGAGCGCCCACAGCACGGTGAAGCAGACGCCAATGGCTGTACCGGGCTTGCCGAGTTCCAGTGCCGTGAGCGTATTGCGGTTGATTCCTGCTTTACTGGCAAGGTCCACCACTGACCAGCCGCGACGAATCCGCGCGATTCGGATGCGCTGGCCTAACTGAGCAGCACGCCCGGAGACATGCAGTGGAATGGTGAAGTTGCTCATGATTTTTGGCTTACATACACTTAACGACCATCATAATAGGCAAGTTATGGTAATCCCGCAAGATTAATAAAGCCTATTTGATTAAAATAACTGAACTTTAGACATTCGCGGGTTTTTCCAAATACCGAAGGCACCCATCTGCGCGATAAATATTTTCAAAAAAAATGCAAAAAACACTTGACATGAAATCCGATTTGCGAGGTCGCTGCGCTACCC
>NZ_JPOQ01000130.1 GCF_000735045.1 Ferrovum myxofaciens
CGGTTCTGGAATATGCCGGACTGACAGAACGGATCAAGGCTGGGGTGCAGTACCGCAAGATCGATGAAATTCCTTTTGACTTTCAGCGTCGCCGTATGTCGGTGGTGGTGGAAGGCAAGGGTCGCCACCTTCTGATCTGCAAGGGAGCAGTGGAAGAAGTGTTTTCCTGCTGCACCCATGCCGAGGTCAACGGAAGTGTGGAAGCCCTTGAACCCTCCTATCTGGGACAACTCCTGCAGGTGACACGGGAACTCAATGAAGATGGGTTTCGGGTCATTGCCATTGCCTACAAGGAAACGGCTTCCCGGGGTGGCGCCTACGGGCTCAAGGACGAAAGCGATCTGGTGCTGGTGGGCTACATTGCCTTTCTGGATCCGCCCAAGGACAGTGCACGGGAAGCCATTGCGGCGCTCCATCGGCATGGGGTGCAGGTCAAGATCCTGACCGGGGACAATGATGTGGTCACCCGCAAGGTTTGCCATGAAGTGGGGCTCAAGGTTGATGAAATCCTGCTGGGTTCCGTCATGGAAACCCTTTCGGATGAGGAATTGGCGGAAGCCGCAGAACGCATCGTGGTCTTTGCCAAATTGTCTCCGGCGCAGAAGGCACGGGTCATCAAGGCATTGCATCTGCGCGGCCATGTGGTGGGTTTCATGGGGGACGGAATCAATGATGGTCCGGCTCTGAAGGCAGCAGACGTCGGTATCTCGGTGGATACGGCAGTGGATATCGCCAAGGAATCGGCAGACATCATCCTGCTGGAAAAAAGTTTGATGGTGCTCGAGGAAGGCGTCATCGAAGGGCGCAAAGTCTTTGGCAATATCGTCAAATACATCAAGATGGGCGCCAGTTCCAACTTTGGCAACATGTTCAGCGTACTGGGTGCCAGTGCCTGGCTGCCCTTTCTGCCCATGCAGGCCATCCAGGTGCTGACCAACAACCTGCTCTATGATTTTTCCCAGACGACCATTCCCACGGATCATGTGGATGAGGAATACATTTCCCAACCCAGGCGCTGGGACATTGCCAATATCACGCGCTTCATGCTCATGATGGGGCCCATCAGTTCCATTTTCGACTATCTGACCTTTGCCTTGATGTATTACGTCTTCAAGGCCAATACGGTGGCGGGCGAATCGATGTTTCAGACCGCCTGGTTCGTGGAATCCCTGCTCTCCCAGACCCTGATCATCCATATCATCCGTACGGGTCGGATTCCTTTTCTGCAGAGTCGGGCCAGTTTGCCCATGACCCTGACGAGTTTGATCATCTGCTCGGTTGCCGTCTGGTTGCCCTATTCACCCTTTGCCCATGCCCTGGGATTCACGCCGTTGCCCATCCACTTCTGGCCTTATTTGGTGGGTATATTGGCAGGGTACCTGACGCTGGCACACGTGGTCAAAACGTGGTTCATCCGCCGTTACGGGCTGAACTGAGGGAGGCAAGGGAGAGCGCTCATGCTGGATATCGGACCTGCATTTTCGAGTAGCGGCCCCCTCGCCCAGGGCGTGGCGGCCTATCGACTCCGTCCGGCCCAGATAGAAATGGCACAGGCTGTGCTGCAGGCGCTGGAGGAACGATCAGCCCTCGTCGTGGAAGCCGGGACAGGAACCGGAAAAACTTTCGCCTACCTGATTCCTGCCCTTCTGTCCGGGGCTCGGGTGATCCTGTCCACGGCTTCGAAAACCTTGCAGGACCAACTGTTTCAGCGCGACATCCCGGCGCTGCGGGAGGTGCTGAAAATCCCCGTGTCTGTGGCTTTGCTCAAGGGCAGAGCCAACTATCTTTGTCCCCATCACCTGGAAGAAACGCTCCGTCAGGGGGTGCTTTTTGATCGTGAAGAAGTGGCCCACCTGCATCAGGTACAGGCTTTTGCCCAGCGGACCACCAGCGGGGATATTGCCGAACTGGGGGAAGTTCCGGAACAGTCGGCCATCTGGCGCAAGGTAACCTCCACGCGGGAAAACTGTTTGGGGCAGGAATGCGCCCACCTTACCAACTGTTTCATATTGGCCGCGCGCAAACAGGCGCTTCAGGCAGATCTGGTGGTCATCAATCACCACCTGTTCTTTGCCGATCTGGTATTGCGCGATGAAGGCGTTGGCGAATTGCTGCCTTTGGCCGATGCCGTGATTTTTGATGAGGCCCATCAGTTACCGGCCATCGCTACCCATTTTTTTGGTCAATCTCTTTCTACATTCCGAGTTATTGAACTCACGGAAACCCTCCATGCCCTTCTGCCTGGCCTCGGCATCGAGCAGGATGAACTGACCCAGAGTGCCCGCCAACTGGAAAAAAGCACCACGCCCTTGCGTCATTCCCTCACTTTGCGGGAAGGACGGCTGACTCTGGAGCAGGTTCGCCGCGAACCCGCCTTTGCTGCGGCATGGGAAGCCTTCATTCAGGCGCTGGAACAATTCGTGGGGCGCTTGGTTACCCATGGCGAGCGCGCTGAAGCCCTGCAGGAATTGGCCAAGGAAGCACAAAATTGCCATGACATGGCTGTTCTTTGGCAAACAGCCGAGTTGCCCGGACAGGTGCGCTGGGTGGAATGTTTTCCCCAAACCCTCCATTTCAATGCCACACCCCTCGGTTTGGGAAAGTTGCTGGGGCCCTACTGGCAGGATACCCAGCGGGCCTGGATCTTCACTTCGGCCACCTTGTCGGTCAAGGGAGACTTTTCCCATTATCTGGAAGCCATGGGACTCCCTCAAGCCCGTGCCCTTAGTTGGGAGAGTCCCTTCGATTATTTTCATCAGGCGCTTCTGTATGTGCCGCAGGATTTGCCCCTGCCCCAGGAGCCGACTCATACCCGTACCCTGCTGGAACGGGCCCGTCCCCTGCTGGAGGCCAGTCAGGGACGAGCCTTCCTGCTTTTTACGACCTACCGGGCACTGCAGGAAGCACAGCGCATCCTGGAAGCCTGGAAGCAGGAAGGGCAATGGGCCTATCCTGTGCTGGTTCAGGGGCAGCGTACTCGAAGCGATCTGCTCAAACGCTTTCGCCGCACGAAACATGCGGTTCTGCTCGGTACCTCTTCTTTCTGGGAGGGCGTGGACATCAAGGGCGAAGCCCTTTCCGTGGTGATCATCGACAAGCTGCCCTTTGCTCCCCCGGATGATCCCGTCGAGGCCGCGCGCATCGAGGAAATCAATCGGGCAGGGCGCAATGGCTTCATGGATTATCAGTTACCCCGCGCCATCCTGCAACTCAAGCAAGGAGCCGGGCGCTTGATTCGCGATGAACAGGATCGCGGGGTTTTGATGATCGGGGATCGCCGTATCCTGGAAAAATCCTACGGCACAAAAATCTGGCAGAGTTTGCCCCCCATGGCGCGGACGAGAGAGTTGGCGGTGGCCTGTGGTTTCTTTCAGCGTCCCGCTGCCTCTGGACCCATTGAACCGGTCAAGAGGTCAGATCCGGAGGAGAGTCATTAGGAAGGGGCAAGCGGACGGTGACTTCCAGTCCTCCCTCCGGGGGGCTGCGTAATTCCAGTGTACCGTGATGCAGGTCCACGATACGCGCCACGATGGCCAGTCCCAGTCCCGATCCGGGGGGGCCTCCCCGCGAACTTTCGCGCCGTGTGAACGGCTGCAGGAGGTGGGGAATCTCCTGGGCTGGAATACCCTCGCCGTGGTCCCGTACGACCAGACAGACGGCTTTCCCCTTTTGATGCAAGCCCAGGTGAAAGGGAGGCTTGCCATAACGAATCGCATTCTCCAACAGATTGTTGAGGATTCGTTCGAGGGCACGTTCATTGAAGCATACCCGGGGCAGATTGGGGGTTATGTCCAGAGTGACCGGAATACCCCGACTGACGAAGCGTTCCTGGCACGCCACGGCAAGGGGCGCAACGGTCCGGAGATGCAGGGGGTAATGGGGTCGATCCCGGGCAAAATCCAGAAACTGGTCGATAATCCGGTCGATTTCTTCCAGATCCTGAATCAGGGGGTCGAGCGCCGGGGGGCCGGGTAACTGGAGCATTTCCAGCGCCAGACGCAGCCGTGACAGGGGGGTGCGCAGATCGTGGGAAACTCCCGCCAGCATGATGGTGCGGTTGGATTCCAGGTTTTTGAGCGCATGTTGCATGGTGTGGAAGGCTTCACTGACTTCGCGAATTTCAGTGGGAATGTCCGGGGTGATTTTCAGGAGGCTGGGTTGCCCGGAGGCAATGCAATGTGCGGCCTGGGTCAAATCCCGCAAGGGACGATTGATGCGATAGACTGCCCAGTACACGCTGGAAAATCCGAGCAGGATCACAAGGGCCAGCAAGAGGGCCCATTTTTCCGGGAAATCTGCGTCAAAGCGTTGGCGTTGGGTAATGTACCAAAAATCCCCGTGGGTGGTATGTAAAGGAATCCAGACGGTGGGCAACTGACCTTGGGTGGTGATCCAGAGGCGGGTTGCGGGATAACGGAGCTGCAATCGCTGTTGCAGCAGGAAGATCCGGCTGGAGGGTGCGGGACTGCGAATCCGCCGGGGATCGGGGGTGGCGGATTGAATCACGCCGCCTTCGCTGTCATCAAATTCTCGAATGAACGCCGATTGCGCCGTAGGGGAGAGATATTCCAGCGCGGTGATCAGGGAAAAAATATGATTGGCCCGATCCTGAATGGTATGTTCCAGCAAAGGTGCGACATAGAAGCGCTGAAACACGAAGAGGGTGGCGATGTGGGTCACCAGCACCGTCAGTACCGTGACGAAGAGGGTACGTCCCAGCAGTGAGCGGGCGATCATTCCGGGGCGGTGATCTCGGGGACGAAGATGTATCCGATGCCCCAGACGGTACGGATGTGGCGGGGACATCCCGGATCTTCTTCGAGCAGACGGCGCAAGCGCGAAATCTGGACGTCGATG
>NZ_JPOQ01000131.1 GCF_000735045.1 Ferrovum myxofaciens
TCTCCGCGATATTCCCATACAGGACAGCGAGGCCACCATCCTGCGAATACGCGTGCGCGCGGTCACGGATGCAGCCGGCGCTACGATCGAGGTCGTTCTGCTCGTAACGCTCGGACTGCGAGAACGCCACCTGCGTCGGCACCCCGCCCGGCGCAGCGCGAAACAGTTGATGCACTGCCCCGTCGTCGCTGCGGCAGATATCATACTTCTCGATCGCCGCACCCATCGTCGCGCTGTGCACCGTTGGCAGCGACGTATCCAGCAGGCCGGCGCGTGCCAGTTCGCCCAGAATCGCAATGATGCCGCCGGCACGGTGCACGTCTTCGATGTGGAACTTGTCCGTCATCGGCGCCACCTTGCACAGGCACGGCACGTTGCGCGAGATGCGGTCGATGTCGGCCATCGTGAATTCCACCTGCGCTTCGTGCGCGGCGGCCAGCAGGTGCAGCACCGTGTTGGTGGAACCTCCCATTGAAACGTCCAGCGCCATTGCATTTTCGAACGCCGCCTTGCTGGCGATACTGCGCGGCAGGACGGAGTAATCGTCCTGCTCGTAGTGGCGCTTGGCCAGTTCGACAATCAACCGGCCCGCGCGCAGGAACAGTTCCTTGCGGTCCGCGTGGGTAGCCACGATCGTGCCGTTGCCTGGCAACGAGAGGCCCAGCGCCTCGGTCAGACAGTTCATCGAGTTTGCCGTAAACATGCCGGAGCAGGAACCGCAGGTGGGGCATGCAGAGCGCTCCACTTCCGCCACATCCGCATCGGACACCGTGGAGTCACCCGCCTTGATCATCGCATCGATCAGGTCGAGCTTGATGATCTTCTTCTCGTTGTTGACGACCTTGACCACCTTGCCCGCTTCCATGGGACCGCCGGACACGAACACCACCGGAATATTGAGGCGCATCGCAGCCATCAACATTCCGGGCGTGATCTTGTCGCAGTTCGAGATGCACACCATCGCATCGGCGCAGTGCGCGTTGACCATGTATTCGACGGAGTCGGCGATCAGATCGCGCGACGGCAGCGAGTACAGCATGCCGCCATGCCCCATCGCGATGCCGTCGTCCACGGCAATCGTATTGAATTCCTTCGCAACACCGCCCGCCGCTTCGATCTCGCGCGCCACCAACTGGCCCAGATCCTTCAGGTGCACGTGCCCCGGCACGAACTGCGTGAACGAATTGACGACGGCGACAATCGGCTTTTCGAAATCGCCGTCCTTCATGCCGGTGGCGCGCCACAGCGCGCGCGCTCCCGCCATGTTGCGGCCTTGGGTCGTGGTACGTGAACGGTAAGTCGGCATGGGATCTCCTCAGGGTGGTGAACAATCAGGAGCATTAGGGTGCCGCGTGTACCACGAGTTGTCAAATCCATGATTTAGCCGAGGAGTTGCACTTGCACTTCACCAGAGATTAACGCAACGCATTTTCTATCACGCAAGCCGAAGTCAATATGGTTACGTCTTGGCTACGGTGGCAGGGCTTGCGCGTGATCGAAAATAGACATACCCCTTGTCAAACAGGCTATTTCGGACTAACATTAGTCCACTCAATCAAGCCGAGGTGCGCTATGACAACCGTCAATATCCATGAAGCCAAGACCCAGTTCTCTCGTTTTGTCGATCAGGCAGAGGCCGGTGAGGAGATTGTGATTGCCCGTGCGGGTAAGCCAGTGGCGCGTTTAGTGGCGTTGTCCGATCCCGCCAAACCTCCGCGCAAACTGGGTTTAGGAAAAAAATCCTTCACTTTCCCGGAGAATTTCGACAGTTTGAATGCCGCTGAAATTGCGGCCATGTTCGAGCAGGGAAAGTAGATGGCCGGGCACGTTTATCTGCTGGATACCAATGTGTTGCTTGCGGCACTGCTCGCCCCGGAGCGCCTGCCGAAGGAGGTGGTCGCCGGAATATCCGATTCGTCCAATACGGTTTATTTCAGTTCGGCCAGTATTTGGGAGGTGGCGATCAAACGTTCGTTGCAGCGGGCGGATTTCGATTTTTCTCCACAGGACATCCATCGCCTTGCTCTGGATACAGGCTTTGCCGAGTTGATGGTCAAGGGCGAGGATTGTTATCCGATTGCGAGTTTGCCTTGGCATCACCGTGATCCGTTTGACCGTTTGTTGGTGGCGCAGGCGCAGTCCTTGCCCGCTTACTTGCTCACCACGGATGGGGTGCTGAACCAATACTCTGAACTGGTCGTTCACCTGACGCTAAACCTCCCCATGCCTAAAGGTAGGGGGTTCTAAGGGCGAATCCATTGATATACCCGGTCAATGGGCAACAGGCAGTGATACGGGGGTTTTATGGGGCTGGCTGGAGACTCTGGCTACCCTTTTGTCTGGCCTCCAGCAGGGATCCCGCCACCATTCCCACCAAACTGGCGCCCAATCCGGCTAACTGCGGAGGGATCAACGCTTCTGGAGCCCACCCTTCGCCCAACAACCATACCGCAAGACCCAAAACCACCGAAGCCAGCCCCCCCCAAGGAGTGGCGCGCTTCCAGTACACCCCAAAGGCCAGGGGCACAAAAGCGGCAACCAAGGTCACTTTATAGGCATCCTCCACCATACTGAAGATGGACGCCTGGGAATTGAGGGCGATGACCGTTACCAGACAGGTAAAACAAAACACCACCCAACGCATCACCGTCAACAACTGCCGGTCGGTCATCCCCGGCGTAAATCCGCGCACGATATTTTCCGCAAAGGTCACGGAAGGTGCCAGCAAGGTGGCCGAGGCACAACTCTTGATGGCCGACAGCAATGCCCCGAAGAACATGATCTGGGCGAATAGAGGGGAATGAGTCAGGATCAGTTGGGGCAGAATCTGTTGGGAATCCGTATCCAGGTAGCGACTGACCAGTGCCGGGTCGATACGTGTCGCAGAATAAGCCAGAAACATGGGAATGAAGGCAAACAGAAAATACAATACCCCACCCAGGATCGAAGCATTGCGGGCAGTGATTTCCGTGTCGGAGGAGGTCACCCGCTGAAAGACATCCTGCTGCGGAATGGACCCCAGCATCATGGTGATCCAGGCCGTGAAGAAAGCGATCACAGCCCCCCAGTGCGGGGCGGGCCAGAAGGCCAGTTTGCCCTGCACCGACGCCTGATGGACCACGGCACCCACCCCCCCCGCCGGCCCCCCCAGATCCCAGCCGATGTACACCATGCCCAGCATGATGATGATCATCTGGATGAAGTCCGTGATGGCCACCGACAGCATTCCGTCAAACAGGGTATAAACCATGACCGTGGTCGCGCCTACGATC
>NZ_JPOQ01000132.1 GCF_000735045.1 Ferrovum myxofaciens
TCGGTGGCCAGAATCAGGCGCGGACGCGACCAGGTATTGTCGTCCTGACGCATCTCGCACCACACCGCCCGCACGGGCACCCCCTTCAGGAATCGCGCCACGGTGATGGCCGAGCGCAGCCGGACCCGTTGCAGTTTGCCGTACAGCATCAGATTCATTTCCTGCGCTGGCAATGTATCCAGCATGGCTGCATCGAGCCGCTGCCCGTATTTTCGTTTCGGCCCCCGGCGTTTCGGTTCTGGTTCCGGAGGCAG
>NZ_JPOQ01000133.1 GCF_000735045.1 Ferrovum myxofaciens
CCGATCTGTATCGTTTCACCCAGCACAGCCATTCGTAACCCCCTCCCGATCATCTATCCTTGATGATCGGAGTATGCCGGGGTCAATCCTCCCTGAATACAACGCCGCTGGCTTACCGCTTACGGACGAAAAATCCCTAATCCGAGCGCCAGCGCTAATGCCCAAGTGGAATGCCCGGTTTCCACCAAGCCCAGAAAAGGAAGATAAAGTCCCAGACTAATCCAAAAAAGCCCCCGTAATACGGTAATAGTATGGTCCTCAAGATGAAGGACAATGGGGCGTCGTGAACTGCCCAACTCCACCAGAAGTGCCAGTCCGGCCAGCAGAACCAATCCCCAGGGAGCCATCATTTCAATAAAACCCGGGAAGGATAAGTGACTTAATTGCCAGAGATAGATATTCTGGGGATTACCGATGGGAGACAACAGGGATCCCACATTGACCCCCAATGCCTCGAAGATGATCAGTCGACGCCAGGAAACTGGCGCCAGTTGTCGCAAAGCCAAGGTAAGCGGAACCACAACGAAAAGTGCGATATCGTTGGTCAAAAAAGTAGAAAGGATTATGGAAGCCCAGGTCAACCACCGTGCCAAGGATCGTTCACTATGAACCCGATCCAGCAAATGTCGCCCTAACTTTGGCAAAATCCGGCTCTGTTCAATTCCTTGCGTCAGAAGCATCAGTCCACCCAGAACCTCTAGCGTCGGAAGGTGTATGCGATGCACCGCTCCCGCCCAGGCGGTAGGGTGAAAAAAACCCATCAAAATTCCGAGAGCAATCAAGAGTTGGAGTAAGGGCTCTTTCAACCAGAGGAAACTCACGGGCGTTTTTGCCGCGTCGGTGACCGGATTGGTCCCATCAGGGAATGGAGGTGGCCCGTCGAAGGCAGGGAGGGTAAAGCCCGCGGCAGATCATCAGAAACGAATTGCCCACAAAAACATTGGGTTTTCTGCGCTAATCCGTCCAATTTCTGTTCTTCATAAGAATCCAGGAAAGAATGCCAAAATAAAAGAGCGCCGGCCAAAGGATGGTTTAGCGCCTGTAGCAGGGCCCAATGTTTGGCTTCATAGGACTTGACGGGGATATTGACCACGCGCTTGTCAGACAACACAGGATAGAAACGCAACAGGATATCTTCATCGAAGGGAGAATCCACCAAAAAAACCCATTGATGCCGTGCCAGACACCGTTGTATCAAAGAAACGCAGGATTCCAGGTCCGTCACACTGCCCGTCGTTGGCAGCAGGTGCAAACCGCCTGATTCCTCCAGGAACCTCACATGTTTTTCCCTTGCCCGACTTTCCGCGCGGGGTTCATGTTTCGCACGGTATCCTAAGTTTTCCAGTACGGTCCACACGATATTTCTCTCCTTGATCAACGGTACGCTCTAGGCACGGATTAATCCAACCATCACTCCCTCGATATGCAGGGCATGTTTTTTCAGGTTCACTTCAATGACTGGATAGTCAGGGTTTTCCGGGCGCAATTCCACCCGCTCGCCCTGACGATAAAATCTTTTTATCGTCACTTCATCCTCTAATCGCGCTACCACGATCTGTCCATTCTGGGCAATGAGGGTATGATGTACCGCAACCAGATCCCCTTCCAAAATACCTGCATTGCGCATACTTTCTCCCTGCACGCGCAGCAGGTAATGCGCCACAGGCTGAAATAACTCTGGCGCAATTGGCTCATAGGATTCGATATGTGCAAGAGCCAGTATGGGTTGTCCTGCCGCCACCTTGCCGATGAGCGGTAACCCGCTGGCTTCCTTGGGTCCTTCTACCAAACGGATCCCCCGTGAAACTCCCTGAACCAGTTCGATCGCCCCTTTACGTTCCAGTGCCCGCAAATGCGACTCTGCCGCATTGGGTGAACGAAACCCCATGGCGGCACAGAGCGCAAGGCGTGTTGGCGGAATACCATGATCCACCATATACTGGCGTATCCAAAGAAGAATTTCCTGTTGACGTGGTGTAAGTTCCTGCATGGGAAGCACTCCGTTCAAAGCAAGTAACTGTAATTATATACAGTCAAAAGAATTATGCAACTCAAAGTTTTGTTCCATGCTATTTTCACGGAGGATACATCATGCCAACTACTGAGTTAACGCATCCTGCTCTCTTTCTTGGTCATGGCAATCCCATGCATGCCCTGGGTCACGATCCCGTCACCGACCAATGGTGTACTTTGGGCAGTCAATTACCCCGCCCACAAGGGATTGTGGTCTTTTCTGCCCATTGGGGCCTCAAACATTGTGCCGTCACCGCCATGGCTCGTCCCCGTACGATTCATGATTTCGGGGGTTTCCCACGCGCCCTCTATCAGATTCAATATCCCTGTCCGGGCAGTCCGCAACTGGCCCACCGAGTCTGCACTCTTTTATCCCCCTGGCCTGTCCACACAGATCACGAATGGGGACTGGATCATGGGGCCTGGTCTCTTCTTCTGCATCTATATCCAGATGCAGATATCCCCGTGATTCAAGTGGCACTCGATCTGAGCCAGTCTCCAGGCTTCCATTACGAACTGGGCAAACGATTGGCCCCTTTGCGCAAAGAAGGGGTTCTTCTGCTGGGAAGCGGCAATATTGTTCATCATCTTGGGGCCGCACTATGGGAAGAGATGTCCCCTCCCCACGCCTGGGCCAAAAGTTTTGATGACTGGGTCGTGGAATGCATCAGAAAGCACGACCATGAATCTTTACTTGAATGGGATCGGTGGCCTGCAGAAGGATACCTGGCCGTCCCCACTCCGGAACATTTTCTGCCCCTGCTCCCCATTCTGGGTTCGTTTCAGTCCACGGATCAAGTTTCTTTCCCTGTCCGACTTATGGAAATGGCGGCTATCAGCATGACGGGCGTCCTTCTTTCACCAAGAGAAGGATCCTCTGGTCCAGAAACTAATCAGGAACGAAACGTAGTACCGCACTGTTGATGCAGTAGCGCTTGCCTGTGGGAGGGGGGCCATCGTCAAAAACATGACCGAGGTGAATCCCGGAACTGGCACTCAACACCTCGATACGATGCATGCCATGGCTATCATCCTCACGCATGATCAGGGCACCGGACACTGGAGCAAAAAAACTGGGCCATCCGGAATGGCTTCCAAACTTGGCATCGCTCCGGAACAAAGGTTGACCGGTAACAGGATCCACATAGGTACCCGAAACATGGTTGTCAAGGAATGACCCTGTAAATGCAGGTTCTGTTTCTCCTTTGAAGGCAATGGCCTGTTGCTCCTGGGTTAATGTCCAATGGCCCAACCAATTCCAGAATGCGTGTTGATCCCCATTGAATCCCGTAAAACGACTGATTTCCTCGCCATTCTGGAACAATACGCTGGTGGGACTGGCCCACACGGCACTTTTGAGATGCCAACCCACGGGTGCTTGAGCAGAAGGAGTCCGCGTCACTGGAACGGCAGATTTCCAATGTTTTAGTACCTGAGCCTCGAACTGCCGACAGTAATCGCAATCTACCCCCTCAAAGACGACCAATTGAGTCGCTGCCAGGGATTTTCCATCGAGAAGAGGAACTGAGTGACTCAGTGATTTCTCCGGTTGCTGGGCAGGAAAAACCACACCGGTTCCACCCAACCCACAATAACCCTCAGGATTTTTCTGAAGATAGCGTTGATGGTATTCTTCCGCCCGGTAAAAATGCTCTAAAGGAGCTAATTCGGTTGTCATGGCAGGATATCCTGCGGCAGTCAGGGCGGACTGATAGATTTTCATCACGGACAACGCTTCATTTCGTTGATCGGGATGGGTGTAAAAAACGACACTCCGATAGTTGGGACCCTCATCGTTTCCTTGGCGATTTCCCTGAGTCGGGTCATGATTCTCGAAAAAATCCATCAGAATCTGGCGAGTGGAAATGATCCGGGAATCGTAATCCACTTCCACCACCTCGGCATGGACCCGATTCTTTCCTTCGATGGCTTCCCTCAGTACCATTTGATAGGTTGGATTGGCGGTTTCTCCTCCCGCATATCCCACCTCGGTATGCACCACGCCCGGAAGCGAAGCCAGACGCTTTTCTGCCCCCCAGAAACAGCCCATACCCAACACCAGACGGGAAAGATGTGGAGAAACCGAAGATTGTCCAAAAACCGGATTTAGACTCATTATGACCACCTGGATAAAAAAGGGTCCTGTTCTCTGGCCACTGGGTCAAGTCATCCAGCGCCGCAGCCACACGCAAGTTCCGCTCTGTAATCTGTTAGAATATGGCGTCGCCCGGATGGTGAAACTGGTAGACACAAGGGACTTAAAATCCCTCGGCCATTGCGGCTGTGCCGGTTCGATTCCGGCTCCGGGCACCATCAAGCAGTCCAAAGACCTCCAAAAAATAAAAATGGTCTAATAATTTCAAATAATTACTGATACCACAAACTCGGTTGAAAATTCTTCTTAAAGATGCTTTTTCAAAAACTCCATAGTTCTTATCCAAGCAAGTTCTGCAGATTTTGCATCGTGCTTTAAATAGGCGAGATTTTTGGAGTCAGCCTCTTCATTGGCAAAGGCATGCTTTGCGTTGTAGCGGAAAAACTCAAAGGGGACTGAAGAATCCGTTAATTTTTTCTCTAACGCATCAACCCCACCTATAGTGAATACATCGTCAAGGGTAGCCCAGTGCCCCATGATGGGTACGCTAATCTTGGTGGCATCAACATATTCCAAGGGTGGATAGCCATACCAAATTACCGCAGCATCCAACTCCGGCACAAAAACACTTGAAAGAAGAGTTAACGCCCCCCCCATACAAAATCCAGTGATGCCGACTTTTTGGATTCCAAGACTCTTCAAATATTGAACCGCGCCGCGAACATCCTGACTGGCCGCATCAGCAAAATCAAGCCCATTCATTAAATGATTGGCTTCATTTTCTTCCAAAGCCAATTTGCCGCGATATAAATCAGGCACTAACGCTTGGTAACCTGCCCCTGCCAATCTATCAGCAACAGATTTGATTTGATCATTCAGACCCCACCACTCCTGAATAACTACGATTGCCGGGGCATTTTCAGACCCCTTGGGTTTGACCAGATAAGCACTGGCAGTCTGACCATCTGGTCTTTTATAACTGATCATTGAGCCCATTAAATTCCCTTGAATTGGTTTGCTTTGAACTTGTCCGAACATCTATAGCCTGATCATGAATGGCTGAACTTTTTAATGACATATTGTCGATCAATTTTCCAGTTCCCGCAATCAGAAAAGCGCTTGACCGGCACTTTTGGGCACAAGGCTACCTGCCCTAAGATGAGGGAATATGGGTTGTCGCCGCGTTCTTGAGAAACCAACCCAGGAAGATAATCCACAAACCTCCCGGAATGTCTCCGGAGAATATTTTCCAGAAACCAATCAATATGAAAACAAAAGCAAATCCCTGTCCAACTTTTGCGGCAATGAAGGTAGCCCGTGGCAGATCTCCCGTTATGGCCCAAACCATGGCTCGAAATACGCGTCCACCATCAAGAGGGTATCCTGGAATGAGATTGAATAGCCCCAGGGCCAGATTGATGTAGGCCAGATATTTGAACAGGGCAAGCAAGGGGGGGTTGTCTGAAAACACGCGCAGAAGTTCATTGCATACGAAAGCCAGGAAAAAACTCACTAATGGGCCTGCGACGGCTATCAAAAACTCCGCGCCTGCATTGGGTGACTCTCCCTCTATCTGGGCGACCCCGCCAAACATGAACAGCGTGATGCTGCGTACCTGAATTTTGTACCACAGGGCCACGACAGAATGTCCGATTTCGTGCAGAAGAATGCTCGCAAAATAGAACAAGGCAGTCACTCCCGCCATGACCCAATACATTACCGGTGACCAATTGAAAAATTCGGCGGGGTAATAATCATCTGCCAGCATCCATGTGAGCAGGCCAAAAATTAAAAACCAGGATGAATCCAAGCCCACCGGAATTCCAAAAACTCTTCCCAGGAAGTACTGTTTGCGGGCCACTTACTGAAAAACCCGAATGATCTGCTCATCAATCACTAACACCTGATCTTCTTCGTCTGCGATTCTCATCTCAATTCCGTGTCTCCGCGTATTTAAAGCCAACATAACCCGCACCGATGACGGCCATGAGAGCCAGGATTGTCGAACCAAACTCTGGTATCCGAGGAAGATCATTGAGCATCCTCCGGAACCATCTTGATCGCCCCGCAAGGGCACTCGGCAACACAGATTCCGCAGCCCTTGCAATAGTCATAGTTGATCTGAAAACGCTTGCCGTGACCCAGCTTGATCACCGCATTGTCGGGACATACACCATAGCAGTTATCGCACTCGAAACAGTTGCCGCAGGACAGGCAGCGACGCGCCTCGAACAAGGCATTGTTCTCGTTTAAACCGCCCTGCACTTCCTCGAAACCGGACTGGCGGCGTATAGCATCCAGCACCGGGCGCATGATTTTAGGGGCATCGGAGTAATACCATGGGTTGAGCATATTGAAAATCACCGGCTCGTGTTTGGCAGCGGGCACGTAAGTTCTGTCGCGCAACCAGGCGTCAATGTGACGCGCGGCCTTTTTTCCATGCCCGACCCCCGTTGTCACGGTGCGCTCCGATGGCACCATGTCGCCTCCAGCGAAAATTCCCGGATGCCCGGTCATCATGTTGCTGCCGATCTGAACTGTGCCATCCTTAATCTCTAGGCCAGCCACACTTTGCAGTAGAGACAGATCGACATCCTGCCCGAGCGCCAGCACCAGAGAATCCGCCTCCATGGTTTCGAATTCTCCCGTAGGTTGCGGATAACCTTTTTCGTCCAGCACCATTTTCTCAATGGCAAGGTTATGCTCGCCCACAGATATAATCGTGGAAAGCCATTTGATCATCACGCCTTCCTGCAGCGCTTCTTCCACCTCGAAATCGTGCGCAGGCATCTTCTCGCGGGTACGGCGATAGACGATAATGGTTTCAGTCGCTCCCAAGCGCTTGGCGGTGCGTGCCACATCGATTGCTGTATTGCCTCCACCATAAACCACCACACGGCGGCCCAGCATCGGTTTGTCCTCACCTTCCATGCTGCGCAACACGGAAACCGCATCCATGATATGTGCCGCGTCGCCTACCGGAATGAAAGCACGCTTGCCAATGTGTGCGCCAACCGCGAGAAATGCCGCGTCAAAATTACCTGCGCGCATGCTGTCCTCGATATTCATCACTTTGGTACTAAACCTCCCCATGCCTAAAGGCAGGGGGTTCTAAGGGCGAACCCGCTGGGGTCTCCTGGCTCTCGTCTTGCGACTACAGCATCCAGGCCATGACCAGCGGCAAACCCTCTATCACAAACGACCTGCTCTAACGGTGTTACCACCGTG
>NZ_JPOQ01000134.1 GCF_000735045.1 Ferrovum myxofaciens
GGTACGCAAAGCGTCAAGGGTGATAGATTCCAGTGCCAAAAGTGTTCTCCCAAGCCAAAAGAGGTCTGAATTGCTCCAAAATTACCTGACACTTGGAAGCCAATTAACCACCTTATCTCAAACCCTGCCGACCCAATAATCCGGAATATTTTTTCGTGCGCAATTCTTCCAACGCTTGATCGGTCAATTTCCACGCATCACCCTTGATGCGGATAATCAGTTCCGTCCATACGCGCTCAAAAGCCTGCAACGCATCGTCGTCGTTGAAACGGACACCGACCGGCAGTAATGGCGCAATGTCCTCAGTGAGGCTGCGCGTGAGCTTTTCCAGCATGCGCTGCTCGGCGACGGCGCGCGTGATGGGTTTGCCTTCAAGCGCCAGGTAATGATCGAAGCAGGCAATGAGTTTGTCTCGATCCATCCCGAGTTGGTCGAGCCCGTGGTGAAGATCGAAGAGATCGCGGTTCTTGCGCCGCTGCAGCAGTGCGCGCAGCTTGGTGCCGAACAGTTCTTCGGGTTCGAAAGACACAATCTCGGCCTCCCCTTGGTACCAATCACTATTCACTGAGAAGGGATAAGTCCTGATGCCGAACAGGTGATCATGCTCACGGGTATTAATTTCCACCTTGAGCTTCAGTGTGGCCTGCAGATCAACTTCGGGTGTGAACTTGAATACCAGGTGCATCGAATGACCGGCCTGTTCGCTTTTACATTTTCCGAGCCATGACAGGGCTTCGCGGATCGCATCGACTGTCGCTCCAATGGGGATGGCTTGGGTCTGCACCAGATCGATATCTTCAGAATAACGCAGCGCTTGTTTAAACAGCAGTTTATGAATAGCCGTGCCCCCGCGAAAAGCGATTTTTCCTTTCAACGCCGGCGACTTAAACAAGTCACACAAGGCACGACTGATGATCAGGTCTTGTTCGATCTGTCTGGCATCGGGCCAAGGCGCCTTCATGCTCCAAGCCTGAATGTAAGCGCTGGGTATCAAAAGTCGATCTCCACGGATTCATTGATCACAAGCTTCCACTTCGCATTTTTTTCATGGGACTCAGACAGGGATTCAATGAGAGGTTTGACAGATGGATCCAGTGGAACCGCCGTCT
>NZ_JPOQ01000135.1 GCF_000735045.1 Ferrovum myxofaciens
TCCTCTTCAGATTGTGACACAGGAGAGCAGGTATGGAAACCAAGCGTAGCAGGAGAATTCGCCACAGCAGGCAGGACTGGCAGGGGTTCGTGTCCGAGTTTCTGACCAGTGGTCAGGACTGCAAGAATTTCTGTCGGGATAAGGGATTAAATTCATCCCGATTGATACGTTGGCAAGGGGTATTTCGCAATGGGATTTCCCCTGCCATCAGCCAGATGCAACCCGTAGGGTTTTTGGATCTGGGTACGCTGCCTGCCCCTGAACCTCAACCCCGGACAG
>NZ_JPOQ01000136.1 GCF_000735045.1 Ferrovum myxofaciens
TGTCTCTATCTCAGTGCGCATCATCAGTTTCTTTCCAGAACAAGGAGTTGCACTCGTGAGCGCCACGGCAAGTCTTGGCACCATCGCTGCCAGGTCGAATCTTCGATTGAATCGATACTGCGACTCAGCCAGGTATCGACCGGCGTATTTTCGGAAATTAAAGGCATGATGTGTTCCACTCAGCGCGGTCTTGAGGTTGCCCAGCACCACATTGAGCCAGCGGAAGGGCTCGATCTCCGTGCCCGCCTTGCCCTTGGGCGCGATCACCACGCGATGCGCAAAGCCCAGTCGCTCGACCACCTCGAACCCCAGCAGTCCATCGGAGGTCACGGTGCAGTCCGGAGCAAGTGCAATGCTGGCCCAGGGCTTCAACGCCGCAAACGAG
>NZ_JPOQ01000137.1 GCF_000735045.1 Ferrovum myxofaciens
TACAAAATTCTTCAAGAAGGAATCGGGTTATCCCACGTTCAAGTCTCGCCGGGACAACCAGTCGTGTTCGTACATGCCAAACGCCTTTGCTTTTCGTGAAGGGAAGTTGACGCTGGCCAAGCATGAGGCTCCTTTGGATATTTGCTGGAGTCGTCCGTTTCCCAAAGGGGCGACGCCTTCTTCGGTTACTGTCACAAGGACTACGGGTGGCAAATTCTATATTTCACTCCTGACCGAAGAAGAAGTCTCGCCCT
>NZ_JPOQ01000138.1 GCF_000735045.1 Ferrovum myxofaciens
GGCCGTGGAGTGGCTATGCACGCCAATATCTTCATGGAATTGCAAGCCTTGTTGAAAAAGGCGGTGTCCTATGGGTAAACCTGACCACGGTAATCGAGGAAAACCATGAAGTACCCTCAAATTCCTTACACGGGAAGGAGTGATGCTGAATTGAATAGATGAAAATGGGAATTTTGACCAGAAACCACGGATCTGAAGACAAAAACCGGGCGACAAAAACTCAGCCGAATGGAAATTCGTTGAGGTTTTGAAA
>NZ_JPOQ01000139.1 GCF_000735045.1 Ferrovum myxofaciens
TGGACGGAGACGGCTTGGAGGGAACCGTGACTTCGGCAGGTGTGGATTCCTCAACGACGGCATCCACCAGCGTGACTACAGAGAACGCTTCCCCGAGGGTTTTCGAGGCTTTGACCTTGCGCGCTTTTTTCTCCGATCTTTTTAACTTCTTGGCGGATTTGTTTTCCGCCTTTTTGGCTTTCTTGCCTTTTTTCTCTTTCCCTATGTCTGAACTGCCCTTGGATTTTTCCTTTTTGGCAGCCTTTTTCTTATTCTTTTTGAGCACCAAAAGCGCTTCGGACTCGGGAGACTGCAGAGCAGAGGAGGATTTCTTTGCGGCGACCATGATGAACTCCTGCATGAGAAGAGTAAGGGTCATTGTAGGCCGAATTCCCCTTTTCGTATAGATAGAGGCGAAGAAAAGGGGCGTGAATCAGGACAATTCATGTTGGATCAAGTCTGCATAGGTTTCCCGGCGGCGGATCACGGTGGTCTGGGACCCATGGACCAGTACCTCAGGGATGAGCGGGCGAGCATTGTAACGAGAAGACATGGAGGCACCATAGGCGCCGCAGGAAAGAATGGCCAGCAGGTCACCCGCCTGTACGTCCAGTGTACGTCCTGTACCCAGCACATCACTGGATTCGCAGACGGGACCCACGATATCCACTTTTTGATCCGTTTTTCGGGGCGCATCGACGGGCACGATTTCATGCCAGGCCTGGTACAGGGAGGGTCGCATCAAATCGTTCATGCCAGCATCCACAATCACCAATTGACGTTCCGGAATGGTTTTCAGGTACTCCACACGAGTAAGGAGTAGACCGGCATTACCGACGATACGTCGTCCGGGCTCAAAGAGCAGGCGTCCCTGGAACTGGTTGAAACGCGGTTTCAATGCAGTTGCATAGGCGGAAAGGGAGAGAGGATCTTCATCACGGTAACAAATACCTACGCCGCCTCCCAGATCGATGTGCTCCAAGGGGATACCTTCTGCGGCGAGTTGGTGCACGAGTTCGAGAATTTTATCGGTGGCTTCAAGAAAAGGTTCCAGCGTGGTGATCTGGGATCCGATATGACAGTCGATTCCAACGATTTTCAGGTGAGGAAGTTTCTGCGCTTTCCGATAAAGGGCCAACGCAGTGGTTGCGGGTACGCCGAATTTGCTGGTACGTAATCCTGTGGCGATGTAGGGGTGAGTCCGCGCATCAACCTCCGGATTGACCCTGAGTGAGATGGGTGCAGTCATTTCCAACCGAGTGGCACGTTCGGATAGTCGCTGGAGTTCGGCGGCGGATTCTACGTTGAAACAGAGGATACCCGCCTTCAATGCTTCATCGATCTCCCGTTCGGACTTGGCAACCCCTGAAAATACGATGCGGCGCGGATCTCCACCAGCCTGCAGCACGCGGAATAATTCTCCACCGGACACGATATCGAAACCGGCACCCTGCGCGGCGAGGAGACGTAGAAGAGACAGGTTGGCATTGGCCTTGACGGCATAGCAGACAAGGGTATCAAAGGATTGAAAGGCATCCCGGTACTCCTGGTAAGACTGGAGCAGGGCGGATTGAGAGTACACATAGCACGGAGTCCCGTAGCGTTCGGCAATCTCGTTCAAAGAAACCGACTCCAGCATCAGGGTGTCATTGGTGGGCGCACGGTATGGGCCAAAAGCAGTAAGAGGTGGGGACATGGCGATTTGCGTCAAGGAGAGTTTTGGGGTGCGGCAGGATTGGGGGAAGGAGAAGAGGGAGAAGTTCCCGAAGGTGCAGGAGCAGGGATCGTGGGTTCCGAAGACGGTGTTGGCGCTGGCACGGTGGCTGAAACCGGCGTTTGTCCGGGCGGCAAATAGAGCCCTCCTTTGAGTCCGCACCCCCACAGGGGCAGGCAAAGCAAACCCCACAATGTCCAGCATCCTG
>NZ_JPOQ01000140.1 GCF_000735045.1 Ferrovum myxofaciens
AATAATTTCCTCAACACCGCCGTCTTGCGCTCCTCAGAATATCCGCTCATCTCCGTTCACTTTCCGCCCCCAGTCCAAAATTAAATCAACTCGGGTGACGCGACATCTTCCCTGACACCGGGGGGCCCCCCGTCACCTGAATCTGATAACTGCCGCAAACAGGACAAGCTTCATACAAGGCTGTTACTGCCACGTTGTCTTCACATTTCATGCACCAACCTTGTCCCGGCATTTCGATGATTTCCAAGCGTGCACCTTTTACAACGGTATCGCGCGTCACCACATCGAAACAGAATCGCAATGCCTCCTTTTCCACAGCGGCCAGTTGACCGATCTCCAGCCACACGGCTTGCACCCTGACACATCCCTCGGTACGCACCACGTCTTCTACCAGTTGTACAATTCCTTCTGCCAGCGACATCTCATGCATGAACAACCTCGATCTCAAAATCCACACAAGGATCAAGCGACATCACAAATAATTTTGCTGTCTCCACCAAGCGTGTCATATTGCCTTCCCGAAAGCCGATCAGGTAGGTCAATGCACCCTGCGGATGAAAATTCCATTCGGTGGGCGCCACAATCAGATACTGCGCAATACGACCGGATTCAATACGTACATGGTGCAGCAACATCCCGCGTGCTGTTTGCACCATCGACAAGCCAATGCCATTTGCAACGGTTATCTGTTCAATGCGCCGCCGCGCTTGCACATCCTGCAGCAAATCAATCAGTCTGGCAATTAGTCTTGCGAGCAATCGGGCAGGGCGTTTACGCAATATATCCCGAACAAACGGCAGATGTTGAGTCTTTGCCAGTGCTCCTGTTTCCAGAGGATTGCCATTAAGTTGAGGTTTTTGAGCAAATTCCGTGCCAAAATGACATGCAAATTTCCGACTGACCTCAGTCGGTGTCCATGTCGACATCAAACTACAGCCCGTTGGTACTCCGGAGAAATCCAACCGACTTTCACTGAATTCGAGGGCTAGAATAATCGGTGCCAATAAGCCCTGTTTGTCCTTTATGCACTCAAGCAATCGATCATGCGTATCCAACTGTTGCCATTCTTTAGCCGTCATGCCCAGCAATACCTGATGCATTTCCGCCAACAAATCTTCTGCGTTGCCCTTATCCGTCGAAATTACATTCAGTGCAGCATGCCAACGTATAAACTGCGTCTCCAGTTGTGGCAAACCCAGCAATTTTGGCCAATCCAGAAGCAATTTCCACAAGTATTCCTGCATTGCCTCGCAAAGCACAGCGCGCTCAAACTTTTCAAGTTGCTGCATGTCACGACCTTGTGCGGCGGATACGGTCGCCAGTGCAGCTGCCTGTTGGGCCTTGCCGCACACGCTGAACAACAAGGGCACCAACTTCACAGCATCCTCCGGCGACTTTCCCGACAATAAGTGGTAGGCTGGAGGACGTGTTGATTTCACTTCAATGCCGAGTACATCCATGCCATTCCAGAGGATGCGCAGATGCAGTTTTCCTGCGTTGGGCATCACTGACTACCCATCAAGGGAATGCGTAAAAAATCACGTCGCGACATCTCTTTTTGACCCGTTGATTTACCCGTCAGACGTGCTTCCTCGATACCTCCAGACCGTTTATCTTCGATTTCAACAAACAAGGCACTAATAATTTCCTGTGCGATGGTCACGGCCTCTTTATGGGTAGTAAAATTCACGACGGGTGAGATTAACGAACAAATATGGCATGCACCCAGCATGGGTTCATTCAGTCCCATGAACTCATAGTTTCCTGATGGAAACCGCCAAGTCTTTTTTTGTAACTGCTCGCCCCTGCAAAAATAATTGAAAAAGTGCTTGACAGGTTTTTGGGTGCTCAAGGCGAGCAGTTGACGACTTGGGCATATTTGCCACAGCAGTGCAGTTTTAAGCGCCGCCAATTGA
>NZ_JPOQ01000141.1 GCF_000735045.1 Ferrovum myxofaciens
GCCTGCTGTGGCGAATTCTCCTGCTACGCTTGGTTTCCATACCTGCTCTCCTGTGTCACAATCTGAAGAGGAGTATGCAGAAAAATTATCCGGGAAAATACAACGCCGCTGGCTTACCGCTTACGCACGAACCTGGCGGCCGCGCAGGCCATTCTTTTGAGCGCCTGGGCGCAGTCTGGCGGCAACCTCCAAGGTGCTCTCTCTGCCTACAACACGGGTAATACCCGAGGACTCTCCGGGGCACGATACAGTGCCCGCGTATTCGAAAAAGCTGGGGTGCCCAGTATTCCGGGTGGGCATCTAGCCAGGTGAGCGGAATCAAGATGATTGATGGTTTGATTTGCACGCTCTGTGATGGGTTGTAGACGGCTGTCAGAATCCGCATAAATCTGATGGTGGATTTGACTGAGCAATATTGTGACCGTCACGCAA
>NZ_JPOQ01000142.1 GCF_000735045.1 Ferrovum myxofaciens
ATTTCCGGGAATACAACAATTCGATCTGGCAGCGATGGTGCCAAGACTTGCCGTGGCGCTCATATGTGCAACTCCTTGTTCTGGAAAGAAACTGATGGCGCGCACTGAGATAGAGACATAATCAGGAAATTTACTATGTCCCTATGCCGTCGATGGGGTTATTCCCCTTCAGTCATCGAGTGCCACCCCTTCGACTTCCCAGTACGACATGAACGGGTTCAATGGAATTTCACGGTGGGTAAAACCGGACAGGCAAACAAAACCGGCCACCCTAAAAAGGATGACCGGTAAAACAACTCTATATCATAACGCCCGCACGAAGCGCATCATTCCAATCCTTGGTCAAGCACGGGTTTGTGACAGCACCCGCTTAATCGATATCTGTACTGTTTTCGCACCCATCCATTCGTTGATCTCTACCGAAAAAAACGCCTTGATCTGTTCTGGCAGACTGTCCGCAAACCCAAAGAAAATGCCGTCAATCTGTTTTCCGTTTTGGCTCAACGTCAACTTTGAATGTTTTTCTTTCAGAATGCGTTGCCGGGCAACTTTGAACTCGCCTTCAAACACGGGGGTTGGAAATCCTTGGCCCCAAGTTTCATTGGTGACCGTCTCGATAACTGCCACGTTCATGCTGGACACATCCAAGGGGCCGTCATGCTCAAACTTGTTCGTCAATAGGTCAGGGGTTAACCACTCTTGCCCTACCTTCTCAAAGGCCGTCCGAAACTCGCCAAGACGGGCTTCTTCAATGGTAAGCCCAGCCGCCATAGCGTGACCTCCAAAACTCTGCATCAACCCTGGGTGCAGGTAGTTGATCCGCTCCAGCGCATCACGAAGATGAAACCCGACAATACTGCGTCCAGATCCCCTGATTTGTCCAGATGCTATTCCTGGGGCAAAGGTGATCACAGGTCGATGGACTTTATCTTTGACCCTGGACGCCAGAATGCCGATTACCCCTGTATGCCACTGTGGATCATAAAGCGCCAGCGTGTATTGACCAATGCTTTTTATGTTTTGCAACAACGGCTCGACATCTTCACACATGGACGCCTCCACTTTACGGCGTTCACGATTGAGTTGATCAAGTTCTGTGGCCAACTCCATTGCTTCATCGGAATTATCGGTAGCCAAACAGCGAATACCTGCGCTCATATCAGCCATACGCCCAGCCGCATTAAGTCGCGGACCAATCAAGAATCCCAAATCAATGCTTTTGATCTTGAGGCGATCCCGTTCGGAAACCTGAATCAGCGCGGCAATTCCTTTGTTACATGAATTCCCGACCAGGTGTTTTAGGCCATTGGCCACAAGAATTCGATTGTTGTGATCCAGTTTGACGACATCGGCCACGGTGCCCAAAGCCACCAGATCCAACAGGTTGGCCATGTTCGGAATTGGTCGGGTCTGGAAATGCTCGCGTTCTTTCAGAACGTGACGCAACGCCAGCATCAAGTAAAACGACACCCCTACCCCGGCGATATTCTTGCTTGGAAACCGGCAGCCTGGTTGATTTGGATTGACAATGGCAACTGCGGCAGGCAGTGTCTCTCCTGCCAGGTGATGATCGGTCACAATAACCGGAATGCCTGATTCGTTGGCATAATCAACCCCCGCATGGCTACTGATTCCATTGTCAACCGTCAGCAAAAGGTCTGGTTTCATCCGGGCCGCAAATTTCACAACATCAATCGATAGCCCGTACCCCATGGTCATGCGATCAGGTACGGCAAAATCAACAATCGCGCCCATCGCACGCAAGGCTCGAATCCCTACCGCGCAAGCAGTCGCTCCGTCAGCATCGTAATCCGCAACAATGACGATTTTGTTACCTGTCTGAACGGCGTCGGCAAGAAGGTTGGCGGCCTCGACTATGCCCTTCAAACCATTTGGACCGTTCCATGGCAGAAGATCGTTGAGAGTGGATTTATTTACCTCGTCAGGCAACACGCCACGGGCAGCCAAGATTCTAGCTAAGACAGGATGCTTGCCTGACTTTTCGAGTTCTTTGACGATAGTTTCGTCGAAAGCGCGTTGCGTGAAAATTTGATCCACTTGTTTCCTTTGCCAATGCCAAAATCATGCCGTCATGAATAATTAAAGCGGCGTGAAAGCGAAGATTAATTTGTCGGCGTGCCAATCACAAAGAGCATTGTTCAGGCGAACGGCAAGTTCACACTCCATCTCGATGACCTTTGAACTGCTGGCGAACACACCCATCTGGACATAAACATTGCTGTCACCCGGATCACGTTCAATCGCGGTCCGGATGAATTTACACTTGGTTCCGTTTTCGCGCAACACAGCAAAAGCAATTTCCTGCGTCCGAATGTATTCCGCTTCGGACACCCCAAGGATTGCCAACATCACAGAGATTGACGCTGCACTTTCTCCAATGTTTTCGTTCATTTCCTCCATCCTTTCCCCATCCTGAAACAACTGATACAGAAAACCAACCACAATGAGCCCCGTGGTCGGTTTTTCGCAGTTACTCATCACGCCGCCTGATTAGTTACTCTCCGCCGGCGAACCTCGCGGTCTTCTTCACGCTTGCGAACCGCCTCATTCATGATTTTCGCACGTTCAACCCACCACGCCGGAAAAGATTGAATATCTACCTTCAGGGGGACCGCCTGGATTTTGTTGATGTTGTTGCGAGTGTTCAGTTCAGTCGGGTTACCCATGCTGGAAACATATCCTTCGTCGGTCATGTGTTCTTCAGGGACCGAGGACAGCGTAGCCTCTACTTCAGGCTTAAGCGTACCGTCCGCGTTGTACGGGGCACGCTCCATGTCGTGCGTCGCCCCTTTCGGGAGAACTGGTTCTTTTTATTGGGCGAAATGTTGCCAAAGTAATCCTTGGGCGTGGGAATCGACAAGATCGATGCCGACTCGCTTTTGAATGCTCGAAGCGCGACATTGAACAACATGCGTTGTGCTTCCCCTTCTGACGGCTGGTGGCGGGGATCGGGGATCTGCTCGCCGTAGATATGACAGGTGGCAGTAATAGCCGCCCCGGTCCGGGGTGGTCCCCATTCCGAGTTTTAATTATTAATAATATACACTTGACATTATAGATACGTGCAAACTATAATGAAGTACGTTTTATTTCAAGGAGCAAATTTATGAACGATGAAACCGAAAAAACCCCTTCCAGCCACCTTCGCCTGGTAGAACCTGAAAAGCACCAGTCGGAAGCCGAAAAGAACTTTCCAGGCGTTCGCCTGGTGAATCTTCTGAAAAGGCGTGCCGAGAAAAACAATGAAGTTATGAGCGGCATTGCGGAACACCTCGGCGTATCCCTGTCCTACCTGTCGTCCATCTTTCGCGGCCTCCGTCCGGTTACCGGCATGTCGCGGGAAGCCTATGTCAACGCCGCCAATTACCTCAACCTGCCCGTTGCCCAGATTTACCTGCTGGCCGATGTGATGAAGTTGAGCGACTTCTATCCCGAACAAAGTGTTTCTGCTGTATGCGAACGGATACATGATTCAATGTGCCTTGATCCTAAATGGTCGGGTTATGTGCCATCGGCTTCGACTTGGACTTCGATGCCGATGAGCGTGAAGATTTTGATTGGGTTGCTCTACGAGGCGAGTGGGGGCCCTCGCTTTTCCGAACTGAAGTCGGCTTCTGACAAGGAGGGCTGATTTTTATTGTTGCGTTCTTCATTTCATTGACCCGTTGGGTTACAAATGTCGTCGCTCTTGCCATAAATTCTTCCGGCTTCATCCCTCCTTTTGCCACAGATTCCAGCGCGATTTCCCAAAGCGCTGTTAAGCCGGGAGCCATCAGGTTTGGCGATATGGTTTTGACCAGTTCTTTGCCAAAATCAGTTGAGACGATCTGTTTTTTCCCCATCGGTTCGATGTAGCGCCGGTTTTTCAGCGTTTCAATGATCGATTGCCATGTGGCCGGTGTACCGATGCCGTCGTTTTCTTTCAGTCTTGCCTTGATGACTGGATCGGTTACAAATTTCGCCACAGAAGCCATGTCCTGACACAACGAGGCTTCGGTGTATCGTTTTGGTGGAGAGGTTTTTCCTTGGTTCACCTTGACCGCATTGACAGTCACCTTTTCGCCATTGGCGATAGCGGGCAATGGGGCCTTGGTTTTTTTCTGGGTGAGTGCTATCCATGCCTGGGCCGAGTTGAGGTCCACTTCGCCCTTGACAGAAAAAGTCCTTCCGTCCACCGTGAACGCCGCTACGGTTTCGTGATATTCATGATCCGGTAGCAAGCCGAGGATAAATCGCTTGGCCACCAGTCGATAGGCGTCCAGATGTTTGCCTGACAACCCGGACCAGGGTTTCTTCATGGTTGGAATGATGGCATGGTGTTCGGTGACTTTTGCCGAGTCGTAGAAAGCTTTTCGCGGTTTCATGAGGCTGGTCATGGCCTGTGCTTCCGGCAGCACTCCAAGACAGGCTTGTGCGATGGTCAGGGCATCCGGCATTTGTTCGGATTTAAGGTATTCGCAATCCGTCCGTGGATAGGTCGTCAGGGCGTATTCCGGGCTGTAGAGTTCTTGCAGGACATCGAGGCATTCTTTCGCAGACCAGCCGAAGGCTTCGTTTGCGTCCGTGGAGAACGAAAGCAGGTTGTAGGGTTTGGGTGGAGACGCCTTGATCTTGTTCTGGGTTACGGAAAGCGTCTGGTTCGTACCTTTGATCTTGGCTGCCAGCGCATCAGCGATGGGCTTGTCCCATATCCGGTTGTCCTGCCCAGGTTCATGGGTCAAGATCAGTGGGGCCCCGGCCTGGGTATTTGTGTGAGCGGCCAGGGTGAAGAACGACTTTGCGTTGAAGTTGTCGATTTCAAGATCTCGTTTAACCACGAGCCAGAGCGCGGGGGTTTGGACTCGACCGATTGAAATGACGGTTTTATCCTCGAACCGGGTATAAGCCCTTGTTGCCGCTCGCGTTGCTGAGAGCCCAAGCAGCCAGTCTGCGCGTGAACGGCACTTGGCGGCTTCATAGAGGTTGTCGTGGACGCTATTGGGCGTCAGGTTGGCCAAAGCCTTTTTGACGCTGGGTGTGTCATAAGAATTCAGGATGAGGCGTTCGGTCGGGCCGGTCCAGTGGAAATACTCCAGCACCTCGTTGACCAGCATGAGCCCTTCCCTATCCGGATCACCTGCGTTCACCACGGACCCAGCCTGTTTAAGCAGGGAGCCGATGATATTCAGTTGAGTCAGTGTTTTTGGTTTTGGGGTGACTTTCCATTGGGTGATCGGAAAAGGCAGGTCTTTCATTGCCCACGACTTCCAGGCCGGGTTGTATTCTTCTGGTTGGGCATTTTCCAGCAGATGCCCGACGCACCAGGTAACGATGGTGCTTCCGATCTCGATGTATCCGTTCTTGCTGAACTTAACGCCGGGGATGACATCGGCTATGGCCCTGCCCATGGATGGCTTTTCAGCAATGATGATGGTTGGTTTTGTCATCAGCCGAAGTCCTTGTCCATTTCCAGTAATGCTGCGGCAATGTTTTTTGGAAGTGCTTGCACTGTGTCCTGGATTGGTTTTTGCATATTTTGTGATGTGCCTGATGGTTGTTCCGAGAGCGTGATTTTGTGTTTTTCAGTGTGTTTTTCGGTATTTTCGTGCATTTCGGCATTCATTCTTTTGCCGACGAACGATTCCAGGGTTTCACGGGCGTCTGGAGCTGAGGCCGCCCATGCTTTTGCAACCACCCCAAGCAGGATTCGGATGGTTTTGGATGGCTCCCCGTAATTCATAGCTCGAAGCCATAGCCAGATGTCCTTGTCACGTTCAGCCTGAACTTGAAAGGTGATGGTTTTGAACAGGTTTTTTTCCTGTGTTTTCTTTGTCATTTCATACCGATGCACGGGCACGTAGAATTCCGACGCCAAAACGCCTGAATCCTTCTGCGACAGTGAACCTGGGGTTTTCCGGAGTGACGACATGGGGCCAGAGGTTCTTGATTGCGTCGGATACCAACGGAGATCCCCCGCCGGCCAGTACAATCCCATCGAGTGTTGCCGCTTCGGATTCCAGGTAGCGACTGGCCGCTCGCATGACTTCCTCAGTGATGATCGAGGTTGCTCTTTTAACTTTGTCGGCGACATTGATCTTGCCGTAGTAGCGAATATGCCCCGTAATCAGGGCGGATTCAGCTTCTTTGGGTGTGACGGTAATGCTTTTTCCGCCGATCTTGAGTTCATCGGACAGGATACGGGACAGGCGTTCAGCGGCAAACCGGACGCCGGAGCAGATACCTGATGCGTCTTCGATCCATCGAGCTTTTCCTCCATGGCCGCGCATTACCATGAAGTCCGTTGAGAAGTAGCCGACTTCAATGACCCCCCATGATTCAGAGGTAAGCGAACGGCCCTGGGCAAGTTGCCCGTCCTGGTCGAACATGATGGACTGGAATGCCCCGAGGGACTGGGGAAGGACTTTGACTTCATGGGTATAGCCGACGATTTTTTGAGTAAGTTCGCGGAGCTTGTCTCGCTGGGATTTATACAGACTGGTGGGCAGTCCGACGACAACCATGGTTGACTGGTCGATATTCGCACCGGCCTGAATGAGTTTTTTGATGGCTCCTGCTGTCAAGGCTTGGTATTCCATGGACTCTATCCATGTTTCCGAAAATGGGGTATCCATATAAATGCGGCGAAGTTAGAATTATGCAGTGGAATCAAATTGATATCATGACGGGTTTGCACAAAGCGGGCAGCGTGTTGCTGCGTTCGTTACGCGTTGATATTTCAGTGTTTTCGCACCCATGGAGAGGCTAAACACCGCATTTATATGGATACCCCACTTCCGAAACATTGTTTTGGGTGTTTCTCCGGCCTTGGACTTCTGCTGTATCCCCAATAAACAAGTGATTGCCTGCAATGGTCACCGTGTCATCCTGCGCCCGTTTTGATTCAGAGTCATCATAGATTTCGATGGCTGGGGATACGGCGGACGGGAAGATGATGGTTTGCGGTTCGCCCGCTAGATTTGCATAAGCAACTTTTACGGTTGAGTGGCCAATATCGAGGCCGATGACGTTGTGATGTTCCATGGCAGGCAATCCTTAAAGTGGCTTTGGTTAAGCGGCAAGCCGTTTGGCGATTTCGATTGCTGATGTGGGGTATTCAGCTTAGTGCTGTGATGTTAGAATTATGCAATGGAATCAAAAACTCCGCAAGTTCGATCCGTCGCGCCCCGCGCCGGGGTCGACTACCCACGCAACTACGCAGAATTTAAGGCGT
>NZ_JPOQ01000143.1 GCF_000735045.1 Ferrovum myxofaciens
AGGCAAGGCGGGCACGGAGATTGAGCCCTTCCGCTGGCTCAATGTGGTGCTGGGCAACCTCAAGACCGCGCTGAGTGGAACACATCACGCCTTTAATTTCCGAAAATACGCCGGTCGATACCTGGCTGAGTCGCAGTATCGATTCAATCGAAGATTCGACCTGGCAGCAATGGTACCAAGACTTGCCGTGGCGCTCATGTATGCAACTCCTTGTTCTGGAAAGAAACTGATGGTGCGCACTGAGATAGAGACATAATCAGGTCATCCGTAATTTCACCAGCTTTCCGATTTGGATTGTCCGTGTCATACAAAGCAGAAATGCTCGCTGCCACAATCCTTTGATAATTTTCTGAAACTCGCGTTTCAGGAAGAATCAATCTTGCCGCTCGTCGAGAATCAAGCAACATGTCATCTGCCTGTCCAAGTCCGTTGGATGTAAAGTCAGGTTCGTGTCGATAGGCAGAGCGAATGTAGAACACTTTCTGTTTTTTCGTGGCATCTTGACGAACATCGCCTACACCATGAAATGTCAATTGGATTTTGTTTAGCGCTCCATGTGGATCGCTGGAGGTGGATTGTCCGTAACGCGGGTGATACTCTTGATCAAAATGGTTTTGACCTCGATTCCTGCTCATCCAATAGTTAAAGGCCTCAAATACTGATGTTTTACCGCTGCCGTTTGGGCCGGTCAATATTACCAATCGTGCCGATTCTGGAATGCTATCAATTGTCAAATTATGGAATCGCTTAAAATCGCGAATATTGATTTTTGCTAGCCTCATACCTGCTCCGCTTTTGCCAATAGACGACGCGCCCACCATAAATGCAGTGTTGATGGAAGTTCATGGCGAATGTATTTTTCTCCTGTGCATGCAATGTTGATGTCGTCCAGCGGCAACGCGACTTCGATAAGCTTTTTTGGGGTCTTAATGTTCATTAGTATCATTTGGGAAAAGCTATGCCCGTTTTTTCTGCAATTTTCCCTGCGAGTTTTTGAAAGTCGCTATAACAACTTCTCACTGCTTCGATATGCGCACCAATTGCACCATCCGCAGATTTAAGGAAGAAAATCGGCTTGCGAGCTTCCATTGCCATTGGCATCAAGCTTCGATAATGCTTGAGCAAAGCAAGACAATAGGGATCGTTCGCGACTGTCGGCGTGGTTGCGACTTGTTCGTCAAGAACGGCTTCGCGATAAATATTAGGAATCCGATCCATCCATCGCTTATATGCCTTGACCGGTCTCGTGTCGAGAACACCATGCTGCATAACGATATAACCGATGGGTTGCATCGTGCCTTTAGGCATTGGTAGATCGCCGGGGGATTTGGTCAAAAGGTCGGCCCAAACAGCACGCCATTCACGTAAAGTTGGCCCCAAATTCTTTAAGCCTTGCAAGGAAAATAAATCAGGTGCTAGTGGCAGGCAAACCATGTCAGAGGCAATAAGTGCCGAACGATTTATAGCACCCAAGTTGGGACCAACATCTATCAGTACGAGCTGTACCCCCCAATCTGCGCCCAGTTGCACAAGACGGTGAAATGCAGTCATTGTGCGAAATGCTGATTCATCGCGATTGTGGCAACGAGGCCAGGCATCCGAAAGTTTGTCTTCAAATCGGGACAATCCGAGATCACCCGCAATGAGTCCGAGATTCGGCGTTATTTTCTCTACATGGGGATGCGCAATATCACCGGTACCGCGAAGAATTGGATTGATTGACCCAAAAACTGTCTCGGGGTGATTGCCATCCGGCCACAATTTTTCGAGGCGATCCTCATTCAAGAACATCGCAGTAAGATTGGCCTGCGGGTCTAAATCTACAGCAAGCGTCTTGATCCCATGATCCGCAAACATCCATGCCAAATGGTATACTAGCGATGTCTTTCCCACTCCGCCTTTGTTGTTGAAAAAGGCTACCGTTTTCATGCAGGCCTCCTGTATATCTTGACTAGCACTGAGTGCTCATCAAATTCAAATTCAGCAGGAAGATTACCGTTCTGAGAAAGCAGTGCTTGAGCACGTTGAACACCATAACCAAATCGGTTTACAAAACCAAGTGACTTCATTGCTTCCGCAATCACCGGGTTCCGATAACTATTCCGAGTAGGAAAATTTTCCGGCGTGGCTTCTCCATACAAGCCTCCCGGACTTTGAATTTCGATATGGTCGCTAAAGACATAAAACCGAATTGGCGTATTGCTATCGTAGTTGCGATGCATAACAGCATTCATTAACAGCTCGCGTAGTGCCCATTCTGGATAGTCTGGAAGTAATTTCTCCTCAAGAGCGCTAATGGCGCGCATCGTTGTCTGAATGATTAGTTTTAGCCGTCCTTCCAACTCACGTAACACCGAATTAAGGTCTCCCGATATTTCAGCTTGATCTTCAGGAATATCGATTAATTCGGTACCGGGTAATTTAAGGTACTGGACATAAGCCCCCGGCATAAAAAAGCGTGGATTCTTTCCGAAAAGCAAAATACCCGCGTGCGTCGGGCAAGATCGATCGGGATCGTACAGGCGAAGTGAAGCGAGCTGTTGTTCAATCGATCTGTGGTTGGCAGCTATAGTTTCTGGATCGATAGCTTCTCGGCGGTAGGCGTCAAACTGTCCCAAGGCCACTTCATCAAGTGTCGCCTCAGTACATGGGCGTGCATCAAAGCTATGTGCCAGAGCTACACGTCGTTCGCTCAGTGCACGCTCTTCTTGTTCGTTAGCAACTGCCTTGCGTGGCCCGACACGAATATGTACTCGTCCTCTGTATCTAACAGGAGGGAGATCCGATGGAAAAACCTCCACAACAGCAATTTCGCCATTTTCAAGTGAAAACTTGGCTATATTCATCATTGGTTGAGGCAGAACATTCCCGTCAGAACGAATCCCTCCAAGATTTTTCAATAATTCATCAGTCACAACCAATCCCGACAACGATCCGTTGTCCTTAACCCCGACAAGCAAGTAACCCGGCTGACGATGATTAGGTAAATCATTGGCGAAGGCGCATATCGCCTGACAAAATTTATCTGTATTGGTTGTAGATTCGGTGCGTTCAATGCGATCTGATTCCAAATCTATCAGCAATATTTTCAGTTGATTTTCGGTCAACATAGCATCTCCGATTTTTTTAATAACTCACTTAACGCTAAGTTTATACTGCTTACTGCCCAATCCGGCTCTTGCGTGAACGGATTGCGGACATAAAACGGCCCTTCATGCTGATCGCCATCGACCAACACAATGGCCAAAATGAATTTGTCGGCCTGATTCAGCCCGTACAGGATCTCATTTCGGGTGATGGTAATGGTCGATTGCCCCTTGGCACGGCCCTTGACTTCGATATGGCGTGCCGGTGTCAATTTGCCGTCTTGGGTTGGCGGAATGTAAGCGGTAAGCCAGCGGCGTTGTATTTTCCCGGATAATTTTTCCGCATACTTCTCTCCAGATTATGACACAGGAGAGCAGGTATGGAAACCAAGCGTAGCAGGAGAATTCGCCACAGCAGGCAG
>NZ_JPOQ01000144.1 GCF_000735045.1 Ferrovum myxofaciens
GTTGATCGAACAGTGCATTTCCATGCATCCTATGTCCTTCCGTGAGCTTGTAGCTAATCCCAAGCCAAAAGTTGTGGCGCATGAGTTCGCGGTGTCAGCCAAGCTTCGCCATAAAGCGCCAGCTTCGCTGGATATTTCTGTGCCTTCGCACCCATGGAGAAACTAGGCACAGCACTAAGCTGAATACCCCACATGATTTATCAATAACGAATTAGGGGGTTGTATCATGAAATACAGGTTCGGGGCTATGGCTCTGCTTGCGGCAGGATTATTGAGTGTGAATGCTGCGCAGGCGAGTTTGATCGCGGATGGACCGGGTTTGGTCTACGACAATGTGGCGAACGTGACCTGGAGTTCGAACGGGAATCTTTTTCGTGGGTTGACGCGCCAAGCGTCCGCTCAACTCGGATACCTGCCTTTGAACCCATGACAGTTCATCCGGCAGCAATGAGGCGATAGCTGTCAATAGCCGAATTTCTTTGTACTTTGAGGTACAAGCACAAAAATTCCGCATCGGACACGCGTTTTATACG
>NZ_JPOQ01000145.1 GCF_000735045.1 Ferrovum myxofaciens
CATCAGATGAAATAGTGAAAACCAAACCAGATGCAAAATCGGGGCAGCGCCGTCCAGCTGCGAGTGAAGTCGAATGCACAACTTAAACTCAAGGCATTATTGTCTTGACACAGGGGTCCACTTCACCCCACTCCCCCCCTTGCTGGGAATGAAGGAATAGACCTTCCCGCCCCGCAAGGCGCCCTCGAAGGCCGCCTGACGGGAACGTGCCCGTTCCACCACTTCAATCAACCGGTCCTCGAGTTCGGCCAGATACAGGGCATCGCGCACGCCCACCCGCATGGCCTGAACCAAAATCTGCTCTATCCGCTCGGCACAGATCAGAATCGTGCTGGAATGGGGATGTTGCAAATTGAACTTCTCGATATTGACCCAATCCGGTGCTTCCTCCTCCGAGCCATCGAGAATCAGAAGATTGGCATTGGCAATGTCCGGCATATCGAGATCAAGATGACTGGCTGACCGGTTCACCAATTCGACCTGGTCATTATCCCGCGCCCCAAGCAGCGTCACCTTGACCCGGTGAAGCAGGGCGTTATTTTTTGAAAGGACCGTGATCTTCATCGATGCGCCCACTCAACCCGGAGAATCATCATGCTCAGTAGGAACCCGTTGGAGTCGTCACAGGAGCCGCGGTCGGGCCCGCTCCCGCAGCAGAAGCCCCCATCCCCACGGCCAGGGAACTGGCCAGGGACTGGGGATGCAGATAGGAATAAATATAATTGTCCATGGTCGCCTTGGTAGTCGCGCCATCCAGCGCAATGGGGGCAACGGACACCTGAGCAGGGGGCGTAACGGATTGCAGGGCAATATTGTTGCGCACCGCTTCACCAAAACGCGGATCTCCCTCGTATTCGGCACACCCGACCATCATCAGAAGTGGGAGCATACAGACAGCCAACTGGACTGATTTCATTTTTCATCTCCTTCCATTTTGCCCTCGAGTTGAAACTGGGTTCGGGTCGGGGGCGTGAAACTGTCCGAAGGCAATGCAACCCGCTGCGTCGTCCCCTGAACGAGATGGGGCGTCACCACAAACACCAGTTCGGTTCGATTGTGTTGAAACTCCGAACTGCGAAACAAGGGTCCCAGAATGGGCAGTTCTCCCAGCAAGGGAAAAGCCTTGATGGTCTCCAGAATATTACTCTGAATCAGTCCACCGATCGCCAGACTTTCTCCATCGTTCAACTGAACGGTGGTGGACGCCCGTCGTGTGGTAATGGTGGGGACGACCATGGAACTGCTTCCCGATCCAAAGGTTGTCCCCGTGGTCAGCAACTCGGAAACCTCAGGCGAAACCCGCAGATTGATTTTTCCTCCATCCAGTACCGTGGGCATGAAATTCAAACCTACTCCATAGTCCTCTTCCTGCAGCGTAATGAAAACCCCACCCGCCACGCCCGTACTTTGCGGAATGGGGATATAGATCTTTCCACCGGCCAGAAAAGAGGCTTCCTGACCGCTCATGGCCACGATATTGGGTTCCGCCAATACCTTGGCCCGTCCCTTGTCGATTTCCCCCTGCAGGGTCATATTGGTTATGCTTCCGGTATATCCCACCCCACCAAGCAGAGTGAAATTTGAAACCAGCGCGGAGGCTCCCGTATTGGCAATGGTTTGAGTGGGAGTCGCATTGGGGAAGGAACTTACGCCACCAAAAGTCGCTCCCCCCTGCTGTCCCAACGCTGTATTGGCCCCCATTCGGTCATCCAGAGTTTTCTGGATTTCCACCACCTTGACTTCCAGCATCACCTGCGAAACGTTGCGCGTGGCCAGCAAATTGACGATCTTTTTGCCCCCGTACTGCTCAGCGATCAAGACGATCTGGCGAAGAATCACGCCATTGGCCACCGATCCCGACAATACAAAGGATTCTCCTGCCGCACTCACCGTCACCCCTTTCTCCTGGGGGACCAACTCGCGCAATTTGCCCTGCAATCCGGATATATCGATGGACACCACCACGTCCATGGAGGTCATGGCGCCATCCTTGGTCCACAGAAACAGATTGGTGCTGCCCACTTTCTTGCCCACCAGAAAGATTTCGCGATTACGCACCAGACTGACATCGGCGATTTCCGGATTGGAGACCGATACCCGCACCAGGGGAGCCTCCGCGTGCACCCGCAAGGATTTGTTCAGCGGCAACTGCAATAAGGGCGCGCGATCTCCCGACACCTGCGGAGGAGGCGCTTCCACCACCGGAACCGGCGTTGCCAGCGGAAGGAGGGGGGAAGGTACGGGATCAGCCCACCCCACCCCCACCATCAGCAGCCAAGATACGCCCATCACCCATTGGATTATTTTCATGTCATTCTCTATTGCGGGACGGTGGACCCATGAACGGTGCCACGGATGATCTCGATGGAAGGATTCGCCCGTTCCACCCAATGGGCTTTAACTGCAGTATGGATCGGCGTTTCCGGTACCGCAGCATTGCCCAGCAAGGCGGCCTTTCGCACTCCGGCGGTGATCACTTCCTTTTTATCCACCTGATTGCGCAGCACCAGACTCACCGCCCCCACGGCTTTGGCCAAATCCAGAGTTTCGGCCTGCTGCGGGGTCACCTCGAGGGTTACGGAATTCACCACCTTAGCTTTGACGTCATCCTTCAGGGTGACATCCTGTGCAACGGCCAATACCCGCACATCCTGAAGCACGATCTTGGAAATCATGTGGCTTTGTTCATCCTGCAGGCTGACCAATACATCCACGAGATTGCCCGGCAAGGCAAACCCCGCTACCCCCGCCACATCGTTGACATGGACGGCCATGGCCCGCTTGCCTCGGCCAATCAGGGCCGACAATCCCGCACGACTGCCTTCCGGCGCCAGATGTGACTCCAGCACCGGTTCCCCCAGAGCCAAAGGGGTGACCACAATACGATTATTCAAAAGGGAGGGATCTGAAAAGCCACCGATAATGGGTTCCTTGGCGGGCCAGTCGATCTTTCTGAGCATGCCCGCATTCAGGTTTTCACCGGCCTGAATCGGCAAGGACGCCACCACTACCTTGACCGACTGATGGGAAACGCGGGAATCAATCTGACGATTGACCCAGCGCACCGCCCCCCACAGGGTCAATGCGCTGAGCACAAGAGAAATGATCAGAAATAACAGCGCTTTTTGTTTTTGCATGGCGTTACCGCTTTCTGCTCCCGATTCAACACATCAACTCGCTCTAAAATTTCTCACTCCCCTCAAAATGACAGAAAGGATCGGAACTCATAAACCCCCACCCCCACGGCAATGGCCACCGCGTAGGGCAAGCGACGCGAAGCGCGCAAGACCAAGGCCAGAACCGCCAATGCACCCCCTGCCAAGGCAGTGTAGAGCGCACTGTATAACACGCCCTGCGGCCCCAGATACACCCCCACCAGACCCAGCAACTTGAGGTCTGCCGCCCCCATCCCGCCCAACCAATAGAAAGGCAGAAACACAATCAATCCCAGCAACCCGCCCAGCACAGCCTTCCATGGATCGAACCCAAACAGCCAGAACAGGATCACATACGCTACCAGGCCCAGACCCAACCACACATTCGGTACCCGTCTATAACGGATATCCGTCCACGCGGCAACTACGAGTACGCTGCCCAGAACGATTGCTTCGAGAGCATGAACCGTCATTCATGCTCTCGCCGGACACCAGGAATCAAACCACACCAGCAATACTGGTAAATTCTTTTTGAACATTACCACCCAGCATACTCGCTCCTCCAATCACAGCCACCGCAATTAACGCCGCCAGCAGGGCATACTCGATGGCGGTGACGGCTTCTTCCGAACCCACAAAACGTTTCAATCCCAGAATGAACTTTTTCATGACTTTCTCCCTTTGGCTTTGGTACTCAAAAGATGATGCTGAACCTTCATTTAACCACAGATACCCTAAACCGACGACGTCTCTTTCCTTGCCAGTCCACGATGCCCCCAATAAACTTTTGCCACGAGTGCATGTTATAACATGAGAATTTTGTCTTGATCAATATAATTTTTTGAGGCTCCATTAACTTATCCTGTTGATCTCGAATCATTAAATCATTCCCCGAGACAACCACAGGAATCACCCCGTCACTGAGTAGGAAATAATGACTGTCTTTATTGATCATAAATAACTATACCCAGAAACCGCCTCCTAAATACATAACGAGTTGAATCACAAACTTGTGGTATTTCACCCCATGGATTACGTTATATTTTTACCATTTCTTCTGGGATTTACCTTGTACCTTATAATATTTACATTACCCAACAATGGGTTACGAAAAATATCCCTTGCGATTCCGTTTTTATTGGCGTTAAAATCACACTCGTCAATCTTGCGGAAAAAGATCATGTCCAGTGAGCGTGGTGTAGCCGCCGTGGAATTTGCCCTCATTTTTCCCCTCATGTTACTTCTCATGTTCGGGATCATCGAGTTTGGCACGTTGATGTATGACCAGATCATGGTCACCAACGCGGCACGGGAAGGGGCGCGCTGGGGTTCGGCTCAGTCGGTCTCTCTGGCACATCCCGTTTCCTGTAGCGACCCAGGCATCAATGCCATTCAGGGCAGCAGCCCCTGTTCAGGCAGCGGATCGGGAACGGCTTGCATGGTGGCCAGCAACTACGCGGCCAATACCCTCATTTCCTACCAGGGAGGGAGCAACAACTCACCCACGGTGACGGTCAATTGCATGAATAACAACGGTGCGGCGATCGAGGTCACCGTCCAATACACTTTTCAGGGGCTGGGCTTGGGCTCGTTGAGCGCTGTCCAGGGTTCGAATAACCTTTCTTCTAAGGCGGTGATGTATTATGAATAAATTTCTCGGAATTTCAGCATCGTCCCGCGTTTCCCTGCTGTCGAAGCAGCGTGGCGCCGTCAGCATTGCCGCCGCGCTCTCCATGACAGCCCTGATGGGCGTGGGGGCCATGGCCGTGGATGTGGGCAATGTCATGGTGGCGCGCAATGATGTCCAGAATGCCGCCGATGCCGCTGCCCTGCGTGGGGCAGGACTGCTGTACACCCAGGGTTCTTCTTCCCCTGACTTTTCCGCCATGAACAATAGTCCCAATGGGCCAGTCTACACTACGGCCGACCTGAATACCCCCATCGAAAAACAAGATACGCTCACAGTCAATGCCAACTACTGGAAAAGCCTCAACTCGAGCGCCCCTTCCAATGATGCTGCCGTCAGGGTCACCTACACCAAGCGTGTCAACCTGTTCTTTGCCGGCATCCTTGGCATGAACAGCATGAATGTGACGGCCACTTCCACGGCTATTGTCCAGAACCAGAACAGTTCGGGATTGGGCGCAGGGGGGACCCATCTTCCCATCGCCATTCCTCAATGCGCCATCAACCAGTATTGGGACAGCAACAATAATCAGCCCAAAACCGATCAGATCCAGATAGGCCCCACCCATACCTGTTCTGGTGGGAACGGAAATCAGGAAAACCAGGGGAACCAACAAGAGAATCAGGGAAACCAACAGGACAATCAGCAGCAACAACAGGACAATCAGCAACAACAGCAGGATAATCAGCAACAACAAAATAACAGCGAGAACAGTGCCTCTTTCCTACGGTTCACGAATGCACAGCATGGCACACGCCATGCCGCCCCGCTGATGAACTATGTGGTGAATAACCAACCTCATCTGGTACGGATGGCCTACGCCCTGCCCGCAAGCGCACTTCAGTTCCAGGGCTATCGATCGGGCTTTGTTAGGGTGACCAATAGCGGTGCAGATCGCAACGGAAGCGCCAATACTGTTCAGGGCACAGGCCAGGGGGCAGGCGGCCCAGGTAACGGGAACGGTCCTGGCCAAGGCGCGGGCCAAGGCTTGGGGGCCGACGCCCATGTTGGCGCCAGTGTCAATACGGGGGATACCAGTGCGGGGGTCAGCGTCAATATAGGCATCGGATCGGGACAAAGCAGTGGGAACAGTTGCATCACCGGACAATTCACCCCCCTGACTTCACAACCCGACAACAGTATTTTCAGCCACTCTGAACAGGTAGCGCAAAACGGCAACCCCGAGGATCTTCATGTGGGTGACCAGATCGATCTGGAAAACGGTGACTACAGCAGTTCTCAGGGCAACCAGGGCAGCCAGGGCAATAGTGGAGATCAGCATCATAGCCAGCGGGAATCCCGACAACACCTGGCCCAATCCCGCTCCCTCATCGGTTTGATCCGCGCAGGCCACCTTCCTGCCTCGGTCAACTCAACGGGTTTCAGCCGCCTTCAGCTTTCAATCCCATCCTCTGGCCTCCTTCGGGTAGACCAGCAAGGAAATGGAAACCAGAATCAGGGCAACGACAACAACCAGAATCAGGGGAACGATAACAATCAGGGAAACCAGCAGGACGGGGGAGATCCTTACACGACCATCAACAATTGCAGCGCAGCCGGAAATCACTCCTGCGAATATTCCATCGTTCCCGTGGTGGACAGTGCCACCCCGGGGCCCCATGGCAAGCAGACTATTGTCGGTTTTGCCTGTCTCCATGTCCTGTCAGCGGTCAATGGCACGATCAACGCCACCCTGTCCATGGGGTGCATCAGCAACTCCAGCGCAAGTGTCAATATGGCGTCCTCGTCCTCGTCGTCTTCAAGCAGTTCGACACAAACCTCCTATGGCGTAGTGAGCCCACCGCGTCTGGCCCAATAGTCTTTGAACGTCTCCAGCATCACTTGGGGTGACCGCGCGTCACCCCCTTTTTTTCAATGGTCACCTTGTATTTTCGGGGTCTGTGGGGGGCAGCGCTTCAGTTGCGACAGGTCGCGCACTGCGCCGCGGTCGGCGGAGGTTGTCAGCGCGGCGTAGGCTTGCAGCGCTTGCGAGACAGGGCGCACGCGGTTCACTGGCTGCCATGCGTCGAGACCGCGCGCTTCCATCGTGGCGCGGCGATACGCCAGGTCTTCGGCGGTGACGCGCAGGTTGATCGAGCGTGAGGGAATGTCAATATCGATCATGTCCCCCTCTTCCACCAAACCGATGGCGCCACCTTCCGCCGCTTCCGGCGAGGCATGGCCGATCACGAGGCCGGAGGAACCGCCGGAAAAGCGGCCGTCCGTGAACAGCGCACAGGCCTTGCCGAGCCCCTTCGATTTGATGTACGACGTGGGGTACAGCATCTCCTGCATGCCTGGACCGCCTTTCGGGCCTTCGTAGCGAATGATGACGACGTCGCCCCCATGCACCGTATCGCCGAGGATCGCTTCCACCGCTACGTCCTGGCTTTCGAACACACGCGCCTTGCCGGAGAACTTCAGGATACTTTCGTCCACACCGGCCGTCTTCACGATGCAGCCTTTCTCCGCGATATTCCCATACAGGACAGCGAGGCCACCATCCT
>NZ_JPOQ01000146.1 GCF_000735045.1 Ferrovum myxofaciens
CCACAACGCTGGTCAGGGGCTACCCGTAACTGGGAGCCTGTAGGTGCTGTCCAATTGAATCCGGAACGACAAGTTCGGTTGGCGGCTTAAGATGGTTGAGGCGACAGAAACCCTGAAAGACGCCGGTCGGTCAAATCTCGGCCTCGAAGATCAAACGGAATTCCCCGTAAGTTTGCTTGGCGAACAAGGTCTTCCAACACCAACTGGGCTGTGTCCCGGTTGTCGGTCGGTAGCGTTGCGCCGTTGCAAAGAGCAATCAAGTAGGATTGATCGCTATCCGGGATGCCGGTGTCGACCACGAGTTGTTCGATGAAAAGATGTTTTTCTGGAACAAGCGAAAGTCCGTATCCGCGACTTTGAACCAAGCCTGTGGCTTTGAGATATCGAAAGTTCGTATCGGCGTAATCTCGGAACGTTCCGACCACATACCCGTGTTCGGCGGATGCTAAGTCAAGAGCCTCACGATCGAACTGTCGCCTGCTCACAGCATCAAGGCGCGCCTGACGAAACGAGAGCACACGATCAGCAATCGCTACCACAGTGTCGCTGGAACTGGTCAGTTGAACGATCAGGCCCATTTCCAGGAAGTTCAGTCGATTGTCACCGGTTCGGCGTTCCAATTCGAGCATCGTAGCAAGGGTATGCCGCAGCGGTGAAAATTCCGGAACATTGTAGCCTCTCTCTAATGCCGATGGGATGTAATACGCGGACAACGACCGGAGAAAACATTCCTGCATACCAGGGACGGTTTCCGCCTCAATCAACCGTCTGCCATTATTCGTTAGCGTGAATGGCTCACCAACCCATATCTGTTCCAAACCTTGCCGAACATCCAGCTCTGGAACAATGAAGCCAAGCTGGCTTAACGCCGAGCGCCATTTCCGCCCAAGATCCGACGCATCGGCGTCTTCGCGGGTGATATTGACGATACCATTTTGGTGCAGTAAACGCGCGAACGCATTTTCCAACTCTCGTCCTTTGATGTGCCCCACTAATGGCGAATTGGCCAGCGCGATCAAACCGTCACGTAACCGAAAAGGACTTCGAACAGTAGTATTACCGAGGTGCCATGGTCTCATGGTTAATTTTCTTTTTAATCAATTGGCTAAGCTGCCAAGCAGCGATTTTGCATCGTTATGACATTCAAAGTTTGCGAAAGTCTCGCGGTTTGACTCGTTTTGACCACGTTTTCTTGATCATAGGCATTCAACATACTCATTCTTTAATATCCGACAAAAATATATTCCTGCACATCGTTTTTGTTATCGCCCACCTTGCTACCTTGGTTGCCGATGGAATACTTGTAATCAACGGGAACAACTTCGACATGGCTCTTGTGCTTCGCCATGATGGCGACCATTTCATCCAAGGTTGGCTGACTGTTAGACGAGTAGGACACTACAAGCACGCTTTCACGGAAACGCTTAAAGAGCATGTCGAAGGCTTCCGCCGCGCCCTTGCGTGAAGAAAATGGCGTCGGATATGACTTGAATTTCTTGGTGAGAGTGTGTTCCTGAATTTCAACGCCTTGCCAGTCACGAGCCAAGCCTTCAACAAAGTGATAGCGGCGTACATACTCGTTATCAGACAGTGGGGAATAATAGGGCGGGTCGATATAGACCAAGCCCGGTTCGCGGTTCTGCAATGTCATTGCATCGCCGTTGCGGGCCTTGTTTTGTTGGCCGTTGTTAAACACGGCGGCATTCACCATATCAACGGCCTCAAGGAACTGGGCGCGAAACGTCATTAACAGGTCTTTGCGTCCGTCGTCATACCGATGGCCTACATAGGTAAAAATACCACGAGGGCGTTTTTTCAGACAGGCTCGAATCAGTGCCGACATGGCAATCGCCCGCTTATACGGGTTCTTCACAGCCTTGATATTGGCTCGCGCCATATCGATCAAGCGGTTATCGTCATCGCTGAAATACAGCCCTTGGAACTTGGTTTCAACAAAACGATCAATCGTATTTTTCGGCTGAAGCAATGCTAACGCCTCGGCTTGCGGCAAGGTGATTTCGTTGTTCTCAATCATCGCCTTGGCAAACGTCGCTGACATCGCCATATAGTCGTTGCTCACCACGGCCTTACCGTGAGATTTAAACATGTAGCCCACTACACCAGAACCCGAAAACAGGTCCAAGGCGGTGTCAAATTCAAATTGAGAAGCAACCGCCCAGATTTCGCTTAGCAGCTTATTTTTCGAGCCCATGTAACGGGTCGAAGGGTATTGCATGGCCTGTGGAGGTAACGGGGCGGGAACCAATCGCAAATTAAAGCGCTGTTTAGGTGGGACGGTAACAATCACATCCTCGCCCGTTCGGCCTTTCCCATTACATGAGATATAACGCTTTGTTTGCACCACTTCGACAGCGAACTTTCGGTACTGCTCATGCACCAAAGGATGGTTTGAGTTTGTCAAAATCACATGACAGCCCAATTCATGCAGACGTTTAACCTCAGCAGCCAGCTCAACATGATCCTCTTCGTAAAACTGCTCTTTGGTGTAGCGTTTGAAGTCGGCATACGCTGAAATAGGCAGATAAGGCGGGTCAAGAAAAATGAAGTCCCCCATCTGCGCGTTTTCTTTTAAAACCGTCTTGTAATCACCACAAATTATTGTGGTGGCACTGAGAAGCGCAGAAGCCGCTTTCAGCGCATCTTCATCTATGATTTTTGGGTTCTTGTATCGTCCAAACGGCACATTGAATTGACCTGATTTATTGACCCGGTACAGACCGTTAAAACACGTTCTATTCAAGAAGATGGTGCGAGCTGCTGCCTCTACGTTAGACAATTTGGTAACGTCCAATGCGCGAGCAGCATAAAACACCTCTTCGGTATTTTCATAAAGGCGAAGCTGTGCTATCACACAATCGACATCTGCGGCAACGGTACGATAGAGATTGACCAATTCAGGATTGCTATCTGCAATAATCCCACCCACTGGCTGCGCTGCAAAGAATACAGCACCGCCACCGAAAAAAGGCTCGATATAGCGACCATACTTTTTCGGGATTTTAGGCAGGAGCTCCCCTAAAAGCTGTGTCTTTCCACCTGCCCATTTCAGCAATGGCCTGGATAAAGCCGAATCCTGCGGCCTTTCTAAATCTGAGACACACCCCATGCTTTACCTTTGCTTTTTTCTGAAAGCCAACTCATACCATTGACTAGGATTTTTCTACGTCACCACCGAAACTGTGGGACACAACGCCAACAAACTTATAAAAAGTGGGGCGTGACTATTTAACTAACGACCGTATAGCAACATGAATTTTCAGCCACGTTTTATGCTGTCAATAATCAAGCCATGCTCCACCGCTCGATAAATTGCCATGTTAATTATAGCAGCACGGGACTGGCCTAACTCGCCAGCCAACTCATCCACTTTCTGTAACAGCGTTGGCGCAATGGTCAGACTAATTTGCTGTTTGTTACCCTTCTTGACGCCTCTTGTCCGTGCGGCATCAGGTGCGCCCAAAATGAACGTATCGGCCGCTGCTGAGGAATCAGGCACTTTTGTCTTCGGCTTCGTAATTGCCATTACATACCCTATCAATACTTTTTCAGTATCACTTTAATATTAAAACAACGCTGCAACAAGTGCATTTAACTCTTCCACCGCCTTTTTGTCCATCGGTTTTTGTTCCAGCACCGATAGCCCGGCGCCAGCGGCATTGGCAAATGCCTTACGGCGGCGAATCGGAGTCGACAGATATTCAAACTGAGGGACATCACCTACAGCTGCAGCCGCCTCCAAATTGTCGGGGGACAACTCACCCGGATCAGCGCAGTTCAAAATCGCCACGGCTCTCAATCCATCGCGCACACTGCGCGCTTCATCCACCAGCACAGCTATATCGTTGAGCGCCCACACATCGTAGCTGCGCGGCTGGAATGGAACCAGCAATATATCCGACAGCACCAGTGCCGCCCGCAGCGCTGACGAATCGCGCCCGCCAGCGTCGATGATAATGTCGTCGAATTTGGCTGCCTGCTGCTTCACCTGGGCGCGCAATGTCGGTCCATCGGGATAAGTCGCGCATGCTATGCCGGGCTGACTTCCAGCCTCCGACCGGATGCTGATGGCGGTTTGCGCTGTGCCTTGACGATCACCATCAACCAGCCAGACCTCCCGCCCTTGAAGCGCGCGTGCAATGGCGAGATTCACAGCCAGGGTTGTCTTGCCCACACCACCTTTTGTGTTGCCTACCGTGAGTATCATATTAATCCTTTTTTAATATTAAAACGATATTGTTATTATATCGTTCAGATTGCTTTAGTCAATTATTAAAGGTGTAATTAAACCCGGTCTTGTCAGGCTTCATACACTTGACGCGTGCCGACCATACCGCTATTCAGGCGGTTTTTGCCTCCCATTTCATTCCCAACTTGCCTTCATCCTTTCGCTCAGGCCACCACGCCGATTTGCAATCGCCACACCGAAAATATGCCTTTCCACCCTTAGTTTCATTTTTGAACGTCGGTTTCTTGCAGGCCGGGCATTTGGGTCCACCGGCAGCCGGAACAGCCCTCTGGCCAGCGCCACCTTCTGGCTTGTCCTCAAACTTCTTGCCTGGCTTGCCGCCATCGTCTGCAAATGCCGTTTCACAGTCCGGGCAACGATGATAGGGTTTTCCTGCACGGCTTAGGAGCTGCGCGCAGCGCGCAGCCTGGCAGGCCGGACAGGCATGCATGACAACATCCCTGTCCAGCAGCTTGCCTTGCAACAGGGTGCGCGTGTAACCGCGCACGGCTTCGGTCTCATGCTCCATGAATACATCCAGTGGTGCGCGTCCGGCCGCAATGTCGGCCAGTGCGTCTTCCTGCAGGGCGGTGGTACCGGGATCCGCCAATTCAGGCGCAACCTTGCGCAGCATGTCGATCAGCTGCACGCCGCGAGGGGTCGGATGAATTTCTTTTTTCTTGCGCTCGGCATATTCACGGGTCATCAGCACTTCAATCATGCTTGCCCGTGTCGCCTCGGTTCCGAGGCCAGCGGTTTCCTTGAGCCTTGCCTTGAGTTTTGGGTCGGTGACCAGCTTGTGAATGCCGGTCATGGCCGCAATCAATGTGCCATCCGTGTACGGCTTCGGCGGTGCCGTGCGCTTGGCCACTACAGCTGCGCCACGGCATTGCAGCGTTTGCCCTTCAATCATCACAGGCAGCTTGCCGGATTCAGGGGATACGCCTTCTTCATCCTCTTCCTGCTCGCCCAGCCTGGTCCAGCCGGGTTCCAGCACGATTCTCGCGGTGGCGCGGAACCGCTCACCGCCAGGCGCTACGAAAATTGCCTCGCGCGTTTCAAATCTTTCCGACGGCATGAAGAGGCGAACATACGATTCACAGACCAGATCGAACACACGCATGGCATTGGCCGACAGGCTCGCTGTCGGCTTCTGTCCGGTCGGGATAATGCCATGGTGCGCCTCGACCTTGCCGGTGTTCCATGCGGCGTGCTTGCGCTCCGCATCCAGACCGTCCTGACCGGGGGCGACGGCTTTGAGAATCCGGCCAGCGTCTGCGTGCATTTCCATGGGCAAATACGGACAGTCGGTGCGCGGATAGGTGGTGAGTTTGGCTTCATACAGTTCCTGGGCTGCAGCCAGCGTGTCCTTGGCAGACAGCCCCAGCCGGCGACTGGCGACCTTTTGCAGCGTGCTGAGCGCATACGGCATGGGTGCCGCGCGCTCGCCCGTTTTGCTGGTAAAGCGTTCCACGCGCATGGATTGCTCGCGTACCGATTCCACCACGGCTTCTGCCTGCGTTTTATCCATCAACAGGCCATCAATCAGCAGATCATCCGGGATTTGCCATAAAGCCTTGATGCCATCGTCGCCCAGTTCCGCTTCGACCTGGTAGTGGTCGCGCGGCTTGAAGTCCTCTATCGCGCGCATGCGATCCACCAGCAGCGCCAGCGTCGGCGTCTGCACCCGACCGACGCTCCACGACCCCGGCACACCAATCGCCTGCAGATTGCGGCTGATGGCGATGGAGCAGTTCATGCCCCTCAACCAGTCCGCACGCTGGCGCGCCAGCGCGGAGTCATAAACCGGACGCATGGATTCATTGGTCTTGAGCGTGGCCAGTGCCCGCTTCACGCTGTCATCATCCAGACTGGACAACCACAAGCGCGAAGTTTTTCCGCGCCACGCCAAATGAATCAGCACCTCATCAACCAGCAGCTGGCCTTCCCGATCCGCGTCACCGGCGTTGACAACCTCCTTTGCGGTCTTGAGCAGATCACGGATCACCTTGACCTGCTTGCCTGCCCCGCCATCGCGCGGTGTCAATTTCCATTCCTTTGGGATGACCGGCAGATCGGTTGATTTGACCTTACCACCGTCCACATAGTCTTCCGGCGGCGCCGTTTCCAGCAGGTGCCCGAAACACCAGGTCACCTTCGTGCCGCCTGCACAGTCGATATACCCTTCAGCCCTTTTGGCGCCGCCCAGCACGCCGGCGACGGCTTGGGCTACGGACGGTTTTTCAGCGATGATGATGCGCATTGATTTCTCCACAGGTAAGCCCTGAACATCAGGGTGTTATATCTATTCTGAAAAGTGGACACTTTGCAGAATAGATATATGACCCCAATCGATTTGATACATCAGTGCGCTTCTGATCTGGCACCCGTCACCATTGCTGCTATCGTCCAACAGGAATCAGGCGGTAACCCGTTCTTGTTGCATGACAACACCACCAAAAAATCATGGCGGCTGAATAATGCCGATGAATCAACCAAACTTGCGCGTGCACTAATTCAAGCAGGTCATTCTGTGGATATTGGTCTGGCGCAGATTAATAGCAAAAACTTGTCGGCACTGGGTTTAAAAATTGATGATGCGCTGGATCCGTGCACCAACCTTCTCGCAGCCCAATCAATCCTGAAAACAGCTTGGGAACAATCGGGGCATGACCTGCGCGGCGCTCTGGCCGCTTACAACACAGGGAAAACCACGTCATCTGTCGGCGCGCATTACAGCGCAGAGGTGTTCGCTAAAGCCGGCATCAAGGTGCCAGAAATCCCCGGTGGTAAAATGGCTTCGTGGGTAACTCAGAATCCGGCACGGATTCCTACAACATTGCCACCGATTCGCGCAGTAGTTACATGGACGCCAGCGGCAAGTCCTCTACAACCCAGAACCGACGTGCTGTTGCCAAAAGCGGCAACAGATCTGTCCATCACAATTCCAGCCCCCTAATTTGTATGATTTCCTCTTCCATTTATGCGGCTGGTGCTTTTTTAAGGATATGCGCTTCGTATCTTTTGAATAGCCGATTTGCTCAATCCACAAAAATTTGCCGCTTGTCGAATCGTCCAATAACCATCTTGAACCAGAATTTCCAATGTGCTTTGGTTTTGTGTACGCTTCCTCATCTGGCGAGATTCTTCAATATCAAGCGCATCCTGCTCGATTAATTCTTCGTCACGAATCAGAACGTCTTCGGTTGATAACACATGAAGTTCGGCAAGCAGTATTGTTTTGTCGTCATCAACATCATTGCCAATTAAATCATCCAGCAGCTGTAAATTATGCCACCTGCGAATGAACCCCCACAGCGACCCCATGATATATTCATGCACACCTCCGATCATCGGTGTATAAGCACTGCGTCCTTCCGCTACTTCCATGCACATCAGGTACAGCTCCTGCCGAATATCATCAGCGTCCAGCGTGGATTGCGCTGCCAGTTTCCAAGCGTTACCTGCAAGTTCGTTATACAGATCATCTGCGTTCATTTTTACCGCCCTTCCATATTTACTTTAATCTGGAGAAAACGCGATCCGAGACGCTATCATCATCCATGACACACGGATGAAACAGGTCATGCGTGAAATCACATCGTGGTGGGTCTTGCATGAATTCCTGCAAATCAGGTTTCTTTTTGTTTTTCCGTTCCTGAGCCGTCATAATTTGAGCCCTTTCACAGGATGAGCGAGTAATCACGCCTGCGCCAGGTTTTAGTAATTTCTTCTTAATATGAGGCGCGAGCTGGATAAAGGCAGACCATGCCTCAGCATCAGCAATCCTCCCCGCGTTAATCAGCCGTCGGGCCACTGGATCACGCGCAACACCCAGCATGCTATCCACCCAGATTGCGGGTTTCCCCAGCGCCGTCGCAATGGCTGCAACCGACATTCCAGCATCGGCCAGTCTGCAGGCAGTGACCGCCATTTCATCCAACGCAGGCGCCAGGCGATGCAGGTTTTCGCCTGCCCATATCGCAAGATCAACCAATACCGTCGATTCAGTTTCACTGTATTCCATCGCCTGGATTGTTTTCCAACCAAGCTGTTTCGCAGCCTGAAGTCGCAAATGTCCGAAGATCAGGATCCAGCCGTTGCCATGCCGTCGCACGCCAATCGGTTGTAACTGGCCTATTGTGGATAGGCTCAGCATCATCAGGTCAATTGTATCCGGATCAATATTTCGGCGCGGTTGAATGCGGCGCAACCGAACCTGTTTGACAGGCACGTCCAGAAATCTAGGTTTGGCTTGTTCTGAATCACCAAGATCCAGTTCGTTGCTGTCAGCAGTCTTAATGTTCATTTAGCCTCCTATTCCATTTTCGTGATTTCGCTTTCGCCGCGTTCTGATGGTATCAATGATTTCCTGGCCTTTTTTGCAGGCCAATGGGTCAGGTTTTGACGATTGTCGTGCCATAGCCATGGTCTTTTCCCGCTCTACCTCTTTCGTTCGTTTCTGCGCAACCTCAACACCAAGCGCCGGGTAAAACTTTCCTTGCCCCATCGCTTTCACCAGCGACATGGCCAGTGTGATGGGATTTTTGCAGGTGCCTTTGGCCAGTGCTCCGCTGACTTCGTCCAGGATCGCCTGTCTGTCGGCGGGATCGCAGGCTTCGAGAATCCGGGTCAGGCCGGATCGGGTCTGGTCGGCAACGGCTGGGAAAATCAAATCAACACACACACGATTTTCGGGTTCCGGTTGCTCGCGCTCAGTGGTTCTATTTACCTCTGAAGTGTGTTGTTTGTTTATGGTTGTATTTAGTGACGGTTCTGGTGCGGCAGAATCTGCCGCTGGCTGAGGTCGTTTTTTGCCGACGGCAGAATCTGCCGCTGGCAGGATTTGCCGCTGGGTTTTTTGGTTTTCAGCCTGCGGCAGAATTTGCCGCTGGCAGAATTTGCCGTCGGTAAAGGCACCACCAATATAGAGTTTGAATCTATCGGAAGTGTATGAACCATTCGCGCGTTTACGAGAAATTCTGGAAATGATGCCCAGCTGTTCTAGTGTTACCAGGTGCCCTCGAATTGCACGTTCAGAAAGGCATGTTTTGACGGAAATGGCTTTTTGGCTTGGATAGGCTTCGCCATTTTCATCTGAAAAGTTGGCCAGCGCCAAAAGCGTAAGCTTTGCTCCGGAATTAGGGAGGTCAAGATTAAATGCCCACGAAAGAGCGTCTAAACTCATTGCAACACTCTTTCCATTATCTGGCGATGTCTGGCACCAGTCACAGCAACTTGGACGATCAGATCGTCAGACTGCATCATGGCTCACAATCCACCGTCTGGTTGTGCGCCATGTAGAAGTTTTTGTGTTTCATGCTCCAACCTTCGGATACATCTCTTCAGAAAGCGCAATTAATTTCAAACCAAGATTGGCATTTGGAGATGTGGTCGCACCACGACGCAGATCGCTAATAGTAGATTGTCCACAACCACACTTTTGCGCAAGCGTGGATTGGGTATAACCGCCCCGCGATCGGTCTGTAAGGTCAAGAATAAGTTTTTGCCAGTTCATAATTTTTATTTTAGCGGATAACCGATATTTATGTAAAGCGGTTAACCGATATTATTTTTGATACGATTGAAACATGATGAATGATGACAAAACTCAGGAAGGCCGAACCGCTTTCGGTGCTCGATTATACGAGGCCAGGAAAGCCAAGGGATTCACACAAAAGCAAGTGGAAACCCGAATAGGAATCGCTCAAAGCACTCTTGCAGAACTTGAACATGAGGGCAAAGGTTCTGCTTACGTAGTAGATCTCGCCTTGCTATATGAAGTTAATCCAGTATGGCTTGCTAAAGGAATCCAACAAAGAATAGGAACATTGCCTGCCCCGCCATGGTTAATTGAATTGAATGAAAATGAATACAAGCAAACTGAGCAATTTGCAAAAAACTTAATTTTTGCGAGGCCTCAAAAAAAGAATCCGCTCGCATCTTAAAATTTAAAATACGTAAAAAAGCACGCAAACATCAGAAGTTTCGTAAAAGAAAATCTGATGCCATCATCATCATTTTTCCTGTATCAAAAAAATTCCCTAACTAAAAATTGGTTAACCATTAAAATTTTTAATAAAATATCGGTAAACCGCTTGACTTCTATCTATCGGATACCCGATAATTAATCGTCATAGTTTTTTACCGGAAATTATTATGAGTCGATCAATCAACATTCCGCCATTCAAATTCTTGCCATTCCGCCAATTCCGTGTGGATTACAGCTTGGTCGGTCGTCGCGATGGTATTTCTATGCGCGAACCCGATCCTGCGTTGTGGCGCAAGAACGATTACCGACGCGGCTATGCGGAAGGCTTGATTGCCACAGCTAAGCGCATCGCTCAGGTTCACGCACTTCCCGATGTTCGCAAATTACCTTGCGGCAAGGAGGAACGGACATGAACCATGAAAACTGGATTGTCGGTTCGCATCGGACAGTGGATCGCATGATCGACGCGCGCCCGATCGCAATTTGCGAGATTTTCAGTGGCGCGGCTGACAGTCTGGAACAGGCGGATGCGTTTCAATGCATGATTGCGGCAGCGCCAGATTTGTTGCGCGAATTGCAAACGCTTGTAACCGGATTGACCTATATGCTCGGGTCAGAAAATGCTGAAGGTGTCACTCAAGCAGCACGCGACGCTATTGCCAAGGCAACCTGCAACATACATGAAGCGAGAACCGCACCATGAATGCACACATGCTGACTTCTTCCGGTCGGGACTTTGTTCCGTCGCAGCTTGTGCCAGCCGATGTTTGCATTACCGACATCGCACATGCCTTGTCGCTGATTTGCCGATTCGGTGGCCACACCGTCGAACATTATTCAGTTGCCCAGCACAGCCTGCTGGTTGCCCGCATTCTGTCCGCCATGGATGCTTCACCAGCGGTGCAGCTAGCCGGCCTGATGCACGACGCGCATGAGGCCTATATCGGCGATATTCCAACCCCGATCAAGGACACGCTGGGGCTTTGCTGGCATGAACTTGAATTCCAGGCGGCTGACGCTGTGCAAGCTGCATTCGGCCTGTCCAGTGTTATGCAAAGCAACAAAGCAATGATCAAACATGCCGATCTGGTGGCGTTGGCCACCGAGCGGCGGGATCTGACACGCTTTGATACCAATCGCAATTTGGCGTGGGATATACTCGTCGGCGCATCGCCGTTCCAGGAACCGGCCACTACCGGATCCTGGTCACCTCAGTGGTGGGCAGGCTTGTTTCTGGACAAGTTTACAAGCCTGAGCGATACCGTCGCAATCCAGTCTGTTGGCATGTCCACAGCCGCGTGATTGCTTTCTTGATTTGATACAGGAGATGCCATTGTGATTAGAAAAACCTCAACATTCCTTGCATTAGCAGGAATTATTACTGCCACCTGCGCCCAGGCCAGCCCACTGCAAAATATTGGCTCTATATGAAATACAGTGGGTAACTGAATTTCAGTTTGCCGCACAAAAAGTAAATCATGTTGATGAAATTTCCAGTATTGCGGTAGCCCCTGGCGCGTCTTTTTGCTAGTTGAACCTTGCT
>NZ_JPOQ01000147.1 GCF_000735045.1 Ferrovum myxofaciens
CTCGAAAGAAGCAGGGTTCACGCCTGCGGCCATCATCACCTTTGCCCGTACCTGCAAAAATGAAGCAGGCTGGAAAGACCGGCTTGGTTCTAACGTAACCCAGCGCATCGCGGAGCAGGTGTTCGCGGCCATGCAGCAATACGCCTTTGGTAAACGCGGTCGCCCACGTTTTAAAGGTGCTTCCCGCCCCCTGCATTCGCTTGAGGCAACCACCAATGCGGCCAACATCATCTGGAAGCCTGAAACGGGCTGTATCG
>NZ_JPOQ01000148.1 GCF_000735045.1 Ferrovum myxofaciens
AAGGAAAAAGACCTGACCACGATCCACTACAATGACCGGATTACGATTTCAGAGATTCCCCTGGAAGCCTACGAGTACATCGTGAACGGGAAGCCTGCGCTGGACTGGGTGGTGGAGCGCCAGTGCCTCAAAACAGACAAGGACAGCGGGATCGTGTCGGATGCCAATGACTGGGCGGTGGAAACCATGAAGAACCCGCGTTACCCCCTTGAGTTGGTCCAGAGGGTCATCACTGTCAGTCTGGAGACCGTGAAGATTGTGCAGTCATTGCCCGAGATGGAAATTCAACTGGCAAATTGTTAAGAGGATGACCTTATGGCGTTTTTATTGCGTTTGGTTACAAAATTACCAGTTCCGACGGGGGTGCGCCTTGGGTGGCAACGTACATTGCTGGATCGCGCATACGGTAAAGACATAATCGCCGCACGAAAACTCAAAGATTGGGCCAAAGTTCACTCTTTGAAGCAAGACCATCGGGTTGAAATTGACCTACATGATGAGGAAGAAGATGAATATCTGTCTAAGAGCCTTATCGCCAAAGCACGTCAAATTCGCGTACCCGTTCCTCACAAATACAAAGATGACAAGACAGAATCAGAACACTGGTATGAAGGACATTACACGGGGCAATGGTATCTAACAACCGTTGGTGTTTCCGCATTGAGAGATGAGATTCGTCGTGAATTAATAGCGCGACACGATCTTCGCGCGAAATGGGTCGTATGGCTCACCGGCATCACCGGTATTATTGGTGCAATCACAGGATTAGTTGCCGCTTTTTACCATAAAGCATAGCAATATCCTCTCGGAGATAGTCATGGATCTTAAAGATTTTGTTTCACAAGCCTTGTGCGATATTATTGGCGGTGTAAAGAAAGCACAAGAAGAAACTTCAACAGGAACTATCTGCCCGAATGGCCTTGAAACTGAGGATGCTATAAAGGCGGCCATATCTACTATTACTACCGTGGACTTCCAAGTAACAGTTCGGACAGAGGAACATGCTGGAAGTGCGGCAAAACTTAGTGTCGTTACCGCAATCATAGGAGGAAGCATAAAGGGAGAAAGCGGAACCAACTCTGGTAATGCTGCGACACTGAGTTTTAGAATCCCTGTTCGCCTTCCAACAAGTGCAAAACAATAACCCGCGATTATCCGGTTATAACTTGCATGTCCCTCGTTCCAATATGAAGATATCTGTGCCGTATGAGCATCGAATAACTGTTCTACAATAAGAGCTTGATAAGCCAGTCGATCCAGATCAAAATTCCGGAGGAGTTACCGGGGATGATCCTGGATGAGAGGGTAGAGATCGCAACGCAGTGGATTGGCTGAAAAGTGCTGTTTCCACGGTCAGGGGGTCAAAGTGTCGGGCTCGGTGGGCGGACACTGGGGGCTACTTTGGAAATTTACAGGATCCTAACTGGACATTGTAAAATTCCCTTCCTACTTGACTGAGATCTATAGCATCGCTGATGCTGACTGGATACCGGCGTCTTTCAGGGATCCTGTCGTGTCATCTTATGCATTGGCCCGTGATCAATATTACAAAAACTGTCTCAGTTTTACCGTAATGGCCCCAACAAAATAATTAATAATAAACTTTTAAAAACATCTGGTTAACGTCGTTTCCAGTCAAGCAGAAGCTAAAATATTAATAAGGGACTGTTATTCATTTGTCCTGCATTTCTATACCAAAAAAGGAAACGATATGAATCAAAAAAAACAAAACGCAGTCAAAGAAGCCGTCTATAAACTTGGAGGTCCGACGAAGGCATCAAACCAATTAGGGGTCTCCAACGCATCTGTTCATGCCTGGATTAATAAAGCCACTATACCAGACATCGATATTGCCCGGAAGGTGTCGGTTTTGACCGGGGCTAATCTCGACGATATACGTCCAATGCCAGTAGCGAGGTCACCATGGTTTTGAAAAAGAAAAAATCAGCACCGATTGAAAGGTTGGTACGTAGGGCCGAGCTATTTTCAGCCATGGAATTGGATCCTCGTGATTTTCCTGCTGACGACGATATGGTCGCACTTGGGCTTTCGGCGGATAATTTGGG
>NZ_JPOQ01000149.1 GCF_000735045.1 Ferrovum myxofaciens
ACCGAATCCCCGCCCATGCTGTGCCCTCCGAAGACGGTACCGGCCTCTGAGGACAGCAAACCGGCGGTAGGCCATGCGTCATGCAGTCCCCAAGCCAATGCCTCGCTGGTCGCGTCTGAATAAGTCAGTCGCGGCACCAGGAGGCGGGCTGGTTCCCGCTTCTCGTGATCGCGCATTTTGGCCTCAATGTCAGCCGTGGATTTGCCGCATTTCCCAGCATCCTTGATCGCAGCAAGCAGCCCTTCCCGTTTTGCAGCCCATGTCGCAATGGCAGCACGGTTCTCCTTGACGGCTTCCGCTAGCCGGTCGCGCTCCTCGTCTTCATAGTTTCGGATTGCTTTCGAGAAAAAATTGTCAAGGGTTGACTTACGCTCCCCAGAATCAGCGATGATCAGCGAAAACAGGCTACTTGGCCCTTCAAGTTTTGAGGCTCTCCGAATATCTGCAACGCCCTGAATCACCACCGACAGCGCCGTGATAGCACAGGTCGAGACCATCGCGACAGGTGCCTTCACAAAAGCCTGGACTTCCCCAACCGTAGCCCTCAGGTCATCCGGCAGTGCGTCCATGGGATACGGGGCCGTTTGTATTCTGGTGACCAGATTCTGCGGCACTGGCCAAGCCATGACCACCCCCAACGTGTCCAGAATAGACGGTTTTTCCGGTCTTGAAATTGACAGTGCTTCCAGTTCGCTGCGAGTCAAATTGTCAATCATGACGAGCTCCCGCCAAGGTGACGCCGTTCTGGATTCGAGCGTTTGCAAGCATCAGGCGCTCGAAATCTTCTTGAATCCAGTCACGGTCAGGGTCAGCCCACTTGCTGAGCAGAAGAGCCACTATCTCAATCTCGTCAGACAATC
>NZ_JPOQ01000150.1 GCF_000735045.1 Ferrovum myxofaciens
GTCGCAGTACGACCACACCACCGGAGTTTTCACAAAGAAGCCGCTCAGTCAGCGGTGGCATGTGCTGGGGGATGGATCGGGAGTTGTGCAACGGGATGTGTATTCCGCATTCCTCGCACGCTGCGTAATAAGCAACACGCACCACCCATCCCATATCGAAACGATGTGGGCGGCTCAGAAACCTGTGCTGCTGCAAACGGGGTGGCTGCGTTCCGAACCTGCGAAGATCGAGCCTTCGGGCAAAATCACGGTGGCA
>NZ_JPOQ01000151.1 GCF_000735045.1 Ferrovum myxofaciens
AAATCTATGCCCATGCCTATTGCCGCATCACCAGTTACCTGCAAACCATGGCTTACAAAGGGGTCAATCCCATGATTGCCATTCAAATGGCTTTGGCTGGTGAATTAGGGGGCGAGTAGTTACCTTTTTTTCACCTAATGCCAGAGAAAGGAGCGGTGTGCCTTCTCCCTTCAGCAAGACCAGATTGATCATCCAGGGTGTCACCAGCACACCAACCCAGTGCCCTTCCCATAAACGAAATCCCACGGCCTCGACGCGCATTGCCGAATTTAGAATGGGCAGATCTATCATGCGTGTCTGCGCGATTCTGTTAAATATCTCCTCAAGTTTTAACACGACTTGTGTCATTTTTATAACCTGAAATTTGCGTAGCAAGCCTTTGTCACTTTTTTTCACTTGAAAGTAAGGGAAACGGATATGGAAATTTGTTGTTTCATTCTTCAGGATGGTGAGTTGCCATAACCGTTAGTACCATGAATTTGTATTTCGGTGCATCGCAATTCGGGCAGCACCATTGTTCAGGGAGCATGGTAAATGGTGTGCCGGAGGGAATATAGGCAAGCGGATCTCCTGCTGCCGGATCATACACCCACCAGCAAATGCCGCATTCCAACTGAGCGGTTGCCTCAATTTTGTTGTTGTCACCTGAATAAGATCCTTCGAACATGTGACTATTGTTCGCGCATCACGGAGAGCCATTCGCCCAGGCGCACAACGCTTTCCAGAAAATCTTCGTCCGCTGCCAGAGCCACTTCAGGCACATCCACCACTTCCAGGGTATTGAGAATGATTTGGTCAGTGCTGTTGAAATACTGCACCCACCACACGTTGGCCAGACGCGTGCTGGTGATACGGCAGTTACCATAGCCACGCGATAATATACTCACTGTTCCAGTGCCGAATGCATCATACAGATAAGCCAGATCTTCCGGAGACATGGGCAACAGCGACAGATTGATGATATGCGCGGCATTTCCTTCCTGATATTTTTTTGACCTTTCCAGTAATTCGTTAAGAACGGCGGGTGCATTCATTATCCCCTGTCGCTTTGGTGGCACGCTGACAACTGTTGTGCCTGACAATGCAGATTTTTGAACCTCTGCGGGAATGGCGCAGGCATGCAGCATATCGCTGGAAACTACAGATTGTGTGGACATTTTCTGTATGCGCCAGATCCCGGCAAATACGGTTTCCTGAATATGTAGATTGCTGGGGTTTCGCACTATCACACTGACTTCGCCTTGCCCGAGAGATTGATTGATTAATTCCACCACATCAGGCGTTAGTCTTGTTAAATCGATTTTGGCATCTCTTTTGGTAAGCATTGCGCTGCGCAAATTTTCCAGCACTGTGCAAACTGCCTCCAGTATTTCTGGATCGGCCACCAGATTTACTACCGGCATGGCAAAGGTCGTCATTTCACCTGGTAGGGGCAAGTAGCGCACCTCTTCAGCCTCGGACTGTGAATCGATGCCAACTACTGGAATATGGAAGTCTCTCATGATCTCATCCCAGCCAATTACAATCAGATGAACATACTGCCGATATTGCAACCCCTATCGAAGGTGCGCGGCTGACCGGTTTTTGCAGCATAATTGCATACTCTTTGACATATTCGGACCAGTCGTGCAAGCCTTCAATCGAGCCGACATAACCGCCGTCGCGCAGAAACAATAATGCTGGCAATCGCCCTATGCCAAAGCGCGTCAGTAAACTTTTGGCATGTTCAGGGCGCATGAGAGCGGCTCGCAGATTATTGCCTGTCACTGCCAGAAGTTCGGGAAAGATCACAGCAGTATCCCAGTTTTCTGCAGCCGTATCTGGCTCATTGATGAGCAGCACCACTCCTGATCCTGGGCAATCCATGAAATTCTGAAACCCAACCTGATCCAGATCGGATATGCCATTTTTCATCACCAGCCTGTCCAGCAATTCACTGAAATTATTGCTTATGGCAGAGCGCGGTGGTTTCCATGATAGAGCAGTATCCATAGTCATTCCTTGTATCCAGATCGTAAAAAATCGGGAAGCGGAGGTTCTCTGTCGATCAAGTCGGCAAAGCAGTCATCGAAATGGGTTTCGCCGGCAGCCACCCGGTCGAGGGCTTCCAGCGCAGAATTGATCAGAGCGGCGTGTCCGGCATCAATGGCTTCGCGCGCGCTACCCATAAAAGTCAGCAGCCAGTCTCCCGGGCGAACTTCGTCTATCAGCATGGTATTGATGCGCACCCGCCCATTGCGGCCATCGCACCAGGCGAACATGTCTTCGATTGCCACTATCTGCATTGGTATTCCTATGCACATAAATTCAAGTCCCCAACCGACTTTGCCAAGAATCGCTCGTCGCCGAAGCGGCAGGCCAGTTCTGCCGAGGGGCGATTTGTCTCATAGTTGTCCATGTCAAGCACGTCACCGTTGATGCATCGGCAGGGAAGGGGCGAGGTGCGCGGCGCATAAGGAATGCCCCATTGCACCATCAGTTCCAGTGCGATGTTCAGCGCAGTCGGAATTTGAGTCTTGACACAATCGCGCAAACTGCCACCAAAATCTTCCAGATGTTCGGGTTGCACGCCGATGAGCGCCATGGAGTCGGGAAGCTTGCCGGTCAGGGACGCGCAGGCAATGACTTCCTGGAAACCAGTCTGATGCAGACTCATCTTTTTTACGCCCATGAAGCGTGGTACCTCGTCATCCTTCGCGATCACCATCTCGCCAGGTTTTTTGCCATAGTCCACCGCATCAAATACAATCAGTCGGTGCGCATCCACCAAATAAGGTAGTACCTGATTATGTCTCTATCTCAGGTCGCACTAGATAACTGTACGGATATACAGTATACTGACCTCTTGCGAAAACCGTTTGAGGTGAACCATGGCGATCAACAGTATCCAGTTTCAGAAGGGGTTGT
>NZ_JPOQ01000152.1 GCF_000735045.1 Ferrovum myxofaciens
TTGTCAGCCAAACTCAACTCGACCTTGGTGCGCAACCAAGCGACATAACTGGCTTCCTGATCGACACTCTCGAATTCTGAAACAAGGGGAGACAGAGCGACGCTCATTTGCTAATTCCTCCGTTTCTTTCATTTTACGCCAATCCCCGTAAATTCGTCACACACTCAACACAAGCCGCTTCCAATACTTTCCTTGCCCTCCGATCCGGCGGCGTATAAAACGCGTGTCCGATGCGGAATTTTTGTGCTTGTACCTCAAAGTACAAAGAAATTCGGCTATTGACAGCTATCGCCTCATTGCTGCCGGATGAACTGTCATGGGTTCAAAGGCAGGTATC
>NZ_JPOQ01000153.1 GCF_000735045.1 Ferrovum myxofaciens
GTAATCGCTCATGTACTAATTATACAGATGCTAGATATATAATGCAAGACAAATCTAAGTCAAAACCAACTTCCCGCTTTCCTCCCCATGGCTAAAGCGAGGGGATTCTCGCGGAGATGGGTTGAGTCACTTCGGTGGGTTCCTGCTTCACGGAACGGCCTGACTGCGCCGATTCTCCACAGGCTAACAAGCGATGTCCTCGCTCTAAAATATTGATAGCGCCAACCCTATCGGCGTTGTTCTCATAGCCGCATTCCACGCACGCAAACTTGGCTTGTGTCTGGCGATTATCTGCCGACACATGCCCGACGCGTTCGTGGTTGGTGATCGTCATCTTAATCCCTCTGTTCCAAACTCGCTGTAGCCCAGGCAAGTGTTTGTTCTACTATATCAATGAACCAAGTCGGTTCACACAAAGGTGGCTCATCATCGGGCAGTTCCTCATAACGTAGCACCACGCCATACGGCACCAACTGCCCCAATTCGTCAGCATTGGGTGGCAGCGTTTGCTGCGCTTGCCTGCGTATTCTGGTGAAGATGACCGGTGATTCTGGTTATCGTGACCGATGGTTAGGTCATGGGGTTACGCGCTTATATTGTACTGTGATCGGTCACGATGACTCGATATTTTCCTCCTTTTTCATG
>NZ_JPOQ01000154.1 GCF_000735045.1 Ferrovum myxofaciens
GGAACTGAAGGGCCGCATCGAAAAAGGGATTGCCGAATGGAACGAACACCCGGTTGTCTTCCGGTGGAGTAACTTCGATCTGGGCTTGGAATGATATGTAAGTTGTTTGATGTTATGTTGTACTAGACCGTGCAGCATACTTTATCGACGAAAGCGCAACTTCTTTTGTGAGTAGTTATGTTCCGAATAATGCTCACGGACAGATTTGTCGTGCAGCGATGCGATTCGGCGTAGTGGCAGGGGTTGGAGAGTATTGCATTGAAAAGGGGTTATTGCCGTGGCATGCAGGGGATGCCACCCATGCAGTTAGTCTGTGTTTTTCTGCCTGGCTGGAAACCCGTGGCGGAAACGTTGCAGCAGAAGAGGTCCGTGCATTGGCACAAGTACGCGAATACATTGAGAGAAACGGAGAGTCTCGTTTTACGCTAATGCAGCAAGGTATCGAAGATAACACAGGGGACCGTACCATTAATCGCACAGGGTTCAGGAAGGTGCTGGATAATGGCGCTATTGAATACTGGGTGCTGCCAGAAATGTATCTCAGTGAGTTATGCTCAGGCCTTGATTCCACGTTGGTAACGAACGTATTGAAAAAATACGGCTATCTGGAATTGGATACTGCTGGCAAATCTACGGTTGTCAAGAGACCTCCTGGAATGGGGCCTAAACGGGTTTACGTAA
>NZ_JPOQ01000155.1 GCF_000735045.1 Ferrovum myxofaciens
CGGAGTATTGCCTTCCCCACCCAGGTCACTGAAGGCCAGTTGGAGGCTGTATAGGTCGGGGTTGCGGCGTTCCGACTTCTGACCGAAAAGGTGGCGTCTGAACCATTCCAGTTGCCTTTTGAGATGAGCGTTTTCCGCCTGAAGCAAAGAATTTGTGTGAGTCAAAACCGCGACTTGGTCGGTGGGTTTTTGTGCGGTTTCGAGGGCTTTTGACATGACATAATTGTACCACTAATCAATCGGTTATGTTGATTTTTCGGGCATATTTATGAATTATTTTCACCCTGATTTCAGGTGGCTGGCAGACGGGAATAGCGCTTGCGAAAGGATTTGGGTTCGACCCCCTCCAGGAGGAGTTTGAAGTGGGTCCAATCGGTTTCGGAAGAGTGGATCTGACCCCAGTCAGAGACAAACCTTCCAACTTCCAATTTTTTGCTCCACAGACAGAAACCGGAGCGATCCCAATACAAGACCTTGATCTGGTTGGCACGCCGATTGATGAAGCAGAACAGATGTCCGCTCAAGGGGTCCTGCTTCATTTCGTTGCGTGCCAAGGCATAGAGTCCGTCATAGGATTTGCGGGCATCTACGGGTTGGCCATAGATGAAGACCCGG
>NZ_JPOQ01000156.1 GCF_000735045.1 Ferrovum myxofaciens
GTTCGGGGGCGTTGGGGGCAACCGGTCCGGTTGGGGGAGGGGGGCGGCCAAGGGCCTGAGCGATGGGCTTTGCGTCTTTGTCTGGGCGCACGTCTTCTGTTTCCTTGGTTGGAAACGCTTTCCGACGAGGGGGTGACGCAAGCCCTGGATCAATGTCTGGAATTGCTTGATCGAACCGTGGTTGAAGCCGCACGTATTGGATCGAAAATTGGTTGAGAGAGTGAGGAATGTTTTACAATGTTTCTCCCTTCACAATGGTATATACACAGGAGTGAATCAGCATGCACGTTCTCCTCGCCGATGATTCGCGCGCGACTTCGCTACCGATTCAGCGGTTCATGGAACAGCAGGGTCACGAAGTGACCTATGTCCAGAATGGCCGCCTGGCTGTCGAGGCTTATCAGGCGCGGGTGCCCGATTTGGTCCTGATGGATGTGATCATGCCGGAAATGGATGGGGTGGAAGCAACCCGACGGATCAAGGCCATGACGGGGGCGCGCTGGGTTCCGGTCATGATCATGACTTCCTTGTCGGCCAAGGAGGAAATCGTGTCCACTCTGGATGCCGGGGCTGACGATTATCTCATCAAGCCTGTAGTGTTCGAAGTGCTGGAGGCACGCATGCGCTCCATGCAACGCATCGCCACCTTGCAGGACAGTCTTTTTGCCATTCTGGACAATGCCTTCGAAGCGATCATCACCACTGACGAGGCGGGTGTGGTGCAAAGTTATAATAAGTCGGCAGAAAAGATTTTTGGTTACCCCGCAACCCACATGGTGGGGAAAAAGGTGACTCGTCTGATCTCGGAAAGAGGGGGGGCCGTACCCCACCAATGGGGTGGGGTATCCACGGTACAGGGCGTGCAGGACGAACGGATTCTGGGCTTGAGGACGTCAGGAGAGGTTTTTCCTATGAGGGTTGCCTTGACGGAAGTGAAACGTCAGCAGGGTAACTTGATCATTGGTATGGTGCGGGATGTTTCGGAAGAAGAAGCGGCGCGGCAACGCATCGACTTTCTGGCGCTGCACGATTCCCTGACCGGTTTGCCCAACCGTCCCCATTTTCACGATGTCCATGGGCGTTTGCATGGGCAGGGCCGGACGTACAGTCTGTTTTTTCTGGATCTGGATGGTTTCAAGCCGATCAACGATACCCTGCATCATGAGGCCGGAGATCAGGCACTGGTGATCGTGGCCGGGCGCTTACGGGAAGTGGTGGGAAAAACAGGATTTGTGGCTCGTCTTGGGGGTGACGAATTTGTGGTCCTCTCCGCGGCCGCTTTGACCGAGGATGACTCTTTGAAATTAGGTGCCCGGTTGATTGAAGCGATTTCCCAACCCATGATTCTGAATCAACAGACCTGTCGTTTGGGGGCCAGCATAGGCGCGGCATTATTTCCGCTGCATGGCATGACCACCAATGAGTTGTTGCTGGCGGCAGATCGAGCCATGTATCAAGCCAAGCGTTCGGGCAAAGGAAAGACTTGTCTGGCCGAAGTGGTACGGGAACTCGCCTGATGGCAGGGCGAAACGCCGTCATTCTGCTGAGCGGGGGTTTGGATTCGGCCACCGTACTGGCGATGGCGCGCCAACAGGGCTTTGGGGTATACGCCATGAGTTTTGCCTATGGCCAACGTCATGCTCACGAATTGGACTGCGCCCGGCGTCTTGCCCTTCAACCCGGAGTGATCCACCATTCTGTGGTCAATATCGATCTGCGCGGGATAGGGGGATCGGCTCTGACGACCACTCAGGAGGTCCCCAAGGATCGCAATCTCGATCAGGAACAGGCCATTCCAGTGACCTATGTGCCCGCGCGGAATACTATTTTTCTGTCTTTTGCGCTGGCCTGGGCTGAGGTACTTGAGGTATCGGACCTGTTCATCGGGGTCAATGCGCTGGACTACAGCGGTTACCCGGACTGTCGTCCGGAATATCTGAGCGCTTTTGAAAGAATGGCTAATCTGGCAACTCGCCGGGCAGTTGAAGGGGCTCCACTGACTCTCCATGCGCCGCTTCTGAATCTGACCAAGGCCGACATCATACGGCAGGGTTTGGTCTTGGGTGTGGATTATGGGCTGACCACCAGTTGTTATGATCCGGGGCCTGAGGGGAAACCTTGCGGACATTGCGATGCCTGTTTGTTGCGGGCCCGTGGATTTGCCCAGGTGGGGGTGCCGGATCCTTTGATGGTGCGTTACGGGAGTGTCACGGCATGAAAGCAGAGGCAACCGAATCTGCGGGAGCGCGCCATGACTGGCAGGCCCGTGGGTTCGAGGCTTCCCGACGGGTGCCCGGAGCGGCGGACCTGCGTTTGCAAGGCCGTCATGGTCATAGTTTCCGGGTGGAAGTATGCCATCCGCTGCAGGGAGAGAGTAGTGGGGGACTGGGTGACCTGTTGAGCAACGTGGTGGAGCGACTGGATTACCAGGACCTTGATTTGCTTTTCTCCCAACGGCATGACGGGGAAATCTGGCATTGGATCGAAAAGCAACTGGATTTGGCTCCGGGCAGTCACGGATGTTTGGCATCGGGCCCCCGGCAAGGGGTGGTGCGTGATACCGCAGGACGGTTGCATGGATGGATGCGCGATCGTTTCGAGTCGGCGCATTTTCTTCCCAATGTGCCCGCTGGACATAAATGCGGACGTCTGCATGGACATGGATTCGAGGCTGTGTTGTTTTTTCCCTGGGAAGAAGGTCAGGTCATGCAGTTAAAAACCCAGTGGGCCAGGTTGCATGCCCAGTTGCATGGACAGTGTCTGAATGAACTGAGGGGTCTGGATATTCCCACCTCTGAAATTCTGGCCAGTTGGATCTGGTCCCGCTTGCAAGCCCAGGGACAGGTATTGACTCAAGTCACGGTGTATGAAACCGCTTCCAGCGGTAGTTCTTTTGATGGTACCCGTTATCGCATCTGGAAGGAACAAAGTTTCGACAGTGCCCTGCGCTCTCCTGAGGGGGGGCTGTGGGGGCATACCTATCGCTTGCGCTTGGGACTTTCTGCTCCTCTGGACGAGATGATGGGCTGGACCCAGGATTTTGGAGAAGTCAAACGCCTGTTTGACCCCCTGTATCGTGAGTTGGATCACCAACCCCTGCATGACAAGGTTCCGGCAGGAACCACCCTGGCTTTGCTCGACTGGATCGTGGCGCGTACCCGTCCCTTGCTGCCCGCCCTGGATAGACTGGATCTGTATGACACCCCGGGTTCAGGAAAGGTCTGGACTTTGCCCATTCACGGCCCTCTTCGATAAATCATGACTTACAGTGTCAAGGAGATATTCCTGACTCTTCAGGGAGAAGGTTGCCATACGGGACGCGCAGCTGTTTTTTGCCGTTTTTCCGGTTGCAATTTGTGGAGTGGTCGCGCAGAGGATCGTGCTCAGGCCCGTTGCAGATTTTGTGATACGGATTTTCTGGGAACGGAGGGCGCAGGCGGGGGGAAGTTTGATTCTGCTCCTGCCTTGGCCCATGCGATCGAGCGCTGCTGGCAGGATGGCATGGCGGGGGAGGACAGCATGCGACGCTGGGTGGTATTGACGGGAGGGGAACCCCTGTTGCAGGTGGATGAAGATTTGGTTGGTGCATTGCATGAACGGGGATTTGGGGTGGCAGTGGAAACCAACGGAACGATACCGCCTCCCCCGGGAATCGACTGGATCTGTGTCAGTCCCAAGGGTAAGGAACCTTTGCAAGTGCATAGGGGAGATGAATTGAAGTTGGTGTACCCTCAGGCCGATTGCCCGCCGGAACGGTTCGTGACGTTGAATTTCCATCATTTTCTGCTGCAACCGCTGGATGAGGGGGGGGATCGGCGTCATGAACCGGCCACCGTGTCTTATTGTCGTTCCCATCCGCGCTGGCAACTTTCCCTGCAGATCCATAAATGGTTGGGCATCCCCTGATGAACTACTCTCCCTAAGCCGAGGCGCAAAACGGATAGAATAGCACTTTGAGATTTGCCAGTTGGGGGACGCATGATCGATCGGGAAGGTTACCGACCCAATGTCGGAATTATTCTATGTAATGAACATAATGAGGTTTTCTGGGCTAAACGGGTACGCCAGCAAGCCTGGCAGTTTCCTCAGGGAGGGATTCAGGCGGGGGAAACCCCCGAACAGGCCATGTATCGTGAGTTGGCGGAAGAAACGGGATTGTTGCCCCGGCATGTCCGGATTCTGGGGCGTACCCGCGACTGGCTGCGTTACGATGTCCCTTCCCAATGGTTGCGACGGGACTGGCGCAGTCATTACCGGGGTCAGAAACAAATTTGGTTTCTGCTGCGCATGGTGGGCAACGATTCGGATGTTTCTCTGGCAACTACAGAGCAGCCCGAATTTGATGATTGGCGTTGGAATACCTATTGGATCCCCATGGAAAGCGTGGTGGAGTTCAAGCGTACGGTATATCAGACTGCGCTCGAGGAATTGGCTTCGTTTCTCGAGTTGTCACGAAGGGATTGACAAGCATTCTGTACTGACCTATAGTTTCCGAAGGTTTAGATCGATTCTAATTTAATTTCTCACCCAAGGAGCAAGACCATGAAACTGGCAGGTACTCAAACCCATGAAAATCTGAAAGCAGCTTTTGCCGGAGAATCCCAGGCCAACCGACGCTATCTGTATTTTGCAGCCAAGGCTGATATCGAAGGGCAAAATGATGTGGCTGCCGTCTTCCGTTCCACGGCCGAGGGTGAGACAGGGCATGCCCATGGTCATCTGGAGTATATGGAAGCAGTGGGGGATCCGGCCACTGGACTGCCTATCGGTTCCAGTCGCCAGAATTTGAAGGCCGCCATTGAAGGGGAAACCCACGAGTACACAGACATGTATCCTGGCATGGCTAAAGTGGCTAGAGAGGAAGGGTTTGACGAAATTGCCGACTGGTTTGAAACGCTGGCTAAGGCGGAACGCTCCCATGCCAATCGTTTCAGTCAGGCCTTGAACAATCTGGCGGACTAACCCGGAAAGGAAGACACATGACTGGCGAAGGCAATCTGGAAGCGCCCATTCGACATCCGGTGCCCTGGAAGAGTGCGGATTTCTGGGACAGGGCGCAGGCCGAAGGGGAGATGACACGCATCTATGACATTTGTCAGGGGTGTCGGCGTTGTTTCAGTTTGTGTCAGGCGTTTCCGTTGTTATTCGATGCCGTGGATGCCACACCTTCGGGAAAGGTCGAGGAGGTTGCAAAAAAAGTCTTGTGGGATGTGGTGGATCACTGTTATCTCTGTGATCTGTGTTACATGACCAAGTGCCCCTATACGCCTCCTCATCCTTTCAATCTGGATTTTCCTCATACCATGCTGCGGGCCAAGGCCATTCAGTTCCGTGCAGGTAAAACCCGATGGCGCGATAAACTGTTGGCCAGTACGGATACCCTGGGTAAACTGGCAACGATTCCTATCGTGGTGAATGTGGTGAATGCGGTCAACCGACCTGGTTTCACCCGTACGGTGATGCATCATACCCTGGGGATTCATCGGGATCGGCTTTTGCCCGCTTACGCTTCCCCACCCCTACGTCAGCGTGTTGTCCCCAACGAAAGTTTTACTCCCCGACCGGGCGCGCATACCCCCGGAAAAGTGGCGTTGTTTGCCACTTGTTATGCCAATTTCAATGAGCCGGGCATTGGTTTGGACCTGCTTAAAATTCTTGAGCATAATGAGGTTCCTGTCCGATGGGTGGCACAGGAAAAATGTTGTGGCATGCCTCGACTGGAATTGGGGGATTTGGATGGGGTTGAAATCCTGAAGAATCAGAATATTCCTGTTCTGGATGCGCTGGTGCAGGCGGGTTATGCTTTGCTGGCACCGGTTCCTTCCTGTGTGCTGATGTTCAAGCAGGAATTGCCTCTGTTGTTTCCCGAGGATGAAGCGGTGGCGCGGGTGGCCCAGGCTTTTTTTGATCCCTTTGAATATTTCATGGCCCGTCATGGAGAGGGATTGTGGAAAACGGATTTCTCCCAGGCCCTGGGGCGGGTGTCCTACCATGTGCCGTGTCACCTGCGGGTCCAGAACATCGGATTGCGTACCCGGGATCTCTTGCAGATGATTCCAGGGACTACGGTAACCACGGTGGAACGCTGTTCTGGTCATGATGGAACCTGGGGAGTCAAGGTGGAGTATTTCGAGGACTCCATGAAAATCGGCAAACCGGTATTCAACCGCATGAAGGAGGCCAAACCGGAGGTGGTGGTGTCGGATTGTCCCATTGCGACCCGGCATATCGTTCAGGGTATGGGTGAGGCAGTGGCACAGGCCCATCCTTTGACCTTGGTGCGCCGTGCTTATGGATTACCGGAGGAGTGATATGTCACTGACCCTTGACGATTTATGGTCGCTGGAATCCTACGCCCGGCAACGTCCGGAGTTTCGGGCGCGGGTCATGGCCCATAAGAAACAGCGCACCGTCCATGTGGGGAAACATTTGACCCTGTTATTTGAAGATCGCCTGACGATTCAATACCAGATACAGGAAATGTTGCGCATTGAAAAGATATTTGAACCCGAGTCCATTCGGGAGGAATTGGCCTCCTATGTTTCTCTGATTCCCGATGGCGATAACTGGAAGGCCACCCTCCTGATTGAATATTCCGAAGTCACCGAACGAAAGCGTATGCTGACACGTCTCAAGGGAATCGAACGCGCTCTGTGGTTGCAAGTGGAGGGGTTTGAACCGGTGTTTCCTGTGGCGGATGAAGACATGGAGCGAGAAACTGCTGAGAAAACTTCGGCGGTGCATTTTCTGCGCTACACCCTTTCCCCTTCCCAGCGCGAGGCGGTACGGAGTGGGGCAGCGTTGACGGTGGGCGTGAATCACCCTGAATATCCGGTGATTCGTTTTGTCCTGGAGGAATCCGTGCGTCACTCCCTCAGTTCCGATATTACCGCCTGAACAAAAGAGGGGGGGAAGTTGATCTGTAAGCCGGGTTCTGTCTAGGACAGTCATTCCTCTAGGCCGCCAGTTACCTGACGGCTCCAGCAACCTACCCGGAAGCGGCGCGAGCCACGCCAATGCTTCCCTATTTGGTCTTGCTCCGGATGGGGTTTAACTTGCCGTCAGCGTTGCCGCCTCCGCGGTGCGCTCTTACCGCACCTTTTCACCCTTGCCGTCATCCTTCCAGATGCTTGGGCGGTTTAAGTCTCTGTATCACTTTCCATGGCCTCGCGACCTCCGGCCGTTAGCCGGCATCCTGCTCTGTGGAGCCCGGACTTTCCTCCCCGGAACGAATTCCGCGGCGACTGTCCAACCAACTTCCCTGATCCATTCTACCAGAGGGAAGCACCTGCCAGTCCAGAATTTCTCCTGCGCCCAGGGGAACCAGGGTTTGGTTTTCAAAGTCTTGGGTAAGAGGCGCCGTCCAGGGTTGACGAATCAGTGTCACCGTTTCGGAGTTACGGGGTACACGGTAAAAATCGGCCCCAAAATGACTGGCGAAACCCTCCAACTTGTCCAATGCCCCCAGGGCATCGAATACTTGTGCATAAAACGGCAACGCTACCGGTGCACTATAGATACCGGCACAACCGCAGGCGGTTTCCTTGTTCTGCCGGTCATGGGGCGCGCTGTCGGTACCCAGAAAGAAACGGGGATGTCCCTTTGCCACAATGGCGCATAACGCCTGGCGATGCTCCTCCCGCTTGAGTACCGGCAAACAGTAGTAATGAGGCCGGATTCCGCCTTGAAACAGCGCGTTTCGGTTATAGAGCAAATGCTGGGGAGTCACCGTTGCCGCCACCCCGGCACCTGCCTGTCGAACAAAATCCACGGCAGCCTCCGTGGTGATGTGTTCAAAAACCACGCGCAAATCCGGAAAACGTTCCAGCAAAGGGATCAACTCTCGCTGGATGAATACGGCCTCACGGTCAAAAACATCTATGCCAGGGTCGGTCACTTCACCATGGACTTGCAGCGGCATCCCGGTTTCTGCCAAAGCCTTCAACACCCCCTCACAACGCATCAGGTCGCGCACTCCCGCTTCTGAATGGGTTGTGGCTCCCTGGGGATAGTACTTGAAGCCCACCACGAATCCACTGGCTTGCGCATCTTCCACTTCATGAGGGGTCGTCGATTCTGTCAGATACAGGGAAAGCAAAGGTGTACACCCCGCCTCCTCCGGCACAGCCGCCAGAATGCGCTCCCGATAAGCCCGCGCCTGCACCACTGTGGTCACCGGAGGTTTGAGGTTGGGCATGGCCATGATGCGCCCAAATACCCGCGCCGAAGGTGGAACCACCGCACGCAGGGTCGCTCCATCGCGCAGATGCAGGTGCCAGTCGTCTGGCCGGGTCAAGGTCAACGTTTCCCTCTTCATTCCACCGTCACGCTCTTGGCCAAATTGCGGGGTTTGTCCACATCGGCTCCGCGCAGGCACGCGGTATGGTAGGCCAGCAATTGCAGGGGCACCACGTGGACCACCGGACTCAGGATCCCCTCATGGTCCGGAAGCCGAATCACATGAATCCCCTCGGAAGGAGAAAAATGACTGTCATTGTCCGCCAGCACATACAATTCCCCCCCCCGCGCGCGTACCTCCTGCAGGTTGGACTTGAGTTTCTCGAGCAGATCATCGTTGGGTGCCACGGCCACCACCGGCATTTCTGCATCCACCAAGGCCAGCGGTCCATGCTTGAGTTCTCCGGCTGCATAGGCTTCGGCATGGATGTAGGAAATTTCCTTGAGTTTGAGTGATCCTTCCAGAGCGATGGGGTAATGGGCCCCTCGACCCAGAAAGAGGGCATGCTGCTTGCGGCAGAAACGTTCGGCCCAGAGCCGCAACTGAGGTTCCAGATTCAACACATGCTGCACTTTGTTGGGCAAGCGCCGCAAAGCATCGAAATACGCCGCCTCAGCCCCTTCAGTCAATACCTGGCGCGTCTTGGCCAAGGTCACCGCCAGAGCAAAAAGCGCCACCAATTGCGTCGTGAAGGCTTTGGTGGAAGCCACCCCAATTTCCATACCGGCACGGGTCAGGAATGACAACGTCGACTGGCGTACCAACGAACTTTCCGGTACGTTGCAAATGGCCAGGGAATGGTGCATTCCGAGGGATTGGGCATGTTTCAGGGCAGCCAGGGTGTCCGCCGTTTCTCCCGACTGAGAAATGGTAATCACCAAGGTCTCCGGATCTGGCACTGAAGTCCGGTAGCGATATTCGCTGGCGATTTCCGCCCGACAGGGCATGCGCGCAATGGCCTCCACCCAGTAACACGCCACCAGGGCCGCATGATAACTGGTGCCACAGGCCAATAACAGAACATTCCGCACATCAGAAAAACACGCCTGAGCGCCCACGCCAAAGAGGTCGGGCGTGAATCCCCGAGCCAGAATCGGTTCCACCGTATCCGTCAGGGCGCGGGGTTGTTCCGCAATCTCCTTTTGCATGTAGTGATCGTAAAGCCCCAATTCGGCAGTTTCAGGCGAAAGATGGCTGATGCGTTCCTGACGATTCAGCGGTTCTCCCTGCAGTGTCATCACACGATAACCGGCGGGGGTGATTTCCACCACATCTCCGTCCTCCAGATAAAGCATGCGCCGGGTGTGAGCGATCAAAGCCGCTGCATCGGAGGCAAGAAATGTTTCTTCCTCACCGAGACCGAGCAATAGAGGACTTCCCTTGCGCGCTGCCAACAGAAGATCGGGATAAGACCGAGAAATCAGGGCAATGGAATAAGCTCCTTCCAATTGCCCAAGGGCAGTACGGAAAGCTCGTCCAAGGTCGGGCTCCTGGCGCCCATGGAAATGCACCAGATGTGCAATCACCTCCGTATCGGTATCAGATTCGAAAATATAATTTTGTGCTTGCAGAAATTGGCGCAGAAATTCGTGGTTTTCTATGATGCCGTTATGCACCACCACCATCTCGTTACTACTTTGGTGAGGATGGGCATTCCGGACACTGGGAACGCCATGGGTGGCCCAGCGGGTATGCGCAATGCCCAGAGTGCCCGTCAGTCCTGTGGCCGCCACTTCCCGTGCCAACTCGCTGACTCGACCCGTACTACGCACCCGCTTCAATTGACCCGAATCCAGTACAGCCACGCCCGCCGAATCATAACCCCGGTATTCCAGGCGTTTGAGTCCATCGATCAATATCGGTACGATGTCTCGGCGTGCCAATGCTCCCACGATGCCACACATAAACTTACTCCAATTTTGGCGAATTCAAGGCATTATGGGTGCATCGCGCCACGCTGGCAACTGTCCCCGGTTCAAACCGGTACAGCACTGGGCAGGCCTGGGGCAGCATGGCGAGCGTCTTCGAGCATCTGGCGAAAAGCCTGCAATACTTTCTGTAGGGCGGGTCGCTTATAGGGAAAGAGTTCCACGGGATCCATGCCATGGACTACGGCACTACTGTCCGCTTCAAAAATCAATAATCGTCCATCCTGCAATTCGGCACAATCCAATACCACGTAGTCCAAACCCAGTGCGCGCTGCACCTGAGCCAGAGAATTAGCCTGACGTCGGGCAAAGTCAGATTCAAAGTGTTCCATGAAGTGAGCTTCTTCTTCCCTTTTTTGCGCGGAATCCTCCATCCCTCCATTCAGGTAATGAACCATCCAATGGTCAGAAATGGCTAGGTGGCTGGCAAAGGGAACACCCCGCACCAAAGCAATCCGGTATTTCCGGAATAAACCATCAGAACTACGGTAATCCACGAAAGGAGAAACAAAAAACACCCCTTCTTCATTCTGTGCCAGGTAGTCCCGCCAGCCTTCCATCCCGTCGATCTTCATGAGCCCTGTGCCTGCATGAGAATCCACGGGGCGTACAATCACCGGATAGACTCCCCCCCCTTCCCGGGCAAAGGCATGCTCCTCCCTTGCCCACGTTTCCAGTGTGGATCGCTCCACCCGTTGCGCCATGGGAGCGACCACTTCAGGTATTCCCGCCAGGGTCAGAGCCACCCCATCCCGGGTCAGTCCGGCGATCCGCGCCGGGTGATTCAGTACGGGTCGGGGCCAATGCACCAGAGCCAGTCCCAGGGCCTGGAGCAAGGGAAGCGTTTGTTCGGATTCTCCCACTGCCACCATGGCCACATCGTGTTCCGGTATCTGCGATGGGAAAAGCAGTTCGGGAGAAATGAATAACTGATGTAACTCGATGTCTGAATCCTCCACCAAAAATTCCAGTGGCGTATTGGCATTCAATTCTCCCGGAACCATCAAGGCCAACAAGCGCAGGGCCGGAGCCCGGGCTGCGGGTAACACATAGGTCTGCCGTTGGCGCAATGCCTGCATCTGCACCTCCCGCGCCATTTCGTGGAACCCCCTCAGATGCAGGAGAATAGCCAGATCCAGAAAAACTTCCGGCCCCCCCTCATGGGGCGGGAGAGAGGTGCGTTTGATCAGTTCCTGCCCCAGTTCCGTCAGATCTTCTCCGTGGTAGGTGCGCGTCATCAACTGTGCCAAACCATGATACGTGACTGGATTCATGACAATTGAATTCTCCCTGTTGAAAAACGTTGTCCCAAATGAAGCACGGCGCAGATCAATGCCTCCAGATCCCGTGCCCGGGTTCGATGATTCACCAGCGCCAACCGCAGGACGCGCTGCCCGCGCACCAGCGTCATCGAGGGAACGGCAATTCCAGATTCCTGAAGGGCAATGGCAATCTGCGCATTCAATGCGTCCACCTGTGCGGGTTCTGCCCGATAACGAAAGCAGACGATGTTGAGAGTGACGGGCGCCATCAACTCAAGAGAGGCTTCCTGGCTCACTTTTTCTGCCACGAAACGAGCCAATGCACAGGTGTGGGCCATCATGGCCCCCAACCGCTCGGTTCCGTACCGACACACGGTCATCCAGGTTTTGAGCGCACGGAACCCGCGCGACAGATCGGGGCCCAGATCGCAGGGCCAATCCTCTCCTGCGGCCGTTCCCCGTTCCTCACGAGCCAGATAACGGGCAGACGAAGAGAAGGTTTGGCGTTGTAGCGAACCCTCGCGTATTAATAAAAACCCGGCGTCGTAGGGCACTTGCCCCCACTTGTGAAAATCGAAGGCCAGAGAATCTGCCTGTTCGATCCCCTGGAACAGAGGAGCCAACTCGGCACTCCAACAGCCCAGCGCACCCAATGCTCCATCCACATGAAACCATAGAGACTGTGTCCGGCACAGAACAGCAAGGGCTGCCAGATCATCGATGGCCCCGGTGTCCACGGTGCCGGCGGAACCCACCACCATGAAAGGAGTCAACCCTGCCTGACGGTCTTCCCCGATTTGAACCTGGAGCGCTGCAACATCCATCCGCCCGGATTCATCCAGGGCAACCAGATGCAGGGATTTTTTCCCCAGCCCACTCAAATCCAGTGCCTTGTGCAGAGAACCATGTACCGTCGATGCCGCGTAGACCCTCAAGGTATGCGCCCCCACCCCCTCCTGACGAACCCTTTCCCCCCATCGGGCGACTCGTGCCACCCACAGGGCCATCAGAGTACCCTGGGAGGTTCCTGTGGTGAATATCCCTTGCGCCGTCTCAGGAAAGCGAAACCATGCCCGCACCCAGCGCAGGATTTGTTGTTCCACCGCCACGGGAATCTGATCACGACCGCCCAGATTGGCGTTCAATCCCCCCGCCAACATTTCAGCCAACATGCCCACCACCGTCCCGCCACCATGGACCCATCCCATGAACCCAGGGTGCGCATTTCCTACTGCATAGGGAAGGATATCCTTCATGAACCGTTGATGGATCTCCTCCAGAGACTGTCCTCCACCGGGGGAGTTTTCCTGGAAAGAGTGGCGCACGGAATCCGGGATGGGCTGCCACACAGGTCGTTCCGTCAAGTTCTGCATATAGTCCAGAAGATCATCGAGCATGGCATGGGCCTGATGCCGTTCACTTTCCCAATCTTCGGGATCCAAATTTGACCGGGGGAATTCCGTCATAAAGACCGATTGAACCTTTCCGTTTCGTGCGGGACCACCCAGCGCCGTACCTCCAGGGGCGTCATGCGCAATAACTGACCGATGTCGTTGTAATCGTCAGGCAAGGCTGCATCATCCCACCCGTTGTCGGAATGACGGGCCAGATTGACCGCCAAAGTCACATTGCGCACTCTGGACGAAGTCGCCTGCGCATCTTCCATCAACATGACCAGTAATTGGGGCAATCCCCATCGAATCACCAGTTCATGCTGCAACGCATGTACGGTAAACCCCAGCACCTCTTCCTGAATGTTCTGACTGCGCAAGGTGCTATCCATCTGCTGGGCCTCGCGAATTTTGAGCATGGGCAGAGGCGCAAAAATCCATAACAACATTTCCGCCAAATCATGCAGCAGGGTAGCCACATATACTTCACCGAAACGCCGATCATTGAGACGAATGGCCCACTCCCGTGCATAATCTGCCGCCCGTTCGGCGCGCCTTTCCACACGCTGCAGATTGGTCAGCGCTGCGGGATGCTCGTTCAATTGGTCCTCAATAGAACCCAGTCCTCCCATGACCTTTTGATAGAAAGCGTCCAGGCCCAATACCAGGATCGCCTGTTCCACCTCGATGATTTCGGTTTCCTGGTGGCGGGACCGATGATTCTGTAAATAGCGTAACACATGGGCCATCAGAAGGGGATCACGCAAAACGATGCGCGCCACGGTCAGTACCGAAAGTTGCTCCTCGTCGAAGCGCAGCATCTCCAGATCTGCCAGACTGTTTCGGGATACCGGCAATATTGAAGTCTCCAGAAAAGAGACCCATTGGGATAATGTTTTGAATTCCTCGGTCATCTTTGTACCCTCCGAACCATGGATAGCCAGGCCCCTTGATCAGTTTCCCGGATTCACACGGACCATGCCGTTTTCCTGGGCAGTCCCGCTGAGCATTTTTCCGGTAACCGTACGCACCTGCACATTCTGACCCAATGCCGCATTGTTCAGTGCCTGCCCATCCGTACTGATCTTGAAACCATCCCCCACCACCTGGACTTGAACCGTCTGGCCTTGCTGGACTACGTAGGCCTCGCGCATCATATCCTCCCTCAGAACCTGTCCTGCATTCAGTCCCTGGCGTAAAACCTTGCCAGTCAAATCGGTCTGTCGAGTCACCGCCCCAGAATGATCCAGTACCCCATGCCGAATTTCAAAATCCGTTTCATTCAAGGGAGTATCCCGCATCAAGGGGTGACGGGCCACGTAGTAGTCAGCGGTCAGAATCACCCGCACAGGCACCATCCGACTCCACACACTGCCATCGGTTTCGTTGGCACACCGCAAAGCCACCATGAAACGTCCCTCTGGTCGAACCCCGGGGGGAAGAGACAACTGCGGGGAGGGACAGTGTTCCGGCCACTGGCCGTAGGTAGGATGTTCCACCACCACGGAAAGTTCCCCCTGATTCCCAGCCCATTGACTTTCAACAAAGTGCCGTATGGCCACCACCAGCGTTTCCGCCGTGTCTGCCCAACTCTGCCCAGTCACCAACACGAGGCTCAACAACCCCATCCTCATCCATTTTGCCATTACGCCTCCCGCCCTTGAAACCATGAAAAAGGGGCATAACCTCCTTTTAATCTTCCCTTAACGGATATTCCCAAAGGAATACCATGATCACTGGAAATCCTTGGCATATTATGGGACAGGAAACTCGTGATGGCTACCGCCCTCGATCGCACGTTGCAATTTCAGCAGAGCGCCCTGCATGTTCAGGAAACGCGTCAGGAGTTGATCGCGTCGAACATTGCCAATGCAGACACCCCCGGTTACCTGGCCCGTGACATCGATTTCCGGGAAGCGCTGGCCACTGCCTTGCAGCAGGGGAAGACCCCGCCTTTGTCGCTGAACACTCCCTCCCCCGATCATCTGGGCGCCAGTACGGGAGAAAATGCGGCAGGTTCACCGCTTCTGTACCGTGCCACGGTTCAGCCCAGTGCGGACGGAAACACCGTCAACCTGGATGTCGAACGCGCTCAATATTCCGAAAGCGCTGTGCGCTACCAGGCCAGCCTCCGGTTTGGAACCCAGCAGATCCGGGATATCCTGAGCGTTCTGAATTGAGGTAAATGACCATGTCCCTCTTCGATGTTCTGAGCATTTCCAGTTCGGCACTGACAGCCCAGTCAGAGCGCCTCAATGTGGTGGCCAGCAATCTTGCCAATGCAGACAGTGCGACGGGCGCCGATGGCCAACCCTACCACGCCAAACAGGTTATCTTCAAAGCCATTCCCCTGAACCACCAGGGCGGCACTGCTGTACAGGTGGATCAGGTCATCAATGACCCTACCCCCATGAAAAAAATGTATGACCCAGGCAATCCGCTGGCTGACCCCCAGGGCTTTGTCACGATGCCCAATGTCAATGTCGTGGAGGAAATGGTCAACATGATTTCCTCTTCCCGGTCTTACCAGAACAACGTGGAAGTTCTGAATACGTCAAATACGTTGTTACTCAAAACACTCACTCTTGGTCCATAGGAGCCCCGCCATGACCACCGTCAACCCTACCAGTGCATTGATCGCCCAACTGAACCAATCCAACAGTTCTCTGGGAAATTCCAGTTCGACTTCTTCCAGCCAAGCCTTGGGCAGTGTAACCAACACGAGCGCAGCGGCCATGCAAAACAATTTCATGACTCTGCTGATCACCCAATTACAAAACCAGAACCCCATGAATCCCATGGACAGTGGGCAAATGACCTCCCAATTGGCCCAGATCAGCACGGTGAGCGGCATCAGTCAGTTGAATAAAACCCTGACTGCGCTCAATACCAGCCTCTCTGGAAGTCAGTCCATGGCTGCCGCCACCAGCCTGATCGGACATAACGTTCTGGTTCCGGGCAATACTCTCCAGTTGACCTCAGGCAGTCCCGCCAATGCGGGCGTAACACTTCCTCAAGCCGTCAGCAATCTGACCGTGGCCATCAAAAACAGTGCAGGAACCGTCCTGAACACCCTCAACCTGGGCGCTCAACCGGCGGGGGTCGTTCCCATCACCTGGAATGGATTGGACAAATCCGGCGCTCAGGTTCCCTCGGGGAACTATCAGATAGTCGCCACCGCCACTCAGGGGGGCGCTTCCGTCACCGCCACCCCCCTGTCTTCCGGCAAGGTGGGTTCAGTCACCATGGGCAGTCAGGGCGCTTCTCTCGATTTAGGTACCCTGGGCAGTTTCAACCTTTCGTCCGTCGCCTACATCCAGTAACTTCACTATCTCCAAGGAGCAACCACCATGGCTTTTCAACAAGGACTCAGCGGACTGGATGCCTCTGCCAGCCAATTGAATACAATTGGCAACAACATCGCCAATGCCAGCACGGTCGGATTCAAATCTTCCAACACACAGTTTTCCGATATCTTTGCCTCGGCCTTCAACAGTTCGAGCAGTACCGCCATTGGAATTGGAACCCAAGTGTCCAGAGTGTCCCAAAGTTTCACTCAAGGTAATATCCAGTCCACGGGAAATCCCCTGGATATGGCCATCAATGGTCAGGGTTTTTTTCGGATGAACAACAACGGGAACATCAGTTTCACCCGCAATGGCCAGTTTCAGCTGGATAAAAACGGGTATCTCGTGGACTCCAACGGGAATCAGTTGACCGGGTATCCTGCCACCTCCACAGGAACCATCATCGCGGCCACGCCGACCCCGATCCAGATTCCCACCGCCAATCTGGCGCCCACCCCCACCAATCAAGGCACCATAGGGG
>NZ_JPOQ01000157.1 GCF_000735045.1 Ferrovum myxofaciens
TTAGAATTATGCAATGGAATCAAAAACTCCGCAAGTTCGATCCGTCGCGCCCCGCGCCGGGGTCGACTACCCACGCAACTACGCAGAATTTAAGGCGTGGTTCCCAGATGATGCCGCCTGCCTCGACTATCTCGATTGGATTCGCTGGCCACACGGCTTTGTTTGCCCGGATTGTGGAGGCTCCACGGCGTGGCGCATGAAATGCGGTCGGTGGTGGTGCAAGGGATGCTCTACCCGTATATCCGGCACGGCGGGGACAATCTTTCACCGCACCAGAACGCCGCTTACCGTCTGGTTTGCCGCTGCCTGGCATTTTACCTTCGCCAAGAATGGCGTTTCCGCCATGACACTGCATCGGATCCTTGGTTTCGGCTCCTACCCTACCGCTTGGGCGATGCTGCACCGTTTCCGGTGCGCAATCAGCCAT
>NZ_JPOQ01000158.1 GCF_000735045.1 Ferrovum myxofaciens
ACCGATAGGTGTGGGTACTAACTAAGGGATCTTAAAGGAGGTGATCCAGCCGCAGGTTCCCCTACGGCTACCTTGTTACGACTTCACCCCAGTCATGAATCATACCGTGGTAAGCGCCCCCCTTGCGGTTAGACTGCCTACTTCTGGTATCACCCACTCCCATGGTGTGACGGGCGGTGTGTACAAGACCCGGGAACGTATTCACCGCGACATGCTGATCCGCGATTACTAGCGATTCCGACTTCATGCTCTCGAGTTGCAGAGAACAATCCGGACTACGACCGGCTTTCTGAGATTGGCTCCCCCTCGCGGGTTGGCATCCCTCTGTACCGGCCATTGTATGACGTGTGAAGCCCTACCCATAAGGGCCATGAGGACTTGACGTCATCCCCACCTTCCTCCGGTTTATCACCAGCAGTCCTATTAAAGTGCCCAACTTAATGATGGCAATTAATAGCAAGGGTTGCGCTCGTTGCGGGACTTAACCCAACATCTCACGACACGAGCTGACGACAGCCATGCAGCACCTGTGTTACGGTTCCCTTTCAGGCACATCCACCTCTCAGCAGACTTCCGTACATGTCAAGGGTAGGTAAGGTTTTTCGCGTTGCATCGAATTAATCCACATCATCCACCGCTTGTGCGGGTCCCCGTCAATTCCTTTGAGTTTTAATCTTGCGACCGTACTCCCCAGGCGGTCAACTTCTCGCGTTAGCTTCGTTACTGAACAATCAAGTTGCCCAACAACCAGTTGACATCGTTTAGGGCGTGGACTACCAGGGTATCTAATCCTGTTTGCTCCCCACGCTTTCGTGCATGAGCGTCAGTCTTATCCCAGGGGGCTGCCTTCGCCATTGGTATTCCTCCACATCTCTACGCATTTCACTGCTACACGTGGAATTCTACCCCCCTCTGACAGACTCTAGCTTGCCAGTTTCAAACGCAGTTCCCAAGTTAAGCTCGGGGCTTTCACATCTGACTTAACAAACCACCTGCGCACGCTTTACGCCCAGTAATTCCGATTAACGCTCGCACCCTACGTATTACCGCGGCTGCTGGCACGTAGTTAGCCGGTGCTTCTTCTT
>NZ_JPOQ01000159.1 GCF_000735045.1 Ferrovum myxofaciens
AGGTCGTTTGTGATAGAGGGTTTGCCATCGGTCATGGCCTGGATGCTGTAGCGGCGACGCGAGAGCCAGGAGACCCCGGTGGATTCGCCCTTAGAACCCCCTGTCTTTAGACATGGGGAGGTTTAGTGAGACAGGACCGATCCGTGCCTCACCTGCGAGAAAAATCTCATTGCCCGGTTCTCTGTGTTCAGAATGAAATGGTGGGGGGGGTTTGAGTGGGATGGTCGGTTGGAATCGAACGCGCGTAAATGGAGGGCGGATGCAAAACGGAAGAGATGTAATGACCGGTCAGGCTGGCCACCAACAACGCAGGGACGAGCCCGTAACCGGAGGTCATTTCGCTCACCATCATTACCGCTGTCAATGGGGCATGAGTCACGGCAGCCAGAAATGCGCTCATGCCCACCAAGGTAAAAGCAGTTAATGAAGTTTCTGGTAGAAAAGTTTGGGCCATATGGCCAGCCAGTGTCCCGAGTGCCGCCCCGATAAACAACGTGGGTGTAAACACCCCACCCACCGCCCCCGAACCGGAGGTCAGAATGGTTGCCAGTATTTTCAGCCCCAGGATAAGCAGAATGTTTTGCCACAACCACGATTGATGGAGCAATGAATTGATCACCGAATAGCCATTTCCCCATACTTCTGGACGGATGGCTGAAAGTCCCCCCACGGCCAACCCTGCACAGGTCATTTTCAGCCAGAGGGGCAGGTGTAGTTGGGCAAAAAAATGATGGGTGCGATCCAATGCCACAATGAACAAAGGTCCCAACAGCCCCGAAACGAGTCCCATTCCCACCACCATGAGCAGTTCCATCAGGCTCTGCAAATTGCCGGGCGTTGCCGCGAAGATGGGCGCGGCACCACTGACGTGACGCACCACAAAATCGGCAATCGCCGCGGCCAATAAAAGGGGCCCAAGGCTTCTCACCCTGATTTCGCCCAGAATAATTTCAACGACGAACAGCGCGCCGGCAATCGGTGTATTGTAAGCGCCAGCCAGTCCCGCCGCCGCACCGCAGGCCACCGCAAAACGTCGCTCTGCAGCGGTCAGGCGAAGGATGCTGCCGAAAATACTTCCGGTCAGTGCGGCCAGTTGGACCATGGAACCCTCGCGCCCAATCGATCCCCCCGAAACCACTGTGGCGGCGGAGGCTACCGACTTTAACAGTGAGGAACGCACGGGAACATCGCTGCCTGCCGCGATCACTTCCATGTAATCTGATCCGGAATCATTTTTTCTGGCGAGAAGGAAATATTGCAGGATCAGTCCTGCAATCAATCCGCCGCAGGCCGGAACAAGTACCCGAATCCCCGGCGACAGGTGGGCGGCATTGGCTACCAACCCTTGGTGTGAGCCGTACAGGATGTCCTCCAGCCACAAAAGAAACTGGTGGAAGGTGAGAACGGCAAGAGAGCCGGATATCCCCACGACGGTCGCCAGGCCCAAATACCTCAGCAATTGCTGATTGACGTTGTACGCGGGTGTGGGAGGGGGGGAAGGGGGCGGCATGCTGGCATTCTACCGCCCCTCAAACGGTTTGAGTGTTTACAATCTTTGTCTGATGCGTCGTGAATTTGCGAATAAGTTCAAACAATCCCAAGGGTCTACCTGTTTTTGCGCTCATCCGCAATCCCTGGAACAGCCCCAAAGAGCGGTGACAACGTTAACTTGGTACAATAGTTTCATGATAACAAGATTATTGTTGTTTTTGTGATTAAAATCTCTATAATATAAAAATAGTGAAATTTATCGTCCTCTCCGTAAAACTTCGGCGTTTACGCCGGAGATATAAGGAGAAAGTTCTTGACTTACGCCTTAAATTCACTGTATAATTACGGTCATGTTGATTCAACGCGCCTATCGTTACCGATTTTACCCGACGCCTGATCAGGCCGATCAGCTTGCGCGATCGTTTGGTTGTGCGCGATGGATCTACAATTGGGGCTTGAAGGAGAGGTCG
>NZ_JPOQ01000160.1 GCF_000735045.1 Ferrovum myxofaciens
CAAGCAGGAGACCCTCTGGAATCGGGTGGAAAGTCGTCTGATGGCCATGCTTGATGCGATTCCCAATCTGACCCTGGCTCAACTCAACGAAGCCTCCTTTGCCTGGGTCGAACACGAGTATCAAGTCAGCCCGCACCGGGAACTGAACGGTGCCACCCCCATGCAACGCTTCATTGCCAGTCCCAGTGTCCTGCGCGAGTGCCCGGATTCAGAAACCTTGCGGCGTCACTTTCGAATCGAGGTCACCCGGAAGCAACGCCAGAGCGATGGCACCGTGTCTCTCGATGGCAGGCGTTTCGAGATTCCCCAAGCCTTCGGGCATCTGCGCGAACTGACGCTACGCTACGCTCGCTGGGACCGTAACCAGGCCGACATCGTTGATTCCCGTAGCGGCGTCATTCAAGCCACCATCTATCCTCTGGACAAGACCCGCCATGGGGATGGGCGAAGACGCCAGATCATCCAGCCGACCCCGGATACACTTCTCAAGAGCGCGCAGAGTGCGGCCACGCCCTCTGATCCCCAAGCCCCCCTGATGCGCCATCTGCTGGCACAGTTTGCGGCCACCGGATTACCTCCTGCCTATCTGGAATTAGACGACGCCTCGCCCGCCCAGGAAACCCACCCATGAACCGCCTTCTGTTGACCCCGTTTGGTTTGAAATGGAATCCCTTCAATACCGAATTACCCACCGAAGCCCTCTATCTATCCCCCAAGATCAAT
>NZ_JPOQ01000161.1 GCF_000735045.1 Ferrovum myxofaciens
CGACGCCTCGCCCGCCCAGGAAACCCACCCATGAACCGCCTTCTGTTGACCCCGTTTGGTTTGAAATGGAATCCCTTCAATACCGAATTACCCACCGAAGCCCTCTATCTATCCCCCAAGATCAATAACTTCTTCTGGCGCATCGAACAGGTCCATGTGCGGGAAGGCGGCTTCGCTCTGATCCAGGGAGACCCGGGTACCGGCAAGAGTGTGGCATTACGGGCCTTGGCCGAACGCCTGGAACGTCAAACCG
>NZ_JPOQ01000162.1 GCF_000735045.1 Ferrovum myxofaciens
ATCGACCCCGGCTAAGTGCCGGGGTTTTTTTGCGGGTTGGCTAAAGTCAGGGTTGGTCACAGTTCTTTTCCGGCCTGCTTTGGACCGGCTTGTCTCCACCAAATAACGGTAGTCCTCCCTGAATACGACGCCGCTCAGTGACCGCGTACCCGAGTATCCTATTGCTCACAACAGCGCATGATGGTGAAAGCGATAAATCCTACCGCGTTCGTTTAATACACTCAGGCGTTCAAGTGCCTCTGAATCGCTGAGTCCCTCCTTCCGCAGCGTTGTGTACAGGAGGTAAAACTCTGTTTCGAGGTCAGCCGAAAAAATCCCTGGATCATCGGAGCCCAGACAGACCATGATTTCTGGGTCGCCATTCTCAAAGTGGCCTGGGATGCGCATCCAACGTAACGAATGATGTTCGCCGATGTGGTGATATTGGCTAATTCGGACATTGCTGGACGGTAGTGTCTCGATGAGGACTCCCCGTTTGGCCACCTGCTGCATTAGTGCTTGTTGCAGCCGAATATAGCTTTTGGCATCCAAGAAGTCCGCATCCGTGGCAATCAACTCGTTCGCACGCTCCTGAACTTCCGTATCGCTTAACCATTTCCAAAGTAGTGCCACAGTCTGCGGCTGTTCCTCGCGTGCAGACCGGACGCGTACAAACTCATCGCGCCAATATTCGCTCAAGGGTTCTTGCAGAGAGTCCTCTGTATTGAACAACTGGTGCATGAGGTCAAGACGGCTTAAACCACGAAGTGCCATCGCACGCTCGAGATCAAGCGCACTCAGCGACTGTCGAAAGATCAGATGGGCAAGGCTTTCTAATTCGCGCTGAAGGCGATGTACGCATTCTTGCATCTCCGGTACGTCCCGAAGCAGTTGCCACGCAGCCAATACACCCAACATCCATTCGCCTCGAGGCAGAGTAAGAATCCCTGGCATGCGATCAAGCCAAAGACGCGGATTGATTCCCATGGCGGTGCCGTGTCCAAGGCGGTCGCCCGTCCGTAAATCCAGCAACTCGAGTGCTTCCCACATCGTGGCAATACCAGAAAGCAGGTGGCGGAAGTCTTCTCCCGCGTGATACGTGCGCCGCGTCAGGCCGGCCCGATGGCAGATGCGGAAGACCGAGGCGAACACATCTGGTGGAGCATGTAGTTCGTTTGCGGCGGCATCTATGCCCCGAACCCAAGTTTGCAGTTTGGGCCATCGTGCAAGCGCAGAAAGCAGTACCCCCGCTGACCGACGCAATTGTACGGCAAGCGGATAGTGCCTGAATGGTCCAGCCTTGCCTTTTTTTTT
>NZ_JPOQ01000163.1 GCF_000735045.1 Ferrovum myxofaciens
AATCGGTAACGATAGGCGCGTTGAATCAACATGACCGTCATTATACAGTGAATTTAAGGCGTAAGTCAAGAACTTTCTCCTTATATCTCCGGCGTAAACGCCGAAGTTTTACGGAGAGGACGATAAGCAAACCACGCCGCTGCGCTCGAAAGCCTGGAATTATTCGCCATAGATCAATTTCCTTTCGGACAGGACAGACCTGATAAACGAGATCGGTGCTTTTTCCGCAATCTCGTTTTCAGTCAGGATGATGACATCACAACCGCATGGACCATCAAGACTGCATACGACATCATACGCAAGTGACAACCTTGCTTTCGCGGTCAGTCCAGCCCCCCCCTCAACCAGAAGGTCAATATCGGAATCAGAAGTCGCATCGTTTCTTGCAGTCGACCCAAAAAGCCATACCCTTTTTGCGTTGAACGCCTTTGCCAAGGCAGGTGCGGCGACATTCTTCGCAAAGTCAAACCGACCGGTGGATTGAGCAATTCGATTTGCTTCAATGCGTTTCCGAATCAAGGTGGGAGCGTTCAGTTCAACTGTATTCATCAGAATCCCCACGAAACCCCAGCCTTCAGGCGAGGTAATTTTCTATCTACAGGATACGGGTTGAAGGTGCGGGCCTGATATCCCCCCTCACGCTTTTGCTATTTGGATGGGACAACGACTGTCGGACTGGTTCCCAACCGATTGGCGCGGCGTGCGAATCGACGGTCATCGAAACTCATGAATTCAGTGCAGTGACTGCTGGCCAGTAGATGAAGAGCATCAGCGAAATCCATCCTCTTTGTGTGCCAGGCCAAGGCATTGGTGATACGCGACCATTCTTCGACGTTGACGTTGGGTAGACCAAGTATGTGTTTGACGACTCGCATGAAATCATGGGCATCAAAGCCATAAAAGGCGCGCAAGACCCATTCGAGTTCAAGAATCACGGTCAGTGGTACGAACACTTGGTGGGATTCGGTCAGAAGACGATGTGCAATCGGACGTTGTTTTGCTGCCTCAGGGTCAGCCGGGTCATCCACATAAAAACGCGCCAGAATATTGGTATCAAGCGCGATCATCTTCGGCGTCTCGCATGGCAAGGGCGACATCAAAATCGGCAAGATGGCGTTTGCCCGGCCGCTTGCAAACCAGCATGCCAAAACCGTCTTCGGCATTGGTTTGAGCAACCTGACGCTTCACCTCAGCATGGATGACATGGCCTTCCAGGCTGAAATCGAGCTGGCAGCCAGGGGTGATCCCTAGACGACGACGGATTTCAACCGGAATGACGACTTGGCCCTTGTCGGAAACGGTAACGGTTCGCATGATAACGCTTCTCTCTTACATGGTAAGAATATTTTATCACGAAGCATGACTCCGGCAACAGCTAATGGAAATAACCTTGACCTTGCTCTTGGCGAACTTGATGCCGACTACCGCTACCTTGAGCATTCCGGAATGGGTGTCCCATGCAGGGGATATTCAGTGATGAGGTTGAAAATCAAAATGACATCATAATATGCTGTCAAAATGATTCCGGTTGTTATGCGCTTAGTGGCGGGAGAGGATTGTCTGAAACAGGGCCATTTGTCCCTCACTGGTTTCATCCCAACTGAAGCGACTGGCGAATTTCCGGGTGTCTTCCCGGTGGGGAAGAGCGCTGAAGAGATCGATGATGGCCTGACTGAGGGCCTCCGGGGTGCGTTCCTGGACCAGTCTGCCGGCACAGGGTTCGGTGATCAGTTCGGGGCTGCCGCCCACGGCGGTGGAAACCACGGGTGTGCCGCAGGCCATGGCTTCCAGAAGGACGTTGGCCCAACCTTCGCTGACCGAGGCCAGCACAAGGGCATCGGCGGCACTGTAGTGTTTGGCCAGTTCGACTTGGGGGATGTGGGTTTTGAACTGCACGCGTTGGGTGAGACCCCGCTCCTGGACGAGGCGTTCGAGAGTTTTTTGCTCGGGACCCGACCCGATAATGAGGAGGTGGAAAGACGGGAGGGATTCGAGCGCCCGAACCACCAGATCATGGCCTTTTCCGGATACCAGGTTGCCGACGGATACCAGCAGGGGGCCATTGACCCCCAGTTTCTTGCGGGTTTCTTCACGCTCTGTGGGCTGGAACAGAGACAGGTCCACCCCGTTTCTCAGCACGGTGATTTTATGTTCATTGACGCCCAGATGAAGGAGTTCCTGTTTGAGGGCACCGGAAACCGTGATGAGATGGGCGGCGTGACGGGCAGCTCGCTGGATGAGCGCTCGGGGAATGGGGTGGTGGGGGAGGAGATTGAGGTCGCTGCCCCGCGCAGTGATGAGGACGGGTTTTTTTAACCAGCGGCCCAGCAGGGTGGCGGCCACACCATCGGGGTAGAAATAGTGGGCATCGATCAGATCAAAATCCTGCCCATGACGGATTTGCGCTCTGAGCAGGGGCAAACAGGCCAAGGCCATGCCCCAGGGGGCCAGGTTCATGCCGAATTTGGGAATCAGGGGGTAGCGGGGATGTTCGATGGAAATACCATGGCGAACCTCTGTTTTTGGGATTCTGGCCTGTCGGGCATAGTCTCCGAAACGTTCATGGGTGAAGGGAAACCAGGGGACGGGGGCCATGACCCGGGCTTCAATGGGTTTTGTCCCCAGTAACTGGCGCAAACGTGTTTCCACGAAGATTCCATGGTGGGGTTTGGTGGCATTGGGGTAGAGGGAACTGAAGGTGAGCAGGCGCATCGGGGTCAGGGATGCGGGTGGGCGAGCAACCGTTGGTAGAGGGGCAGGTAACGGTGGACGCTGTTTTTCCAGGTACGTTCGGTTTCCACAAAGGCTCGTCCGGCCAGCACCAGATTATGCCGGAGCGTGGGGTCGGTGAACAGGCGATGAACTGCATGGGTCAGGTCCCGGGGGTTGCCTGCTTCGAAGAGGAGCCCGGTTTTTTCATGCTGGATGAGTTCCTTATGTCCACCCACGTCCGAGGCCACGAAGGATTTTCCCTGGGCCATGGCCTCCAGAGGTTTGAGGGGCGTGACCAGTTCGGTCAGGCGCATGGACAGTCGGGGATAAACCAGCACATCGATGAGGTCGTAATATCGGTGGACGTCCTGATGGGGCACACGGCCGGCAAATACCACTTTGTCGGCAATGTTCAGACGCTGGGCCAGGGCTTTCAGGGTTTCTTCCTGAGGGCCTCCCCCCACCAGAAGAATGCGGGCTTGAGGGAGCGTGGTCAGGATCTGTGGCATGGCCTCCAGAAGCAGGGACAGCCCTTCGTAGGCGTAGAAGGAACCAATGAATCCGAGGACCTGGGCATCGGCCAGTCCCAGGTGTTTTTGCAAATCCAGGTCGGGAGGTCCCCCCAGAGGAAAATGGGCGATATCCACGGCATTGGGAATCACGGTAACCTTGTCCTCGGCAATGCCCCGGCTGAGGATATCCCGGCGCAAACCTTCACAGATGGTGGTGATGGCATTCGCCTGGCGAAAAGCCAAGGTTTCGAGGGCGCGGGTGAGGCGGTAACGGAGGCTGCCTTCCTTCGTGGTACCGTGATCCACCGCCGCATCTTCCCAAAAAGCACGGACTTCATAGACCACGGGTATCCGGTATTGACGGCCGACCTTGAGGGCGGGGAAGGCATTCAGGACGGGGGAATGGGCGTGCAGGATGTCCGGTTGGGTTTTTTCGATAACCTCATGCAGGCGTCGTTCCAGCCCTTTCATCACCGCCACCTGATTCAGGAGGGGGAGTGTGCTTTGGAGGCCCAAACGGGGGGGGGTACGGTAGAAGTGCCAGCCTTCGACGGTTTCCTCTGGCACGGTGCATCCCGTTTGTTTTTCGCTGGTCAGGTGGCAGGTTTCCCACCCCAGGGCCCGTTGTTCCTTGAGAATGGATAAGGTACGGAAGGTATACCCACTGTGCAGGGGCAGGGAATGATCCAGGATATGAAGGATGCGCATGGCTCAGAGTCGCAGGAAAGATTCAAACATGAGCAGCGACCAGAGGGGCGCGCTGTAATCGCGGCGTCCTGCCTGATGCTCCTCCACCAGATGGGTAAGGAAGGACGGGTTGAAAATCCCGCAGTCCATCAAGCGTGGTCCCAATACGGAGGCGCGCACCGTCTCGCGCAAAGGTCCGCGAAACCAACTGGCCAAAGGCACCGCAAAGCCCATTTTCTGACGGTACAGGATGTCCTGGGACAAATAGGGCTCCAGGGCTTTCTTCAAGAGATACTTGCCCTCGCCCTGATGCAGTTTGAGGGAGGAGGGAAGACCGGACACCCATTCCATCAGGGGGTGGTCCAGCAGCGGTTCCCGGACTTCCAGGGCATGGGCCATGCTGGCGCGATCCACTTTGGTCAGGATATCGCCCGGCAGGTAGGTTTTGATGTCCAGGTACTGAACCAGGGACAGGGGGTCCTGGGTGGGGGAATTCCGGGCATGGGTTTTCAGCACTTCCACGGCCCGGTAGCCCTGCAGACTGGCGGTAAACGAGGGGCTGAACAGTTGATTGCGCAAACGATCCCCTAATAAGGACACACTGTGAAAATACCCTTCCACCGAATCCCGGGCCAGAGCTTCAAAAGTGCTTTTGGCGCGGAACATACGGGGTGCCCAGTCGGCTTTGGGGTACAGGGTGCCCAGGGTGCCAAAGAGGGGGCGGCGCAGTCCCAGGGGGAGCAGTGCGCGCATTTTTTCTTCCGCCATGTGGAAACGGTAACGGCGATATCCTGCCAGGTTTTCATCGCCCCCATCCCCTGACAGGGCCACGGTGACGGAACGGCGCGCCAGTTCACAGACCCGATAGGTGGGCAGGGCGGAACTGTCGGCGTAGGGTTCGTCATAGAGGGCGGCCAGTTGATCCACCAGGGAAAAATCGTTGGGGTCCACTTCGCTGACCTGATGGCGGGTGTGGTATTGCTGCGCCACTTGTGCAGCATAGGGAGCTTCGTTGAAGCGGGGGTCCTGAAAGGCGATGGAACAGGTATTGACCGGCTCCGTACTCAACGCCGCCATCATGGCAACCACGGCACTGGAGTCCACGCCGCCGGATAAAAAGGCCCCCAAAGGCACTTCCGAGACCAGGCGAATGCGCACCGCTTCGCGCAGTCGTTCCACCAGTTCTTCCTGCATGTCCTGTAGGGAAGTGACCGGAACGGGCGCGAAAGGGATATCCCAATAACGGCGCGGCGCGGAAAGCGGAGCATTGGGGGAAAGAGTCAAATGATATCCGGGGGGCAGCTTGAAGGTATTCCGGTAAATGGTGCGTGGTTCGGGAATATACCCATAGGCAAAGTATTCCTCCACAGCGCAGGGGTCGAGGGTCGGGTCAAAGCCGGGGTACAGGCGCAGGGCCTTGAGTTCTGAGGCGAAGATGAATTTCCCATCGGGTTGGAGACTGTAAAAGAGGGGTTTGACCCCTAATCTGTCCCGTGCCAGAAAAAGTTTTTGACGATTGCGATCCCACAGGGCAAAGGCGAACATTCCCCGGAAACGGTCGACACAGTTTTCTCCCCACTCTTCCCAGGCATGGACGATGACCTCGGTGTCGCAATGGGTGCGAAAGGTATGGCCCAGAGCTTGCAACTCGGGCATGAGATCCACAAAGTTGTAGATTTCTCCGTTGAAGACCACCACCACGCTGCGATCTTCGTTGAACAACGGTTGCTGTCCCGACGAAAGGTCGATGATCGAGAGACGGCGATGGCCCAAACCCACGCCGGGCTCCATGTGCAATCCCCCTTCGTCCGGCCCCCGATGGAATTGGGCTTCATTCATGCGGTCCAGAAGTTCGCGGCTGAGGGAGGATTTTCCCTGGATATCAAAGATTCCGACCAGGCCGCACATCAGGCGGTTTTCCGGCGGCGGACATAAATCGACTTCTGGACAGAACTATTGTTCATCCGGTTTTCCTTGGGGTCAGAGAATCAAGATCAGGGCGTATATTGCCACAGGTCGTTCAGGTAGTTTGCGTTTCCTTCCCATCCCCCGAACAACCATAAAGATCCGGAAGTGCCGATCCTGAGCAGGAGTAACACCAGAGGATTGGAAAGAGGTGTACTATTTCCCCGTTTCCCTGAATGCTTAGGCGAAGGTCGGAAAAAAGAGGGGAATGACTGTAGGGTTTTCCACCAGGATTTCTGTATCATTCGTGAATTCCCGAGAGTGCAATGATTTTTGCCATTGTAGAGCAGATGAATACGGTTGGGAAGGTCGAAAAGTTGACTGATAGGCCGGTGATGGCCATGTCAGTCCGGCGTGATTTTTTGCAGGGAATTTATCCATGACCAAAATAAAATCCAACCGTTATCGCTATCGCTATCGGTACAGAAAAACAAAACTCGTCTTTCTGGGGACTTCTTTTCTGATTTTGGTGGGGGTCGGTGGCGTCTTTATGGAGTATCGTGCCTCCGGTTATAGTGTGGCGGAGATTCTGAACTATCTGGACCGCAGGGTCGAGGGGCATCCCCGTCTGGAGAAATGGACGGCGCCGGTGTTTGCCAGAATTCGAGCCTTGGAGGGTTCATCAGAGTTTCAGGCACAGGCGGCCCAACCTTTTCTGATCCCACCCCCCCCCCCCCGATGGGGGATGGTCCCTTTGAAGGGAGGAGAGGAACAGGCCCTGATCGAGCCCTATCTGTCTGGAGTCTGGTTGGTCCCGCCGGGACCTGTCCATCGTATTCTTCATGTGGGTCCCTCCGAATCCATCAAAAGCATTTCTGTGGCGGCATCCATGGCGCGGGACGGAGATGTCGTTCAAATCGATGCTGGGGACTATCATGAGGATGTGGTGGCTTCATGGGGGCAGAATGATCTGCTCATTCAGGGAGTGGGGGGCAATGCGCGCCTGTTTGCCGAGGGCAACAGTGCCGAAGGAAAAGCCATCTGGGTGGTTCGGGGCGGTCGGATCCGGATCGAAAATATCGATTTCATGAATGCTCAGGTTTCTGATCGGAACGGTGCAGGTATCCGTTTCGAAAAAGGGGACTTATGGGTTCGGAACTGTTTGTTTTTTGCCAACGAGAATGGGCTGTTGACCTCGGATGAAGAAAACTCTTCCCTGGTGATCGAGAACAGCGAGTTTGCCTACAATGGGGCAGGGGATGGTTTCTCCCATGATCTGTATGTGGGAAAACTGAAATCCCTGGTGGTGTTGGCCAGTTACTTTCACCATGCCAATGTGGGGCACCTGTTCAAAAGTCGGGCGGCCCGGAATGACATTCTATACAACCGCCTGACGGATGAAATGGGGGGAAGAGCCAGTTACGAACTCGATTTACCCAATGGGGGCACGGCGCTGGTGTTGGGAAATATCATTCAGCAGGGAACGGACACAGAAAATTCCACGGTGATTTCCTATGGGGAAGAGGGAATGTCCGGGCCGGACAATGTGCTGTACCTGGCCAGCAATACGCTGGTGAACGACAAGGAAGGGGCCGGTGCCTTTTTGCGCGTACCCAAGGCGGGAGCCCGCGTGGTTTCCGTCAACAATCTGCTGGTGGGGTATGGGGAATACCATGTCCTTGCGGGATTGGTCTCTTCCAACGACCGATCAGTGGACTGGCAGGCATTTTACCGGCCGCTCCGTCAGGACTATCGGTTGGAGGCGCCGGTGGAGGAACAATTGCATTATGAGACTCCTTCCCCATCGCTGGCGCCTGATATCGATCTCGTCCCCCGCGCCGAACCTGTGGCGCCACGTCAGTTGAATTTGTTGAAGCATGGCCCGGTTTATCCTGGCGCGCTGCAAACCCTGGCTCCTTGAGTATGTCCTGGGGGGGGCTTGCCGAAGGGATCATGATGCCGCCCCTGGTATTGTTGTTGCCGATCTTTTTGGGCGTGGGGTTGATGAGGGTTGGGAACAAACGCCAGGGTTTTTGGCTCGCGGGCAGTGGGTTGGCGCTGTTCTGGATCTTTTCCACCCCTCTGGTCAGCAGTTTTCTGCTGCATCAACTCATGCCCCCTTATCGGAACCTGCAGGGCAACGAAGCAGACGCCATTGTCATTCTGTCTGCCGGCATGGTTCACAACAGGGCTGAATACGGGGGGGGCGCCCCAAAAATCCTGACTCTGGAGCGAATTCGGTACGGAGCATGGCTGGCCCGTCGATGGAATAAGCCCATATTGGTTTCAGGGGGAGGGGGGGGGCGGCTGGGGGTGTCCGAAGGTCAGGTCATGAAAAATGTGCTGGAAAATGAATTTGGCGTTCCGGTGCGCTGGGTTGAAACACGCTCCACCACCACCCGCGAAAATGCTCTGGATTCTGTTTCCCTGTTGAAAAATGCGGGAATCACCCGGATTTATCTGGTGAGCCAGGCTTGGCATTTGAACCGGGCGATGCCCGAATTCCAACGTCTGGGGATGACGGTGATTCCGGCGGGGACTGGGTACGACGAAGGCGCGATCAGTGGTTTCAGTTTTTTACCCAGTGCGTCAGGGCTACAGAATTTTTATTATTTTTGTCACGAACTGGTGGGGAGGGTTTGGTATTTCTGTCTTGACAGAATCAAACCGAATGCGTCATAGTCGGCTTAAGAATTCCTTAATTTGCGTTAAGCGAGTTTTAAACTTGAGGGGGCTATACTCCGTGCACGTTCAATGTGTCGGGGGGCTTGGGATGTTTGAAATAACAAGGCTACAGTATTCCGGAGGGTACGATTGCATGGCCACTAAATATGATGTCGGGCACGACTGCGACGACGATATCATAGCGTCTTTTTTTGAATCGGTTCCTTCGACATTATCCTCGATGAGTTATGCCATTCCTGAAAATGACGATACGGTATCCCTCTCCACTCAAACCCATGAGTATCGTATCCGTTTGGCCAATACGGAAGAGCGCCATGAATCTGCCAGTATCCTGATCAATCGAATGTATGAGTGGCGGGGCTACAAGAATCTTTCTGCGCAGACCCTGACCGAACCCAACCGGATTACGTTGCTGGCTTATGACAATGATGCGGATGTGATTGGTACCATCTCCGTCGGCGTTGATTCGCCCCTGGGGCTTTATGCGGATTCCGGCTACCACGATGTGTTGGAAGACATGCGTGCCAAAGGCAAGGTTTTATGCGAATTCAATCGGTTGGCCATGGATCCCCAGGTCAGAAACAAACGGGTACTGGCCAGTTTGTTCCATGTAGCCTATCTGTATCCCTATGGATTGTTTGGTTGTACGGATGGATTATTGGAAGTCAATCCTCGGCACGCACGATTTTATGAGCAGATGCTGGGGTTTACCCTCATTGGTTCGGAGCGGATCTGTCCGCGCGTCAATGCGCCTTCGGTGCTTCTGTTGATCGACTTTGAAGAACTGGGGCGAAGGATTCGCGAGGTAGGGGGAAGGATGGATCGGGCAGTGGGGGATCGTTCCCTTTTTCCTTACTTGATGACCGCCAAGGATTCCGAGGGTATTTTGGGCAGACTTCGCCAAATGGCCTATGATTCTCCCAGTATCTCGTGATGTTTGGTTATTCCGATGCCTTTTCGCGCAACATAGGCTGGCTGACCCGGGCCGAGCAGGGCTCCCTGGCAAACAAGTGCATTGCCATTGCGGGGATGGGCGGGGTGGGGGGCAATCACCTGCTGACCTTGGCCCGGTTAGGGGTGGGGCGGTTTCATATCGCCGACTTTGATACCTTCGAAATCCATAATTTTAATCGTCAGGTGGGGGCCACAGTCTCTCATCTGGGCCGTTCCAAGGTTCAGGTGCTGGCTGAAATGGCCAGGGACATCAACCCCGAACTGGAGATTCGCACGTTTCCCGAAGGGGTGACGGAGGCCAATGTGTCCGATTTCCTTTCCACTGTGGATGTGTACGTCGATGGACTGGATTTCTTCGCTTTTTCGGCGCGCTCTATGACCTTTGACGCCTGTGCCGAGGCCGGGATTCCCGTGGTGACAGCGGCTCCCCTGGGGATGGGGGCGGCGGTGGTGAATTTCATGCCTGGGGGAATGTCCTTTGAAGAGTATTTTTGCTGGGGGAAAGGGACGGACGAAGCCAAAGCCTTGCGCTTTTTGTTGGGATTGGCCCCGGCCCGACTGCACTTCGACTATCTGGTGGATCCCTCTTCGGTGAGTTTGAAAGAACGTCGGGGACCTTCCACCTTCATGGCATGTCAACTCTGTGCGGGCATGGCGGCTACCGAGGTATTAAAAATTTTGCTGGGGCGGGGTAAAGTCTGGGCGGCTCCCTACAGTCATCAATTTGATGCCTACCGGAATAAATTGGTGCGTACCTGGCGACCGGGAGGGAACCGTCATCCACTGCAAAGAATTGCGCTCAAGATCGCTGAAGGACGGCTGGCAAAACTCAACGAATGATGAGTGGGCGAGGACAAAATGACAGCCGCAGAACAGATCAAGGAAATTCTGGAGTGGGCGAAATGGGCCCCGAGTGGGGACAATACCCAACCCTGGCGTTTTGAAATCGTTTCCGATGGGCAGGTCAATGTCCACGGATTTGATACGCGAGCCCATTGTGTCTATGATCTGGGGGGGCAGGCCAGCCATTTGGCGCTGGGGGCGCTCCTGGAAAACATGCGTCTGGCTGCCACCCGTTTTGGTTTTTCCACGCAGATCGTGGAACGGGCGGGGTGTCCGGAAGATGCGCCGGTTTTTGAAGTAACGTTCATGGCGGACTTTCTTCAGGAGGATCCCCTGACGGAAATGATCAAGATCCGCTCTGTCCAGCGCCGTCCCTATCGTCTCGATCCTCTGACCCCGGAACAGAAAAATATCCTGGAAGCCTCCGTAGGGCCGAACTATCGGGTGTTGTGGTTTGAAAGTTTATCTCAGCGCTGGGCGTTTGCCTCGCTTACCGCACGGGCAGGAAAATTGCGCCTGACGATTCCAGAAGCCTACGCAGTTCACCGCGATATCATCCAGTGGGGCGCACAGTTCAGTGAAGACAGGGTGCCCGATCAAGCCATCGGGCTGGATGCGCTGACCCTCAAGTTGACGCGCTGGGCCATGGCGAGTTGGGAACGTGTGGATTTTTTTAACAGGTACCTGGCCGGGACCTGGATTCCCCGGATTCGCCTGGATTTCATTCCGGGCTTGGCCTGTGCGGCCCATTTTGCGCTGGTGGCTGAAGCCGTGCCGCAAACCCTGGGCGACGATGTCGAAGCAGGAAAGGCGCTTCAACGTTTCTGGCTGACGGCGACGCAGTTGAAACTGCAATTGCAGCCCGAGATGACCCCCCTCATTTTCAGACGGTACGCGACTCAAGGGGTATCCCTGTCTATCCGGGAAAATGCGCAGCCACAGGCAGAGTGCATTGCCTTTGCCCTGGATAAATGGATGGGCGGAAAGGAGCAGGCCGATCGGGTGGTCTTCATGGGGCGAATCGGGTACTCGGTGCCTGCCCACGCCCGTTCGACCCGTTTGTCCTTGCTTCGATTACACTGGTCCGGAAAATCATGAAAGGAGAAAGGAATCGCCATGGCACCCACAGGATCTGAAGGACTCATTGAAAAATTGGCTCTGATTCCCGATGGGGGAGAGGTATTTCATGGGGTAGCTCCCTTGCTGGAACGATGGTGTGCCCGCCTGGCCGAGGTCTTCGATGCGGAAGGAACCTCGGCCATGGTGTTTGATGGCGAAGGATTGCAGTTGTGCGCTCACTATGGTGACCTTCCTGCCGTGGCTTATCGGGGCAAGACCAAACAGGGCGAGGGGATTGCCGGTCAGGTGCTGGCCTCGGGAAAGCCTTTGTTGGTGGAGGATATCGAGGCATCAGAATTTTTTTCTCAGGCTCGGTATCCGAAGAATCAGGGGAAAAGTTTTCTGTCTGTACCGTTGCTGCGGGATGGGCAAGTGGCAGGGATCATGAATGTGCGGGGTGGGTTCCAACGCCCCTATGAGGCACAGGAGTTGCATGGATTGACCATCGCCGGACTGCTGGTGGAACGGGATATCCAACTGGTGCAGATGCGGGGGGTTCTGCGCTCCAATTTCATTACGGTGGCTCTGGAAAAAGCTCACCGACCGGACTTGAATGCCATGGTGAAAGCGGCGGAAGATCCGGGTAAATTGGCCAAATTGCTGGCACGCTCCTTCTACCGGGAGTTGCGCAAGGCAGGATTTGCCTCGACTCAAATCATCATGGCAGCTACGGAAATCATTTCGGGGTTGGGATCTTCGTTGCGCGATGCGCGTAAGAAAGATCGCTGAAGATCCGACGGGAGTGTCAGAAAACTTTACACATCCGAAAAATCGGCTTGAAGTAAAAAATACATTATTGTTGGTTATCAATACAATACGATTTCTGGCATGACTTGTGCTTATAAGTTAGGGCAATCCTGATCATAGGCAACTAACCGGAGTAAAACATGAATCTTCAAAAAAAATCTCTCGTCGCAGTTCTGGTCGCTGCATCAGCGGCGGTTAGCGCGATATATTCTACTACCGCTTCTGCGAGTATCGCCATTCCCTCTTTTAACCTTGACTTGCCTGGTCTGCCTATCATCCCAAATGTCACAGAACTTGATTATAGTGGCATGAGTTATGTGACCAACACCCCAGGAAGCGGTTCTACTTTAAATTCGACTGATTTGGGTGTGTTCAATTTCACTCAATACAATGGAGGTACCTCTTTGCCATTGTCAGGTGGTCAATTTACCGCAGTGTTGAACGCGACGGATACGACTTATACAACTGGACCTAACGCCGGAACATTTACCTTCAATGGCGGTACCCTTGACCTCTACTATAGCCCCACCACGACCTATGGTACTCCGGGAACTTTGAACGGGGCTGTGAACAGTGGAAGCGTAGACTTGGCCCATTTTACTATCGCGAATACGGGTAACCCGTATACTTCTGGTGGTACAGGACTGACTGCTGCGGGTACTCCCACCAACAACAGCCAACTTGAATTAACCACGACCAATATCCCTCCTGTGTCCGTGACGGGTACGCCCTTCTTGAATCTTGCAAATGCTCCTTTGAACTACAGCATGTTGTTAGGTTTTGTGACCTCAAATGCTAGTTTACTGAGTCAAGCACTGATTACGAGTAATGGTTACCCCGCTTTTGGAGGGCCCGGAAACAACAATAATGCCCCCGCCCAAATGTACATCAGAAATGGTGGACAGGCCGTGTTACAGTATGCTCCTGAGCCTGCTACCGTAGCCTTGCTGGGTTTGGGATTGGTTGGAATCGGCCTGTCCTTGCGTCGTAGAGAAGGGGTTTGACCAATTAGGTTAATCAGTCAGACGCGCCGTCGCTCCAATGTGTAATCGGTAATATTTCTCGTACTCGATGAAAGAAAAGAGGCTCTGTGAAGAGTCTCTTTTCTTTTTGGCCAAAATCACCCAAAGTGTGTTAAGGTAATACCTGATCTTTGATCGGGGAGGGAACGCCATGCCACAGCCACACATTGACGCCAAGACCGTATCCGTGAAACTCGACGCGGACACCCGTACTCGTGTTGAAAATCTGGCCGAAGCCCGTCACCGTTCGGCGCATTGGATAATGCGTGAAGCCATCAGCCAGTATGTTGACCGAGAGGAAAAGCGCGAAGCCTTTCGGCAAGACGCCATCAAGGCGTGGGAGGAATATCAGGAAACAGGTTTGCACGTCACCGCCGCAGAGGTCGATACCTGGCTTGCCAGTTGGGGGACTGAAAACGAACTGCCAGTGCCCGTATGTCACCTGTGATCTACGCTCCCGGTGCCATCCGCGACCTGCAACGGTTGCAGGAATTCTTGCGCCTAAAGAATCCAGTTGCGGCTAGGCGAGCCGCCGATACGATCATGAAAGCCGTGCAAATGCTTGCACTTCAGCCACAGATTGGCCGACCCGTGGATGACCATGGGCCGAACGAGTACCGGGAATGGCTGATCGACTTTGGCGACAGCGGTTATGTCGCGCGTTACCGCTTCGATGGTGAGACCGTCACCATTCTGGCTGTGCGTCACCAAAAGGAGGCTGGTTACTACCAACCGCCTGTTGTATAGATTGCTTTGTAGTGATCGACCATGGTTTTCATGCTGAAGCGATCCAGCGCGGGGACATCGTTGGACGTACATTGACATAGCAATGCAGTTGCATTACCATCCAGACATCAACCCAATTACTGCAGGAGGCAGCCATGGTCGCTACCCTCGAAGTCGAATCCACTCTGACTGACCGTTACCAGACCACTGTGCCGGAAACCGTGCGTCTTGCCCTGCGCTTGGGCAAGCGGGACAAGATCCGCTACACCATCCGCCCCAGCGGCGATGTGGTGCTGACGCGTGCCGAAGCTTTCGAGGGAGACGATCCGGTGCTCGGCCAGTTCCTCGGCTTCCTTGCCCACGACATCACTCGCCATCCTGAGCGCCTGCTGTCCTTGGATGCTGGCCTCGTCCAACGGCTCCAGTCCCTGGTCGGTGATGTCGAAGTCGATCTTGATGCAGCCCTTTCGGCAGACGATGAATGAGCGCGGGGAAGCCCGAGTTCCTGGTTATTCATGGTTGGACGGTCTTCGCCCATCCACTGTTCCTGGCGCAGATTGAAGCGCTGGCACGGCAGGTCGAGACCCTGAAGCAGAAGAATCCATCCGGGTACGTAAAGAAGAACGCCAGTAAGCGACTGGCCGCGATCACCAAGTTGGCGTTCGATGTCATCCCACAAGATCCGGCGAGATCGGAGTACCGCCAGGGTGGGACGCTCGGTGACGATCACAAGCACTGGTTCCGGGCGAAGTTTTTCCAGCAGTACCGACTGTTCTTTCGCTACCACGCTCCGAGCAAGGTGATCGTCTACGCCTGGGTGAATGACGAGGACACCAAGCGCGCTTATGAGAGCAGCGACGACGCCTACCGAATGTTCCGCAAGATGTTGGAAAGCGGACATCCGCCTGATGATTGGGATCAACTCCTGGCCGAGGCCAAGAAAGAATCGCAGCGGATGCAGGATTCGCTGGCAAGGCCACCAGCAACGCAGCGATAGCGGCACGGGGCGTTCTGAGTGTGGGAGACAACAGTAGCTACCAAATGCCAACCGTCATCTTGTAACATTCGAAGTGCTTCGCTGACTATCATTGCCTGTTGTATAGATTGCTTTGTAGTGATCGACCATGGTTTTCATGCTGAAGCGATCCAGCGCGGTGTGGCGCGCCTGATTCCTTTGCTGAATCAGTGTGGGGTGATCCAGCAGGTAACCGAGCAGTGCGTGAACCAGGGCGGGGACATCGTTGGACGGGATGAGTGATCCATCGATGCCGGGAGTCACGAGTTCGGGGTTTCCGCCCACCGCGGTGGCAATGACCGGGACCCCCGAAGCCATGGCCTCCAGAAGGGTATTGGAAATGCCTTCGGCCAGGGAAGGCAGCACAAACAGGTCCAGATGGCGCAGAAGGGTGGGGATGTCATGACGGGCACCGGGCAACCAGACCCGATCCGTCAGTCCGGCACGATCCAGCAAAGTCTGACAGGGTGCCCGGAGTTCCCCCTCTCCGATCATGACCAGCCGGAGTGACCCTGCCAGTTCCTTGGGGGCTGTTTCCACTAGAGTGATGAAGGCCTGAGCCAGGATCAATTGATTCTTGACGGCCTGCATACGACCCACGGTGCCGAGGGTAAAAATTTTTTCGGTGGAAGAAAAAAAAGGAAAAGGGCTGGGTTCACCGTCTGCGCGGGGATGGAAGAGATCGGTGTCCACCCCGTTGTAGAATTGGGAAACCTTGCCTGGAGGGACACCGATCCCCTGCGTCAGGTAGTGTTCCAGATCTTGCGATAAGGCGATGACCCGATGGGTCAGGGGCAGCAACAACCGTCGAAACCACCGATGTTTTTTATTGCTGCCGTCCAGATCCGACATGTCCCGACCATGTTCGCCATGGATTCTGTAGGGAACGCCCGCCAGCAGCGCCGGCACCACAGCCACTAGGCTGGTGAGATTGCGGGTATGGACGATCGCCGGTTTGAGTCGCCTGAAATGACGCCAGAGACGCCCGTAGACCCACAGGTCCTTCCCCTCTTTTTTGTCGAGATCGATCAGGAGGACATCCGCGCGCTGAATGCGTAGGGCAAAAGCGGGATCATGGCCTTTGAGACATAAAATGGCATGTCGAAACCCATCGGCGGGCAGATGGTTGATCAGGTTTACCAGTCCGTTTTCCAATCCGCCCACATCCAGGCGATAGATGACGTGGGCAATGAGGGGGCGAGAGTCCGGGGGCATCACTGGGATCGAGGCTGGTTGAGGTGTTCCAGTGCCTGCTGGATTTCCGGGAGCATGGCCTGGCTGAAAGACTGCAGGCTTTGTTGCGCCTGCGAGGTATTGCCCGAGAGGAAGGGCGTGGAGAATACCACCACGGCGGCACCATCGCCCTGACCTTTGAGTACGGACCATGCTTCCCACGCCTTGACGGCATAGGGGCTGGAAACCCAACGCCGGTCCACCCAGTAGCAGTCCCATACTACCCTGCGCTGGCGATCGGAACGAATCAGGGTTTCCGTGAAGGGAAGCGGGGAAGTCTGGACGGAAACCCACAGGGGGTGTGCAGATTCGTGGGTTTTTCCCCAGCGGTGGTCCTGAGGAATCACCAGGGTGTTGCCGGAGGTAATCAGGGAGGATCCCTGGGTTTGGTTACGATAGTAGGCAATAAAGACCGTGACCGGGGGTGTTCCTTGGAGGGGGGTATAGGCCTCTGCGAATTTGATTCGCTCCCCGGTGTAATGGGGGGTCCAGTAATCGCTTTCGAGAGGTACCGAAGACCAGGGGGGAGGGGCCGTAAGTACGAAAGAGGTAGGGTTGGCTGAAGATCGGGACAGGTGCTCCAGATAGTCCACATGCCAACGGGGGAGGAGGGCAAGGAAGACCAATATCCCAAGGGGGGCCAGATTTATTTTGGCGCGTGGGACGGCAATACCCGCCGGGGAGGGAAGTATTTCCGGGGAAAAGGGTTCCTGCAGGGTATCTTCCCGAAAAAAAGAGCCGATCCAGAACAGCAGGAACATCACCAGTCCAAAAAATAGCCAGCCATAGATGAGGTGATCCACGCCCACCGCCAATTTCATGCCGCTGAGATGACCGATCAGAATGATGAGATAGGCACGCACGCCATTGGCAGCCACGGGTACTATGAGAGAAGCCAGCAAAAACAGGAGTTTTCTGGTCCAGTGGCGATAGGCCAGGTGGGCAAACAGGACGCCCAGGGTCAGGGAGGCGATCAGGTAGCGCAAACCACTGCAGGCTTCCACCACCGACCAGTTGCCAGTGGGGAGGGTCAGAAAATTCCCTTCCCGGTAAACCGGTATGCCGGTCAGATGGATGGCAGCCGTGGCAAAATCCGCAGTGAAATCCATCAGCGGAGGAATGAAGGATTCACCAAAGGGCACGGCCAGAAAAAGGAACAGAAGGGGAAAGAGCAACTGACGGAAAGCGGCGTTGCCGATTTGTGACCAGGTGGCACACACGATCATGCCCACCAGAGAAAACTGTTGAATGATCATGGCATTGGACACTTTTCCCAGTTCCCAGGCCAAGGCAAAAAAGGCGAAGACTACCAGGGCCGACCCGCTGACGCCGGGGGGAATGTTTTTCAGTGCATCCCGTTCCCGCCAGATCAACCAGAGAGAAATGAAGGGGATCAGTCCTCCATGCAGGTAGGTTTCGTTGCCCAGCCAGGTATGTACGGTGAACTGGACGACGGGATAGAACCAGAGCAACAGAAGAAGTGCCATGATACCGCTGAGGGTCAGGGGTCTTTTCCAGGGTTGGGGAAAACCGGTCATGGGGCAGTCTGTCTGGTTTGAGCCGAGGAAAGCAGGTCATCCACCACTTTCAGGTTAGTGGCCCAGTCAAAATGCCGCATCACCCACTGACGATGAGCGGATATCCGTTGGGGCGGGCCTTGCAGCCAGGGTTGCGCCTTCGCTACCCATTCTTCCTGGGTGGTGGCGGTCAGACAGCCGGGACCCAGGGAGGGGATGTCCAATCCCTCCATGGCCTGTGCGCTGGCCATCAAGGGTTTTTCCATGGCCAGAGCTTCCAGAATCTTGTTCTGGATGCCGCAGGCAATACGCAGGGGCGCCACCACCCAATGGGCATGAGCGAGGTAGGGACGGACATCGGCCACGCGTCCGGTGACCTGAATACCTTCCCCTCTGCCCAACTGTCGAACGCTGTCCGTGGGGTTGGACCCCACGATATAAAAGTGGAGGTTGGGGTGTAGACGACGGAGGTGGGGGAAAATGGTTTTTCCAAACCACTCCACGGCCTCGGCATTGGGCCAATAATCCATGGCCCCCGTGAAAACCAGTGCAATCTGCGCCGGGGGGTAGGGATTGGGATGAGAAAGGGACGGATCGAAGTAACGGGTATCCACGCCATTATTATACCAATGAACTTTGGGCGCACAGTGGGGGGCCCGGTCACAAAATATCCGGGCTTCATGGGCCGAGACGAACAGGGAGGCGTCAAAAGTGCGGGCAATATGACGTTCATAGTCCAGCAACCGGCGTCCTTCCCGCCGATATAACCCGTTCATGGGCCAGGATTTGGCGCGGGCATACTGGGTCCATTTATCCGAATCCAGGTCCACAAAGTCCATCAGGCGGTACGTTTGGGGATACCCTTCGACATATTGGGCCATGGATGAAGAAAAAACCACGATGCGCCGGATCTGTTCCCTTTGAATCACCGCATCGACCCACTGTTGCAGGGAAGCCTGGTAATAATAGGGCAGGGTGAGGGCCTGTCCCGTCCATAACCCCCTCAAACTGGCCCATTTTGATCGTCCGGGATGCAGGGGAAGGAGACAGGTGGAGGCGCACAGGGCTTTGACCTTGTCCTGATGCCACCAATCCTCGGGGTCATCGATAAAGGTGCCCAAATGGACCGCGTAACGTTGCGACAGGTGTTGAAGCAAATGGTAGGAACGGATCTTGTCCCCCTTGTTGGGGGGGTAGGGAATGCGATGTACCAGGAACAGAAGGGGTTCCATCAGCCCAGATACTTCACCAGTTGGGGGCCGAGCCAATTTGCCACCGGCATGGGTAAATGGCGCCAGGCTTTGATGAAGAACTGGTATTTCGGATTGAGGGGATTTTGGTCCGGAACTTCGGCGGCTCCATAGAGACGATATTCGTAGTGCAGGGGGGTGGGTTCGAATCCCCAGTTCTTTTTGAAATGGTAGGATCCTGTACCCAGTTTGCTGCGTCCATAATCGAATACCCGATAACCCCCTTCGCAACTGCGCCGCAGCAATTCCCAGTACTTGAAGTCATTGGCGGCGAGGTTGCGGGCCGCCAGGGTATCCCCCGCATAGTAAGGAAGCACTTCATCCCGAAAATAAAAGGTCAGGACGCTGCTGACCACCTGCTGGTCCTTCAACACCGACAAGACTTCACAATCCTGACCGAAGGTGGATTTCAGCAGGGCAAAGTAATGGTAAGAAAAGGTGGGGGTGCCATGACGCAGCATGTTGTCCGCAAAAACCTGATAAAACCGGTGGACGGTGTCATCGATTTCGCTGACCAGGCCATTCTTGATCCCACTGCGAACCATGGCCCGTTGTTTGCGCGGAATGTTTTTCATGTTCTGTTCCAGATCGGGATCGATGTCCCGACGAAACGTGACATACAGTTCCTTGCGTGGCCAATCGAGGTGCAGGGAATGTCTTTGACGATATTCCAGATGGTCCACCTTCAGCCGGACAGCCAGATCCTGGGCGGCTTGGTCCAGTTGCCGGGTGGCCTCGGGCGAAAGGGCGGCGATTCCTCCATACACGCAAAAGGGCAGGGAAGACAGGGCGTGTCCGAAGTAGAAGTGGCGGATCTCGGCTAAAGGCAGGATACCCTGAATGCCCTGAGCATTCTCTGCCAGAAGAAAGTGGGTCCGGTGGCCAAAAGCTTCTTCGATGATTTTTTTCCAGCCGGCGCGATGAAAAAAAGTGGCTTGGGGACAGATGGCGACAAAGGCATCCCAGGCGGAATCATCGGCTGCTGTCATGGGGCGAACGGTCAATTCAGTCATGAGGCATCATCCTGCAAAAAAACCCGATCGACGCGGTCCCAATGAAAATCACGCAACAGCGTCGAAATTTTCC
>NZ_JPOQ01000164.1 GCF_000735045.1 Ferrovum myxofaciens
TGAAGAACAACGCCCCGGAAAGCGGGTGGCCCTGATGAAGATGACGGTCACTCGTGCCTGGCAGGGGAGTCAGCGTGACTTCGTCTTGCATGTGCGCGTGATCGAGCGCACCATCGACAAGAGGGGGCAACACCTGTTGGTGCCGGAGATCGAGTTGGAAGGATGGTGGAGTAGTCTGGACTTGCCTACGGCGGAAGTCATCGAACTCTACAAGCACCATGGTACCCATGAGCAATTTCATTCTGAATTCAAAAGCGATCTGGACCTGGAGCGTTTGCCCTCGGGCAAATTCGACACCAACGATGCCATCGTGCATCTGGCTTCTTTTGC
>NZ_JPOQ01000165.1 GCF_000735045.1 Ferrovum myxofaciens
CCCGTCCCGCCTATATGTCCACAGCTTCATCAGTCAGTAAAGGACAAACAATCACGATTCAAGGCGTCTTCACGATTCCCACCCAAGCATGGCTGCAAGGGAGCGTAACGCTCCAGGACTGCCGGATCGTACAATAAGCTGGCCATATACACCCAATTCAAAAGGACTTGCCATGCGTCTCATCATTGCACTCTTTCTTCCCTGGCTGACCTTCTTCACAATCGGCCGCCCTGTCGCTGGTTTTATCTGTCTGTTCTTGCAGATCACAATGGTCGGCTGGTTGCCTGCGACCATCTGGGCAGTATTTGCGCTGAGTCAGTACAAAACAGACCAGAAAATCGCCAGAGCCATGGCGGCACGAACTGATCAAGGGGTTTGACCATGCACATCGGGCACATGATCGCAAGCGCAGCGGTGCATGGGTTGATCTATGCCACCCTCTTCAAAATCAGCCATCAAGTTGGATTGCTTGGCATGATTTCGCTGGCCGTAATCGGCATCTCGCTGCTGTGGATCATTGCCCGAGCCTTGGGGGACAAGAGGTGAATGCGCTGAATATCGCATTTACCTCCCTGTCCATCGTGGGGAACGAATTTATCAAACGCCGCAACAGGAAAGGCTACTGGTTCTGGCTGATTGGCAATGGTGTCGGTGTGGCCATGTTCGCCATGCAGCAACAATGGCTCCTTGTAATGCTCTATGGCTATTTCGCCGTTTCCTGCGTACAGGGACTGATTAACTGGAACCGATTGCAACGGCAGGAATCGTGAACCTTTTCTTGACCCCAGAAGAAGTTTGCATACTCACTGGCAGGACGCAAAAGTCCAAGCAGGTGCAGCAGTTGCGTGCGTCTGGAATTCCGTTTACCCTGAACGCATGTGGCCAGCCTGTTGTCACCCGATCCGCCGTCGAAGGTGGCAAAAGGGACGAACAGGCAGGAAAAAAACCGTGGAGGTCAGCTGCCCTTGGGACGTAAACGAACGGTCAACCTTAATCTGCCTGTGCGAATGAAAGCACGGGTGAGATCAAGCGGAACCTACTATTATTACTTTGATGGCCAGCATGAAATCGCGTTGGGGAAAGATTACGTCGATGCAATAAGACAGTGGGCTCAGCTTGAGGGTGGAAATGCGTCCCGCGCCGCCATGGTGACGTTCCGGCAAGCCGCCGAGAAATATACCGCCATGGTTATTCCAACCAAAGCCCCGAGGACGCAGTCTGACAACCTGAAGGAGCTGGCGAAACTTTTGGAGTTTTTCGACAACCCCCCGGCTCCGCTTGAGGCAATTGAGCCTCAACATGTGCGTCAGTATATGGACTGGCGCGGCACAACTGCCAAGACCCGCGCCAACCGAGAAAAGGCCTTACTGTCCCATATCTGGAATTTCTCCCGGCAGACCGGACTGACGACCCTGCCGAACCCCTGTGCCGGCGTCCGTGGTTTCACAGAAAAAGGACGCAAAGACGTCTTCATCGAGGATGAAGTTTATGCGGCCGTATATGCCTGCGCCAATCAATCGTTGAAAGATGCTTTGGACATGGCTTATCTGACCGGTCAGAGGCCGGCAGATGTACTCAAGATGCGCGTTACCGACATTCGGAATGATCTGTTAGCCGTCCGACAGGGGAAGACTGGGAAAACACTGCGCATCAAACTGAACAATAATGATGGCTCAAGAAACGGGCTTGGCTTGAAAATCGATGAAATCATGGAGCGCAAGCGCTTGGCCAAGGTGGCCGATACCGCAATGATTGTCGCCATGGGCGGTGGCGCGCTAAGCTATTCCGGGCTGGATAACGCTTTTGAACGATCACGCAATAAGGCCGTTTTGGCTGCCGAAAAATCGGGAAAAACTGAACTGGCTTCTGCAATCGCCGGTTTTCAGTTCCGGGATCTGCGTGCAAAGGCCGGAACTGAAAAAGCGGACAGCGCCGGCATACTGGAAGCCCGTCAGCAACTGGGACATGGGTCAGTAACGACAACAGAACGGTATGTGAGGCTTGGCACTATCGTTAGTCCGACGAAATAATGTGGCAATCTCCCCAATATTCATCGGAATAAGAAGTAGAAACTAAGTGGCTAAGGCCAATTTTTGTTTTGGGATAATACCTCCGATCGCATTACCTACCATTGCGACATTCTTGAAACAAGCAACAATTCCTATCGAGTCAAGTAGCGTAAAACCGACATCAGCAGACTACAAAAGTGGCAAATATTGGATGCTGATTGACAATTGAGGAAACCTTGGATGAATTTCAAATCAGATGCTGCATGGGTCGTAAGTCGTGCATAAATGTGTCGTTTTTCCATCCGCTGCCCATCGCCGTCAAGCGATGAATGAATGCATTGCTAACATCGTCCGAAAGATCGATCAATTGGCGCAGCAAATTGAAATTGCTGATTTGGTTTTCATTCCAGGAGCTTTTCCGCTTCATGAGTTCAGGCAGCGAGTTCTCTTCCACGAAGCTTTGATATTTTCCGAGGAATCCGACCACTACGTCGGCGATTTGGATTCCTGGCTCACTCTTCGAGTCGGAAAATGAGAAATTTACGTGGTGAGAACCGTCCTTGAACTTGGTGCCACTCAAACTTTTTTCAATTTGGATTTCGCGATCGAAAATATGGATGGCATTCTTGAAAAGCATGATCGGGTGAGTGTAGAACACTTGAAAGCTTTCAATGAGCATGTCCTCCTCTTCATCGACTAAGAAAGCAAGTTCATGCAAAGACGCTGATTTTTTGATCAAATTCTTAAGCATGAGGGCTGGGAGGTTGCCGTCAGACGGGCTGCGGGCCTCAAGGAATGCGTTGATATCAGCAATGAAGTCGATAGCCTTACCTCGCTGAATGTCTGGATAGCTATGTCGCTTCATTAAGGCCAAGAATGCCGGCTTGTCGAGATTTGCTAGCCGATACAGCTCGTTTTTCAGCGGTTGGTGATGCGGTTGATAGCTTTCGAATTTTTCCTCTGCCAAGATGGAGTCGATGATGTCGACGATGGCCCAGTAGATGATATTGACACTGGAATAATGGATCAATATGCCATGTTCGACGATCCAAGACAGAACAATAGCCAGCCGTTTCGAAGTTAGAACTTGTTCGAAGTCGCCTTTCGCTACATGGGCAAACTTGATTTCGGTAGCGTTGCTCTGCATTTGCAAGTTGGCATGCAAGGGGGCGATGTCGGGAAGTATTTGTCCTTCCAAAAGAACGATACCTCCTAGAACGAAATTCTTATGCTCCACAACGTTAGTGCCATGGTCCGTCAAATAAAACTTACGGATGTTGTTGGTCTCGTCGTAGTAGAACGTAAATTTGTCATCAACCCGCCGAAGCTGGAAGGCGCCAATCATCATTTCCCGCATGTCGTTCACGTCAAATTCCACTACGCATATCTCCTTGGTTCGTTACGAGCTGCGGCGCGACATGCAGCATCAATATCATGAGTGCTATTTTCCGATTGATCAAGAATTTGGGATAGGCAGCGAAATCCAGCGACTCGAAGAGCTAATCGTCAATGATCGCGTGGCTCGTGAAATCGCGACATAGAAAAGCTTGGCTTGGGCTTTACTCTCTTTCGCGAAATGGGTCGCGTCCGGCACAATGACGTGATCAAACTCCAGACCTTTGAGCAGCAGCGGTGTCGAGACGGTTCTCTTCGGCAGCTTACGGCCTGAGTTGCTGACGCGCTGACGAATGCTTCCCGCGGCGTCGACCATCGTTTTTGCTCTGCCAGCGGCAAGTTCGCTCACTGCGCGCTCCGTATCGCGCCATAGCTCGCTTCGGTAAAGCTTCCAGCGAGGACGCTTTCGAAACAGCCCCAAGAACTGGGCTGCAGCCTCGGCACCGTTACCGACTCCAAGACCAACCTCAATTTCGCTCAACGCCGCGTTCATCTCAGCCTCGTCAGGATCGACTGTCTCGTCTTTGGCGAGGTCTTTTTGCTGGAAGCAGTCAGCCAGCAGACCTGTGATAGCATCAAGTCGCCTATTAGTAGTTGTTGCGTGATCCCATGCGTTAGCAAATTCATTGAGTCTGCCTGCTGCGACCTCCTCAATGGCTTGGTAGCCACCGCTTGCCGCCTTGGCCAGTCCATAGCAAATGCGCTTGTTGCAGTGGATCGCAGCGAAGCTTCCTTCCTTACCGTCAATGCCTTCGAACAATGTGGACATATCGAAGGCATCATTGGATTCGCGGAAGGTGATGCGGGGATCAGCCAGATCAATGGCATCCCCATTCATGAGCCTGATCCTTGTCTCGGCGATCCACTCCCCAAGCGCAGGGTTCTTGCCATTCCAGCGATGGGGCGTATTGAGCTTTCCCGCCAGCGGAAAGCTTGGATGAATTTCGCTGTCCCATTTGAGCGTCGCACCTGCGAATTCGAAGATGCCCTGCATGGGGTCACCAAAAATCAATGTGGGCACAATTCCAGACAAGGCGATGGCCAGCGCGTGCTGGCTCCCTCCGCAGTCCTGGTATTCGTCGATCAGGATGCGGTCATAGGAGGCCGTGACCACTTCGCGCACGGCCAAGACTTGCAGGGCGAGTACCGCTCCTTGATAGAGCTGTTCCCACTCCTCTCCTGTCTTTGGCATGTCTGGCGGCGGCTTGGCGACGCCGGGAAATGCATGGGCATACCGCATGCACCACCCGGCGATGGTGTCCACCACCACCGCAGAATGGTGAACACCCAACCGTTTCATGCGAGAGCGGATGGCATGGACACCGGCATGGGTGTGCGTCAATATGAGTGCGCGCCGCCCCAAAGCCGCTACGTTGGCGATGATCTCGGTCTTGCCATGTCCGGCGGGAGCAACGATCGCGGCGTTGCCCAAGGAGACGAGGTCGGCGGCCTCAAGCATATAGCCAGGCCTCGATGGCAGCTAGTGTTACCGCCAGCGGAGAGGCCGTAGCCTCAGCCGCGATGTTCCATACGAATGGAGCGAGGCTGCGCCCTAGGCGCTGGTCCTTGAACCATGGCTTCTTGTCTTTCTTCTCCTTGCCTTTGGAAGCTGCGACCTCGGAAATAGCGACGCGGAGCTCTTCGCCGCTTTTGGCAGAGAGTAGCCCCCAGCACTCAAAGCCAAGGCGGATGCACTCCACATTGATGTCGTCGATCTTGGCGGCGAGGTTGTTGTCGATGAAATCGTCACCTCTCTCTTCGCGGGCATGGTGCAGAAGCTCTTGGACGCGGGCATCGTTCGCGGCGCTGAAGATCGCGAGCTCCGTATAGAGCCAACCGCCATATTCGAAGACTGGAATGCCTGCCGCTGCCAGCTTGGCTTGCTGATCGGCGGACAACGAATTATCGCTGTCACGGTAGATGGCAGTGGTATAGCCAAGCTTGGCCAAGGCTAAGGTCATCGCGTAAGCCTCGCCGCCGTTGCCGTCGGCGATCGTGGCACCGAGTTGCTCGATCGGCTTATTGCCATGTCGCGCAGGCCAATGCTCCCTCAACCCCAATAGTAGGCCGACTTCCGTGTAGCCCTCGCAGACCAAGATGCGTCGAGCGAATAGAGATCTCGGCGTGAAGCGAAGCAGCGGGCGAAGCGATGTTGGTGTTACCGGAGTTGTGACGCTGGTAAGGCGGTCAGGTCGGGTGGTCTTGATCACGTGCAGGCTGTTTTCGCCGGCTTCGCCCAAAGCCACATCCGAGTGCGTGGTCATCAGCACATGGCCTACGGGCCTTTTGTCTGTCGCTGCCTTAGCTTGATCCCCTTTGAGTTGCGCGATGGCTCCAATGATTCGGTGCGGCTCCAAGCCATGCTCAATCTCATCGACCAGGACAATGGCACCTTCGGCGATGGCGGATTTCTGGATGGCGAGCGTGGCCAGTCGGCGCGATCCCATGCCTGCCAACCGCAGCGGCACGCCGCTGTCGTGCAATGCGATGGAGCCAGACGACAGACCCGAGCGTCCGAGCTCGAGGCCAGGCTCATAAGCCCCCTCGACATAGGCACCAAGCACCTTGGCGAAACCCTCTGCAGCATCGGCTGCATTGGTCAGCGACTCGATCTCATTAAGTTTGGCGCTGGCTCGGGCCGTGCGATAGGCCTCAGCGAGCCGAGCAGACGCTTCGTCAGTGTCGCCAGTCAGGCGCGACAGAACCGAACCTTGGCCCCAAGCGAGGTGACGGGCATCTTCGCCGGCCAGTCGGACCAGGCCGAACAAAGCTCGGTCACGGTTTGACAGAGTGCGCGGATCGTCCATACGGTCGCATATCAGCTCCCAAACCGGCTCCATGGTCGCGTCCACTGTCAGCCGCAAGGTCAGTACAGGTTCGTCGTCCTCCTCCGGTTCATCGCGAAGGGCTCCGATGCTGGTCCATCCTCGGATGTAAAGGCCGAATCGTTCGTCGGACTTTAAGGCACGCGACAGCTCGCCAATGGTGGCCTCGATCACAATGGGCATCGAAGTGTCGCAACCGAGGAAGTCGGGCTCAGTGAATGAGAACCAGCGGGAAGACAGCAGCGCCTCGATAGCATCCAGCACCGTCGATTTTCCCGAGTCTCCTGGCCCGATCAAGCAGCAGAACGAATGGGATGGCGTCCAATCCAAAGTGGCAATGCCCCGAAAGTGACTGACCTTGATTTGGCGTATTTGCATGCAGTACCTTGGGATGTGTCAATGGTATTTCGGTTTTGTTTTAGGTTTTTGCCCTGATAATTGTATTGTATATAGACAACGGAGTCCATTATCAGGAAAAGCATCAGAAATAGTCCTGTAGCGTTTCGGTTCAATCTTAAGGAAACAATGACCGAGCCGTACTGAACACACACCATGGCATGTGAAATATCGCTGCGTGTGGTTACGCGGATGATCTTACTGAGCGCCGAGCTCGTTGTCGTAAAAACAATGTCGCCTGGCTCCAGTGCTGCAGTGTTCAGCTTCGTTTCCATAGCATCAAGCCAGCCTACTACTTAGGCAACAAGCCTCAACTTTGCCCGATACTGCGACGATCGAACTGCTTCGTCCGCTTGCTCAAACGCCTCACGCGCCGCATTTTTGGCAATGCGCAGAACAATGGCATCCATCCCCCCGGCGGCTGCAATGCGAACATTCCGGGCCGCTCCACCAAACACCAGTTGCCCGGTTTTTGCACGCACTGGTCGACACCATGCATCCACCTTGCTCATTTTTTGAACTCCTGCGGGCCGAAGTTGGCATCGCGGTGAATCGTGACAGCATTCGTGCCGTAACTTATCTGCAGGCTGTGCGCCAGCAACGCGTCACGCAGGTCATTCTGAAAGGCGTCCTTGATTCTTTCGCGCTCGGCGACCTCGTAGAGTTGCACCCATGGGAGAGTCCAGACGTTCAGGGTCTTACGTTTCATAAACCCGTCGATGTCGACGGCGATTTCGCGCACGTTTTTAGCCATTATAGCACATCCTATAGATTCGTATGAGATACGAATAAATTCTACGCGCTATCACATTGACAGTCAACATCTGGCCGGCCATCACGCTGGCTTGATTTCTGGCACACCACAGTTTAAAACTTCTGTTCCCCAATTCAAAACCACCCCATTAAAAATCAAGGGGTTTCGAGTCAAAAAATGGAATTTTTGGGGAACAAATTCTTCTTATAACCTCTTGATTTATTTGCATTGAGTCGGTAGACTGGGTGTCCGGGGCAGGAGGCGGAGTATTGCCTTCCCCACCCAGGTCACTGAAGGCCAGTTGGAGGCTGTATAGGTCGGGGTTGCGGCGTTCCGACTTCTGACCGAAAAGGTGGCGTCTGAACCATTCCAGTTGCCTTTTGAGAT